>JBGSTP010000010.1:0-5925 GCA_041736515.1 Pirellulaceae bacterium
AATTCTTGGTACCTTCAAGCAATGCTTGCCAGAGTCTGGCTCTCGCGGGTGACTCCAATGGCAGGTTTTCCAGCAGTTTAACCGCAAGTGACATCAGCAGTGCGGAATCGATTTCGGAAATCATCAAGTTCGGGGTGGCAGCCAATTCATCGCAAATCCTTTCAGCTTCAGCCGTATCCTCGCGAGAAAGGAGGATTCGAAGCAGCATGACGGTGGATTTAGCTGTAGGCAAATCCTGTTTCTCGGCGAGCATCGAGCGCAACGAGGCCAATTGATTTGCCTGCCGCGCCCAATCCACCAAATGCATGGCCGCGAAAGGAATCTCCGCTGGCGCGGATTCATCCAAATTGACACTGTAAGAGTAACTATTTCGCGAGTTCTGTAATGTCGAATAGGTAAAGGCCTCACTGGGTCGGGCACTGGGGAAAACCAATTCTCTCCACAGATTGAAACATTCGTCCGGTTCGAACTGTGCTGCCTGCCATGCTTGGTGTACTTTGGTTAGTCGACCAGCCAAATCGGTTTGGTTGTCGCCCACTCCATTACTATTGGCCGGGACAGCCGTCGATGTTCTGGGGCTTGGATTGGTGGCCAGCAATCCACCGATGTTGACCGAGACAACGGGTGGACCATTCCGGACGGCTCTGCGAACGGCTTCGAAGGCGACGTCTTCCAAACCACTCTCGCTCGCAAGAATAGCCAAATCGAGCGCCGCTAGTGAACGCTCTGCGGCGCTAGTGCGGTCGACATTACCTCTGTTCGTTCCGCTGGTCGCAGGGGAGTAAGTGCTTGGGACTTGTGCGCTGGCCACCGCGACGACCAGAGTAAATACGACGCCAACCATGAGCCAGCGACTGCTGCTAAAACGGCTATAGTTGATTGGTGTCAAAAACATTTTTTTCCTCGGTGTGCAGAAGGATGTGCGTTCCAGCAAAAGGTACCAATCCGCGAAAATTGAAATCTCACAATGATGGCGGGCGGCGAAATGCACCAGCGCTTTAGCTTAATTCGCAGCATTTACAGGCAGCAAATCGTCTAGCGCCTGCATAAACAGCTCGCGAGCGCGAGCCTTATCGTTACCGGCAACCGCGCGTGCTACCTGGCATCGCAAGTCGAACGCCACGGAACTATTGTTAAGGCTCACCGCAGCGTTCATTGCTCGCTGCAAGAGCGTCACTTTTGCCTCTGCAAACTGCGCATCTAGGGGAAGATTCCTCGCGACAATCGCCCAGGCCAGTTCGTCCGTCAGGGCCGACGTCAGCTCGTCAGCCTGAGCCGAGGATGCCTCAGAACTTGCACTCAGCCTACCGCTGGCAGAACTGCCCGCAACCTCTGAAACAGGCGGCTGATTTTGGCTCGCCCACTGCAGTAATTGCGTGGCAAGCTCACTGCTCAGGCCGGCGTCATCGACGGCATTGGCGATCACCAGTCGAACTACCAACGTGGACACGTGACCACTGACGGGTAATGGCTGTTGTTTCAACCACTTTTCAACAGCAGACTTTAGTGTGGCATTGGATTTAACGCGTTCCACAAACTGCTCTAGCGGGATCGCGATACGGGTATCGGCAACACCGTTTCCGATAATTTCTACTGCGCTCAGATACGATGCCGCGCCACTTTTTTTGTCATCCATTGTGGCTGCCTGCAAAAGTTGCAACACGACTTCGTTAGTCAGCTTACTGTCGACAATCGACTTCAGCGACGCCTCTCTTGATTGCCAATTGCTCATGTACCGACCTGCAACATCGAGCAAAGCTGTATTGGCAAAGGCCTTGCGATAGGCGATAAACGCCTCCGCCGGACAATTGATCGTAAGAAACCTGCGAGACAATCCTTCCAATGAATAGACATACTGATACGCGCCGTAGCCTGGATTGTAGGTATCCTGCGAGTTATCGACTTTCAAATTGGACATCACCTTTAACAATTGATCTTTGGCTCGTTCGGTCTCACCGCAGTTTTCGTAAGCGGTAACCAGTAGGTTTTGCGGACTGGAGTCAAAACTAAAGCTCCCCCATCCAAGATCTTGTGCCGACAATGACTCGATCGATTCCATGATTTCGCGGGCTAGTTGGGGTGATTTGTCCTTGTCAACTAACTGCCCCGCGATCACCCATAGAGCTTGGGCGGCTCGGGAGTCTGCGGTTTTAGTATCTATGAGCGGTTTTACGAGAGCTCTCGCTGCCGCTATTTCATTGTGTTGGCAATGCAACAAGCAGAGTACCACGCGAGGAAAAAGCGACTTCGGATTGGCTTCGAGTTGCTTGGTTAGCTCGGATTGAATGCGTTTCAGATGTTGGTCGCTATTGCCAACCAGTTTCACCAGGAAATTCGTGGCGCCGCTGGGGACACCCTTATTATCGATGGTGTTGAGATAGCTAACGTTGTTGGTGTCGACCGAAGCATCGCACAGTTTCTGAGTTATCAGTTCGAGAATGTCATCGTCCAGCTTCAATTCATCCTGCCGGGCTCCATTCTCGAACAAACTGCTTAGCGTGTACCAATCGCTATCCTTTACAACGGCTCGAAACAGCTTATTGGCAGACTCTTGCTGCTTGGCTCTCATCAGCTCGTTGAACATCTCACCCAGGCGATAGCTCTGTTGGAATTTCCCGGCTCCCTCTTCCACGATCATATCGACCATTTTGGGCCAAGTCTGGTTTTTTGCAAAAGCGGTGCGCATTTCGTAATACGCATCATTCAGCACTCCTGGCGATTTGCGTACAGCCTGCACATACATGTCAGCCGCTTTGTCAAAGGCACCGCTGGCGGTGAGCTGTTGCGCGGCGGCCAGCAGATTCCTTGGGTCATGCGGTAGGGCCTCCGCCGCTTGCACACGTAATTTCTGTGCGTCCTCTCGACGCCCTGCAACATCGTATGCGGCCGCCAATTGATCGATCAATGGAACAGATTTGGGCGAACGAGCCACCTGCTTCTCTAACTGCTCGATAAGTGGCTGAATCTGCTTCGCGCGTACCAGGATCTGCAGGGCTTGTTCGTGTTGTACGCTCTCGTTGGTGCGATAGTTCTCAGAGCTGGCCGGCCGGGTGCGGCGGATGACTTGACGAGCAATTTCCGCAGCCGAATCGAGCTCATTCGCGGAAGAGTAGCGTGTCATGAGCTGCACCAGCGTATCCTGCTTTCCACCCGAGCGTCGACGAATGCGTCCCATCATGCGTTCCCCCAATTCCTTCATGCCGAGTTGGTACATGAGGTCTGCCAACTTGAATTCGGTATCCGAGTCAAGTCGCAGCGCGAACAATCTCTGCGCGGACTGTTTCGCGCGGTCTAGATCACCCAACTGCAGAACCAGCGTCAATAACGTCAACTCGCGGTCAACCAGCATCTTTTGATTTGAGGGACGCAGGTTCTCGATGGTTTCTAGAGCACCACGCACGTCGCCGCTATCGTATCGCATTCTGGCCTGCAGTAGGCTCACGAATTGTGTACCCAAGCTGAGGCTGTCCATGTCGGCAATCGTTTTCAAGGCCGCGGTGGGTCTTTCCGTCCAAGCCTCGGCGGCAGCCTTGGCCATGAGGCGCGAGAAGTTCAAGTAAGGATCATCCGACTTTTCTGCTACCCATGACTCGAATGCAGCCTGAACTTCGGGCAGCTTGCCGTTCTTTTTAGCCGCTTCGATTAAAGCATGGCACGCCGTAATTGAGGCAGCACCGAAGTATCCAGAAGCCGGCGGAAAGGCAACCGAAAAGCGCTGGCTTCTTCCGCCAACACGCACGCTATACGTTGTCGCACTGGCAGCTTGAGAGACCAGTTGCTCTCTTTGGGAGGGCCGCATGGCGGCCGTCAATCGCGCCTGCTGTGTAAGTACCGCGTCGACCAACTTGATCGCATCGTCCATTTGCCCATACTCGCAGATGGCAGGCAATAGCTGAGCTGCGAGACTGCCTATGTTTTGCGAAGTGGTAGGATTTGCATCGATTGCATTTAGCGCGCGCGTGAGTAGCTCGAGCGAGGAAGCAATGGTTTGCTTAGCTTGCGCTGGATCAATGCGGCCATAAAAAAGAACGCGCATCGACATGGAAGCCGCTGCTGCAAGCTGCATGGGATCCGAGGCAGCCTTTAGCTGCGCGCTGACAATCGAGTCGGCTAACTCCGTTTTGCCAGCTCTGCGAAACTCGTCGGCCATCCAATACGGTATGTAGCTTCGGGTATTAGAGCTGGCGTTCTGCGAAATCACATCGTACAGTCGCTGCAACTGATCTAGTTCCGCCTCCATAAATGGCGTTGAATTTTGTTGCATCGTCGAAATCCGCTGGCTGTAAAGACTGCTAGCCATTAAATTGGCTGCACCGACGTCTCTCAGTTCCACCAGCCGATTCAAGCACTTATTAACATCGCTGTCTGCATTTTGGGATGCAGCAGACAGAGAGCGTGAATTCGCGGCAACATTCAAAAGCACGGCTTGCCAAAGTTCATCGACAGTGCCGCTGGCTAAGGCCGTTGCGGTGGAGGTCGCGACTGTCTCTCTCTGCTGCGCTTCATCGCGAATCGCCAAGAAATCAACCACTGACGCAACGGCGCGCACATCCGCAAAGCAATTCGGAGTGTAGGCAGAGAATTGCAAGCCGCTGTAGCCGAAGGGGTCGCTAGAATTGGGACTCAACGAGGCGCGTATTTGGGGAACGTACTGCACCGTTAGCGATAAATCTCCCAGCATGGCTGCAGGGCTCGGTGCCGACATTGGCCGCTGCTGCGTCAGCTGCTTTGCGATGGTTTCACGAAATTTTCGCGTTGGCTCGTTAGAATTCACTTTCATTGCCAGAACTTTTTCGGCTATCTCGCTTGACGTCTCCCATTGATCTAAACGCGCGTAGGCGGTCATCAAGGGAACAGTCAACTCCCAGTTTTCAGGGTCCATTTGCAACGCCCGTTCCCCCAGCTTAGCAGCGAGCTCAAACTGTTGTTTATTGAGCAAATTATTGACACTGGTAAGAAAGTCGTTGGAACCACGTCCGCGTTGAGAGAGCTTCATCCACAACCCCTCAGCTTCGTCGAGTTCTCCCAGCTCCATCAGCAGCGTTGCCAATAAATATTCGCGCTCGGGGCTGGGCGATATCGCTACCAGTCTCTTCTGAAACTCAGTGGCTGATTCGAAGTCGTATTCAATCTTGGAAAGGTCCACCAGCTGCTCTAACAATCCAGTGTCGCGACTGTCCTCGCGGACCAACTGCTCGAGCAACTGTCGAGTCATTCCCAAGTCTCCGGCGGCTTTGTGAGCGGCAGCGATCCACAGCGTTCCATCTCGAGTTTTGCTCTCTTCTCGGCTCATGACATCCAATCGATCGAGCAGCATCTGAAAGCGATTGGTGCGCAAATACAATTCGGTCAATGCCTCGATGGTCGGAATCTTTCCATCGATGTCAGCCGCGACATCAAACGCGCGCCAGTAGAGTTCAATCGCTTCGTCGGTCTGAAACTCGTCAGCCAGCGACTTGGCAAGCAGCGTCAAGGCCTCGTGATCGTTTGGATTGTTGCGCACACTTCGCCGCAATACCTCCAATCCGCGTTCCGTCTGTCCAGACTGCATGCATAGACCGGCAAAAAATCGATAGTTCTCCGTATTTCCAGGAGCAGCAGCCAATAATTCTTCGCCCGCAGCCAATGCCGCCGCCGTATTGCCCAGCCGCATTTCCAGTTCAGCGATTTGCGTCAGGTAGTTGCTAAGAAATCGGCGATCCAGCGTAGCCAATTTGCGGTACGCCTTGGCAGCTTCACCAAACCTTCCCGTCCGTTCGTAGAGTACCGCTGCGGTCTCCCAAACGAATGGCACTTAGATAGTCGTAAATGATTGTCAGAGAATGATCTATACAAAATGGCCTCGCATGCCTAGATGGAGTTGTCACAGTTCCGTCATTAGGCAAGGAGGCCAGATTATGAATGTTCTGAACCGCGGACGGTTTC
>JBGSTP010000018.1:0-13882 GCA_041736515.1 Pirellulaceae bacterium
AACTGTGGAAACTTCCTCCGAAAGGGGCAGGCCATGCTTCTTGATGATGGCTTCCAATTTCTGCTTATCGTGTTCGGCAACATCCGTGATGAGTAAACTCTGATGAGCGGTCAGCACGAGATTTGGCTTGAGTTCGGCGCAAATTTCCCGAATAGCTGATTTCCACCGCCGATCTTCATCGTCGTACAATCGGCCATTCTCGATATTCCAGCCGTAAAACCACTTGCCTGCGCCTTGCTCGAACCACCCCATATGATCATCAAAGCCGTGCACTTCATCTTCCGTGCAATCTGCCAGCTTTGAACCATAATACTTTTCGACTTCGGCGCGGAACCACTCAATGCCTTTATCGGCGATCAAATACTTCATTCGAGCAACTTTGCGATCGGCGCGATTGCCGTAATCTCGCTGCACCTTGACGACTGCCTCCGCAACGGCGCAGGCTTCTTCCGGTGTCGTGAAAGCCAAGCGTTTTGCCAAAGCCGGAAAGGTCTTCTTAGCGCTTGGCGTGGTTCCCATTCCGCCACCGACCAACACGTTATAACCGATGATTTTCCCGTCACGGACGACAGCCAAAAAGCCTAGATCGTTGGTGTAAATATCGACGCAATTGTCTTCTGGAAGTGCGACCGCTACTTTGAATTTCCGCGGCAGATATGTTGGGCCATAGATAGGTTCGACATCCGCGGGCGGACCGCCACCAACCAGAGTTTCCTCGCCGGTCTCTTCGTCCTTGAGCCACAGTTCATAATACGCTGATGTTCGGGGAGCCAAATGGTCCTTTAGTGCATCGGTCAAGCGTCGCATCTCGTTGTGAACGTCGTCGCTGATCGGCGAAGGGCAGCACATGACATTGCGATTTACGTCTCCGCACGCCGCCAGGGTACTGAGTTGGACGTCATTTATTCGACGAATGGTTTGACGCAGATCGCTTTTGAGTATCCCATGCAACTGCAATGCTTGGCGTGTCGTGCACTTGAGTGTCGCATTTCCCAGTTCGTCGCATAAATCCAAGTGTGCTATCATCTGGTCAGCGGTCAGCCGCCCACCGGGGATGCGAGTCCGAGTCATCATGCTAAACAGCTTGCCAGATTTTCCCTCTCCGCCTTTGTTTCGGCCGTCGCGATTGTCTTGCTGGTAAGTGCCGTGGAACTTCAAAAGCTGAGTATTCGGTTTTGCGAATTCATCGCTGTCGTCAGCCAGATCTTGCGGAATCGTGCCGCGGAGGTATTGGCTTTGAATCTTGATTTCTTCGACTGGACTTAACTTGGTGTCTTCCGCCATTGCGGAGTATCTCCATGGAAATTCGAAATTTGGATCGATCGGAAACGCAGGCTGGCAAAAGAAGCTCGGTGGAATTGGCGTTTTGCACAACTTTTATCGACTCAACATTTTACGCCTTTTGAAACAACCTCGGTAGGGCAATCCGCCCGAGTTAGTTGGCGATGGCCCAGCTGCTAGCATCCAATTTGAGCCCGACCTGAGGAGAGAGCGTCACAGTTCTGCTGAAAACCCGCTATGGAACTTGGGGAACTACCCGATTTTAGTGATAAGTAATTCGGAATAGGGTATATTTACTTGGGTTATCCTAACTATACGGACGAAAATAGAATGGATTTCGGTTGAGAATTGGCTATTTAACAGCTATTCTTCAGCTAGCATTACTGCTCATTAAATGCTTCGAAACGCCCTTTCGCGTCGCGTTGAAAAGTCAACGTGTTGGAGTTCTGAATGTCCGACTGCCTGTTTTTAGAAGACCTCGCGATCGGGGCCTCGTGGACTAGTCCTTGCCGCACAGTCACCGAAACAGATATTGTCTATTTTGCTGGCATGACCGGCGATTACGACCCGCTGCATGTCGATCACGAATATGCGCGGCAAACGCCTTACGGCAAACCAATCGCCCACGGATTGCTCGGGCTGTCGATGATGGCCGGCCTGAGCAGCAGTTGCCCGCGAGTTCGCAATTTGGCGCTGGTGAAAGTCTCGGACTGGCAATTTCAAAGGCCTGTATTTGTCGGCGACACCGTCCATGCGGTCACTCAAGTCGAATCAATTACTCCGCGCGGTCGTCGCAGTGGCGAAGTTGTCTGGTTTCGCAAACTCGTAAATCAGCGCGGCGAGTGTGTTCAATCGGGCAAGCTCGTGACGTTGGTGTCCAGCCAATCCTTCCTGCCCCGCTCGCAGCCAGTGGCTGCAGGCATGAAGCTCAGCAAGTTCAGCAAGCCAACCGTTGAAGAAGCGAGAAGTGAGGAATTGGGTGCAACGCGGAGCTAGTGCTTTGTCCAACTTTAAAATTAACAATTATCCCAATTGCTTATGAAAACGATTGGGACAATCGTTCTACAAAAAAACACAAACCCTAATGTTAAATTGTGTTGAAGCATTGGGAAGCTAAAATAGGGGTTGGGTTTTAGCGGGAGTGAAGCTGTTGCCGGTGGCGAACTCCGACGAAATAAAGCGTCAGCAAGCTGCACTGCAACGCCGCTTGAGAAAGTCTGAACGTTGCCTGATTGCTTGCGACCAACGACTCGCTGCTTGGATCGCACAGATAGGTAAATGCGAATTGCAGGTGGCTTGGGAGCGAAGTCTCTATGAAGCACTCGTTCGCGCTATCGCTCACCAGCAATTGCATGCGCGTGCCGCGACCAGCATCCTCGGTCGACTTACTGCGGCATATGCACGCACAGGCAACGATTTCCCGACACCCAAACAACTTGCGCAGGCAAAAATCGGACGCTTGCGAAGTTTTGGTTTTTCTGCGGCGAAGGTGACCGCACTTCACGGCATTGCTCGGGCTGCATTGAGTGGCGAGATTCCCAGTCGCGAAGAAGCGGGCAATCTAAGCGACGATGAGCTCGTCGAGCGTTTGGTGCCACTGCGCGGCGTTGGGCGATGGACAGTAGAGATGCTGTTGATTTTCACGCTCGGGCGACTCGACGTAATGCCCACGGACGATTTTGGAGTTCGCAGTGGATTGCAGCATTTGTGCGGCCTGCAGGCGCATCCTAAGAAGGCAGATGTCGCGCTGTTGACGAACCACTGGGCGCCTCATCGCAGTGTCGCAGCCTGGTATCTCTGGCGCCTCGCCGACGCACGGAAGTAGCCAAGGTTGCTAAAGCGTTTCGATACGCGTTGCTAGCGCGGGCCCATACCAGCTCGATGCGCCAGCGCGTGGGTGTTTTCAATCTTCAGACTCAGCCCAATGTCACGGATGCCAAGGGCCCATTCGCTCGCGCGTCGAGCTGATATTGGTTGAGCAAAAAACGAAAAAAGGAGCCGCTTTCGAGGCTCCTTTTGCATCTACGTTTTAAGATTGAACTTCGGCTAGCTTCGTCGGCGTCGCATGAAAGCAAGGCCCATTCCGCCCATTGCCAGCAAACCAAATGTACCAGGCTCTGGCACAGCTGTGATGCCGATGGCGTTGGAAGTGAAAACACCGGTACCGTGGGTGTACGTTCCAACCGTTCCAACAAAAGTAACGCTACGAGCATCTAAGTACGACGCGGTGTTAGAAACTGTAGCTGTAATTTGCCCAAGGAGGTTTCCAAGGCCTGTAGTTCCCGAGGCATACGGAAACGCGGGTGAAGACGGACCTGGAATTATTAAGTTGTGAGTGAAAGTTATGTCCGGATCACCAGCCAAGGGGGTTAGGCTAATTGCGTCAAACAGAATAGTAGCAGGCGCATTAGTCGGAACATTCTCAAACGCGTAAACATTTATTGTCCTTGTCAGCGGCGGAGCTGTGATGTCAACATCAGATGAACCTACCAGATTAAGATTAAAAACGAGGCCTGCTGAAGCAGAATTAATCAGCACAATGCAGAGTGGAAAGGCGAGGAGGAAAGTCTTGGCGAGTCGCATAATGTAATATCCTGTGGCTGCGGAATTAGCTACGTTATCGGACCAGTTTAATTAAGCCGCGCAAGGCTGTCCAGCTTTTGAAACAAAAAAATCCCCCCGCTCCGATGTAGCCTAGGCATCCTGCCTGGTTTTTCCCAACCTGGGTTTTCCTGGAATCTCTTCATTCCTTACACCACAACGTCGCCACGCCAAACGTTTCCGCATGGCGACATACTCCATTGTCTTATTTCATCAGGAAAAATAGCGCTGTTAGCGGGGGGTGCGGGATGACAGGGGACCCAGGGATGACGGGGGACCCAGGCTGGAAGCCGGCTACTGCTTCTTTATGGGGGGGTGGGTCAGTCTGGGGCTATGGTTTTCTCGACAAATTTGCATTTCGGCAATTCGGCAATAATGCTACCCGTTTGTTTAGTATCGAAGCCTTCGACGATCCAAACTCGGTCGCCATGCACTTGCACCTTGCGTTCAGCGCCTGCTGCAAAAACCGCATTGGCTTGTTCGCTGCCATTAGCTGGTACTGATCTCGCAACCTGCTCTGCATTTAGTGGCTCTGCACTGCCTTGTCCGGCGTTGGGCTGTTCTGACGAGGGTGGCGGTCCCTGCGGTGATTTTTCTTGTGGCGGATTGCGGTAGCTTCGATAGGCTTTAGCAAACTCGTTGGCGTCCCGCTCGCTGTCCCAAACACTCACATGGACCACAGCGAGCTTCCCGTCTGATGACTTGAATACTTCATATCGGTCACCGTCCCAGCCCTCGGATGCAACGCGGCCACCAAATACTGTCTTCAAAAGTATTCCAATCTGTAGTTCGCCGAGGCAGTTTCCGCCTTGGTGATTCCACGATTCGTCCAGTAGTTGTTGAATCGGCGGAATCTCGACGCTCTGCGGAATATCGGGATCGCGGTTGTATTTGGCCGGATGCAGAATTTGCTCCGTGCTCAACGGTGGTTGTTGGTAGGCTGCATGGATATTTTCCCAGCCTGTCCCGCCAGCGAGCGAAAGCGTAAACAACATCCCTTGAAAGTAAGGAAAAGTTAGCGAATCGCGAAAAATGGGCGGTGCCGAACGATAGGTCTTTCCGCCAGCCATGGGCATCATCCAGCTCATAATGTTGAACGTAGCCCGCATGCCGTCTGCGTCCATTTCTTTTATGTCTTCACCGCCCGCTTCTGCGAACATGAGCAACGTTGCGTCGCCCTCGACAAGCGCCGAGAACGCAAGCAGCATATCGTCGTCATCTTCAATCTTGGCTTCCATCGCATTGAGGTCGTAGAGTTGATCTTGCAGGGCATGTGTCAATTCATGTGCGAGCGTCGTCTTTTGCTCGTCTTTATCAAACGCTGGTGTTGCCCCGAAGAGTCGCCCCAACCAACCGGGGTCAGCCTGTTGTGGCTCTTCGACGATGAGCACCATTCGTTTGTTGTCTGGATCATAGAAACCAGCCACTTCCTCGGTCAGCATGTTGGTCATGAGTTTGGCTGAATCCAGCTCCGGCGGCACCAGTCCAAACACTTTGTAAGAGTTGTCCATCAACGACAGCTCTTCGTCGGTATACTCCTCCTTTAGGAGCTTGAGCATCTCTTCGCCGAGTTGCTTGCGCGTGAAGATGCTCGGCTTAACCGACTGTTTGAAGTCCTGGCCACGAACCCGCGAAACCACTCCTTGGTAAGCCCGTGTGTACTTATCCAAAGCCGCTTGGTAGTCGCCTTGGTCGGCTAATCGATCGCCGTCTTGAGTCAGTTTGGCAATTCGTGCGTTCGACAATCTAGGCGGCTTTTCGGCTTGCGCCCACACGTGGGAGAATTGACAGCCCAACAGCAGACATGTCAGCCCTAGGCGAATATAAATATGTTTCAAGTTAAGAGCTCGCATCGATAGCGCTGCGGAAAACACTGGGATTGAGTGCAGTGTTGAAAGCAATGAGATACTATCTTACCATCGTGCCATCGCAATTGGTCAGCAGCCAATCTGCAATCATCGTTCGACCGGCCGACTGGAACGAAATGTCTTGAAACCTGAACACGCTCATCGGGATCCCAGTTATGGAAAACTTGCCAGATTACGAAAAAATTGGCTCTTTTTATCTTGGAAAGAAATATGAACTAGCTGGGCGACAACTACTGGATGAAAAGGTTCTGTTTGATGCGAAAGACTTGACAACGCATGCGATGTGCGTGGGCATGACCGGCAGCGGCAAGACGGGGCTGTGTCTCTCACTGCTCGAAGAAGCCGCCATCGACGGTATTCCCGCGATTTGTCTAGATCCGAAAGGCGATTTAGGCAATTTGCTCTTGGCCTTTCCGGACTTGGCGCCCTCTGATTTCAAGAAGTGGTTAGAACCTGCAGAGGCCAATCGCAAGGGGCTCACCTTAGATCAGTATGCTGAGGAGACGGCCCAAAAATGGCGGAGCGGACTGGAGTCCTGGGATCAATCCGCAGAGCGAGTGCGGCGATATCGAGATAGTGTCGACATGGCAATATACACGCCCGGCAGCAATGCGGGCATCCCCATGACGGTATTAAAGGGGTTTGATGCACCTCCCCCGGAAGTGATCGGCGATTCCGACGTTATGCGCGAACGAGTCGCTGGCGCTGCATCGGGACTGTTGACTCTGATGGGGGTCGATGCGGATCCGCTCAGCAGCCGCGAGCATATCCTGCTGTCCAACATCTTTGATACGGCGTGGCGCAAAGGCCAGAACTTGGATTTGCCTTCGTTGATTCGATCTATTCAAACTCCGCCAGTGACCAAGATCGGCGTCTTTGATTTGGAGAGTTTCTATCCCAGTGCGGAACGGCTCAAGCTTTCCATGACTCTAAACAATCTTTTGGCTAGCCCCGCCTTCGCAGGCTGGCTCGAGGGGCAACCGCTCGACATCAAGAAGTTGCTCTACACGGACCAGGGCAAGCCGCGATTGTCGATAATCTCTATCGCGCATCTAAGCGATAGTGAGCGAATGTTCTTCGTAACCATTTTTCTGAACGAACTATTGAGTTGGATGCGAACTCAACCGGGTACGAGTAGTTTGCGTGCATTGTTCTATATGGATGAGGTATACGGATATTTTCCACCTTCTGCGAAACCGCCCAGCAAGCCACCGATGTTGGTCCTGCTCAAGCAAGCCCGCGCGTTCGGCTTGGGCATTGCGCTGGCCACGCAAAACCCTGTCGATTTGGATTACAAAGGGCTCTCCAATATTGGGACTTGGTTCCTTGGCCGTTTGCAAACCCAGCGAGATAAAGACCGTGTGCTTGACGGACTCGAAGGAGCTGCAGCTCAAACGGGCGGGCGGTTCGACCGCGGAGCGATGGAGCAAACGCTGGCCGCATTGGGTAACCGGGTCTTCTTGATGAACAATGTTCATGATGATGGTCCAACCATCTTTCAGACGCGTTGGGCCATGTCCTATTTGCGTGGGCCACTCAGTCGACAGCAGATTCAAGAACTCATGGATCCGCGACGCGCGGAGTTGACTCCTGCCGACAAGGCTTCCACTGACGCTGCGGTTGCAACTGGAGGGGCGTCGGCTGGTAACGCGTCGGCAGTAACGCAGGCGTCAACCAAGGATTCGCGGCCGTTAGTTCCCAATGGAATAGAAGAACGCTTTTGGGTACCCTCCAAGCGACAGCTTGAAGACTGTCGCGTGGTTTATCGACCGGGACTGTTGGCCCACGCATCCATTCATTACGTTCGAGCTTCGGCCAATTTGGATGCTTGGATCGACAAATCGCTGCTGTACCAACTCGATCGCAGCCTGGCTGACGATGTGTGGCTTGCGTCGCGCGAACTAGCACCTGGGCTGCTGGAGTTGAGTTCGCAACCTGAGGACGGCTACGAATTTGCGGAATTACCAGCCGAAATGCTTAACGCAAAGCGATACAAGAGCTGGGAGAAAGACTTGATGGATCATCTTTATCGTCGCGTGCCCGCAAAGGTTTTCAGCTGCATTGAGCTCAAGGAGACAAGCCAACTGGGGCAAGACGAACTCGACGCGCGCATGTCCTGGGGCCACAAAGTTCGGGAACTGCGCGATGCGGAAAAAGAACAGCTACAAAAGAAATACGCGGGCAAGCTCGCTACGCTGGGATCGAAGATCCGTACGGCAGAACAGCGGGTTGAGCGCGAAAAGGCCCAGTATGACAAGGAAAAATGGAATAGTCTATTGAATATTGGACAGACAATGCTCGGTGCACTGTTGGGAAACAAAGTCTCTTCGCGCGGGGCCACGGCTGGCCGCAGCATGACGCGAGCCGCCCAAGAGCGGACTGACGTTCGCAATGCACACGATACGTTAGAGGATTTAATCCGAGAGAAGTACGATCTCAATCAAGAATGCGAAGACGAGATTCGCGAGTTAAGTGAGCGCTTTCGCGTGGAATCGCTGACACTCGAGTCGATTGAGGTGCCTTGCCGCAAAGGCGACATCAAAATCGACCTGCTTACTCTCGTGTGGATTCCATGGGAAATAAATGCGCGGAGCTTAGCTTCTCCCTTGGTTGAGCTACCGTCCAAGCGCTGAATTCAGAGCTGTTGCGTTCAGGCGGTTCATCAATTTGTAAAAGCAGAAAAAGTTGGACCGCGAACTCCACGAACACCTACGCATAAACTCACAGTGGATAATTAGTGTTATCCGCGGTCATCTCGTCGATTCCAACATACCGCGAAGCGAACCGAGCCTCGATCGGCAAGCCACCAAGTGGTCCAGCGATGGAGGTTGCTCACGCGTTTCTGCTAAGCAGCCGCGCGTCACCTGGGACCTCAAATGCGACTCTACCCAAACTCTTGACCTGATACGTTGAAACATGCGTTGAGCTCGACCATCGACCTGGCTCCATTCCAGCGCAGCGCTGCAACTGCTGCATAAAGTCTGACTTATCTGGCCAAGTTTGCCATTTATCTGGCGTAAAGGTCGCGTAACTCTGGTCGTGTTGCAATAGCACACCATGTACGCTGGGCTCCAAGCAATCCAGTACTTGCTCCCAAGAGCGGGCGGACAGACAGCGGAGCTGGCCCACCAACATGACTTCGATTTCTAGATCAGTTGCTTCACCAGTGCTCAAGCGACTCGCGGCCTCGTAGGCATTATGGCAAACATCGTTCACCAATGGCACGCTGGGTTCGATGGTCCCTGCGCAGCTAACGACTGCGCTTCCGCAATGCAATCGCACGAACGACGACTGCAAGCGTTGTAAGGTCAGGGGGTAGGACGAGGTAATCGGTTGAAAGGGAACCAGCCCCTTCAGGCCATCCAGCGCGCTTCGCTGCGCCACGTCCATCAACGCACTTCGATCTTTTTCGCTAAGCAAAAGAAGAAAATCGGACATGGTGCTGCTTCTCCATCTAGAGTCTTTGTGTCTTTGGGTAATTACCACCTCATTGCGGCAGGTACAAACTGAACGGAACGCTGTTTGAGGGTACTCGCGGTGTGCCTTAGGTTTCAATCGTCTCGGAGGGAGCGACCACAGGGTTCTTATTTTCTTCAGTTTCCTGAGCTTCACGCCACGGTTTGTTTTCTTTGTAGCTTTCCAGCTCTTTTTCTAGCTGTTCGACTTGTTCATTTTTTTCTTCCTTGCCGAGCTCCACCGACTTGGCGGACCATTTCCTGGCATTTTCAAAGTCGCCTACTTCTGCGTAACCGGCCGCGAGTGTGCTAAGAATGTGTGCGGCTTTGTAATCGGTGGCTTCGCACGCTTTCAAGCCGAGCTCCAGCGAGCGTTTTCCGTTGCGAAGTTCATCTTTGGGCGAAGTAGCCAAGACCCATGCCAAGTTGTTGAGCAAGCCGCTGTAGTCGAGATCGGAGCTTTCTTCGTCTTTGCTGACGGCCCGCTTCGTCTCAAGTATCGTGATCGCCGCTTCGTAATCATCCACGGCTTCAATGTGCATACCGACGCTCAATTTGGCATCGCCACGCAAGCGCATCGCACGCCAATTCTCCTTGTCATCCGACACAAGCTGGTCAAGCAGCTTGATGGCCAAGCGAGGTCGCTTGTCCATTTGATAATAAGAAGCCAATTGCATGATCCACTGCTCGTTCGGGTTAGCGCGGACCAGCATTTCCATGTCGGCCACTGCGTCAGAGTATCTGCCTTCCTGGGCAGCCACCATGCTGCGCATGAGCACTCCGCGCACCGAATTCGGCTCGATCAAGAGTGAATCGCTAATATCGCGATTAGCTTTCTCGATCTCATTTAACTCGTAATACAAGGTTCCACGAATCACGAGAGCCTCTGAGTCCCGCGAGTTCAGTTCGATCGCTTTATTGAGGTCTTCAAGAGCTCGTTGATTGACTGACGCTCGATCGGCTTCACTGATTCCGTCGGCAAATGATTTTTGACGCAGAGCAGCAGCTCGAACACGGTAATAGGCACCATTCTTCGGATCTTTCTCGATCCGGGTGCTCAGCAATTCAATTGCCTCATCGGCCTTATTCAGCCCCAACAAAGCTTCGATAGCAGCTTGCAGGGCAATCTCATTGCTTTCATCTTTTTCCAGCATCTTTTTGGCATCGTCGACCGTCTCTTGGAACTTACCTAGAGCCAGTTGCATAACAATCAGGGCTTGCCAAGCATCGCTAGTGGTGGAATCCGACTGAATAGCGTTGCGGAGATCTTTGATTTTTTCTTCGTTATCCTCCTGCAACTGGGCTCGCATAATGTAGACGCCAGATTGATCGACTGGTTTGTCTTTTAGCAGTTCGATCGCTTTGGTTAGGTGTTCCATGGCGCCGGCTCGATCGCCGCCGGGCAAGGCTTCCAATTTAGCCATCAGCACGAAGGCTTCCGCGAGAGTGGGATTGTTTTCGACGGCTTTGGACAGCGATTCCATTGTTCTACGTCGAAGTTGACGCATTGCGTTGGGATTGTTGGCAGCCGCCGGCAAGCCCTGAACCATTATTTGCGCGCGTTGAAATGCAGCGGCCGCCAGCAGTTGCTTCGCCAGTCTTGTTCCGCCGTCGTCGAGTCCCGCTTTGATGGCCTCTTCGCACAGTTCGACGACTTTCTCAAAATCCGCTGGTGAGGATGCATTGAGTTTCGCATCTGTTGCTTCATCCAGCTTGGCCTGACCAGCATTTTGCGCCCAAGCTGTACTGAGCTGCAGTGCGGAAAAGGTTACCATGAGCACAAAAGACAACAACTTAGTTCGCAGGTCCATACCTATCACTCTCCGGTAACTGGAAAAATATTTTGATTGGGAATATTCGCTGTTGGGGTGTAGCAGCGCTCTCTCGCAAACGCCTCCACCATCGCTAGTGTACCCTCATCCTACCGAAATAACCGCCCCGCTACCAATACCAGCAGATTAAAGAGCAAGTGTTGGGATAATAAAACAGCAATTATCGTACCGAAGCTGCTGGCGGTTGATTTATTGCGCTCGGCCAACTGCGTTCGTGGATGATGGGCGGGGCTGCCAGAGTTCTGACACACTGTCGCTCAGAACTTGTTGCCGTGCACCGCTATAGCACTTAAAAAGCAAGCCCGTTGTCTGTAATGTTGAAGGGCATGATGTGCTGGTGTGCGTAGCTGCCACGATGCTTGGCGATGTACATGGCTCTCTGCATCGTATTCTCGCTCAAGATTCGCCCTAGAAAAATGACCGTGTTCGCGCCGGCTGCAAGATCTCCGTTTGCCAGCGGCGCAGTCATCAATTGCTCGAGCATGCTCTGTCTGGTGGTTAGCAAAACCATGGCAGCAGATTGAGTATGGTCGTACTCATGCTTCATCACTAGGGGCTCGTTCTCGCGAAAACGTTCGCGTAAGACTTCGCGAGCCAGCCAATCGTGCTCTTGCTTTAACATGCGATGGTAAATCAACTCTAGCAGGTCAACTTGCAATGAGTCGCTGGCAGCTTCCTGTGGTTCAATTCCGTCGACAATGAAGCGTCGGGTACCGTGGATCAGATGTCCGTACACGAAGCGGAATAATTGAGGGAGTCGTCGATTCAGTTCGGATTGCCATGCGTGCCATTGGTCTGTATCCATCTGACTACGAAGCACACGCCGGCCGCCGTAGCCTAAAAAGGGCAGCACATCCGGCGGGCGTCCAGTTTGGAACGGACAGGGCGATTCCGTCACTTGAATACTGGCGGTGGTCAGCGGCCACGAAAACATTCGCTGTGTGTAGCCCTCGTGATTCTGCGAGTCACCTCGACTGGATAAGTCGATGATCGCTCCGGGCTGGCCTGCAGGTCGCGTTTCCGCAGCGAAAAAATGCATGCCCAATTGTGTTTTACCAACCCCGGTAGCGCCGGCAACAATTGTGAGTGTTCCAGGTAAAAGTCCCCCGCCCAAGGCCTCGTCCAGCTGCTCAATGCCGGTGGTTAGTCGTCGTGTCATCTAGTTCTTCTCATCTGGTCGTCGATGCTGTCGCGGTATTGGTGCATTCGCGGTTTGGGCGGCGTGCATGGTTTTAGCGACTAGTATACAATGCCTACGGAGTTACTTTTGGGCGAGGAGTATCGGATGCGAATTATTATTCGGACGTTGTTTTCTACAAGTTGCTTTCTTCTGGGTTGCGGTTTTCTGGATAGTGGCTTTCTATGTGTCAGTCGGGCCGCTGAACGACCGAACATCATCTTTATCATGGCCGATGATTTGGGCTATGGTGACCTCGGCTGCTACGGACAGCAAGTGATTCGAACACCCAGGTTGGACCAAATGGCTGCCTAGGGTATGCGGTTTACGCAGTTCTATGCGGGGTGTCCCGTGTGCGCGCCCAGCCGTAGTGTGCTAATGACAGGTCAGCACACTGGTCACACTCATGTGCGCGGAAATGCTGGTGGCCCTGATACCTCGATTCAGTCGCTGCGAGATGAGGATATTACAGTTGCTGAAGTACTAAAGGGGACCGGCTACAAGACCGCGCTGATTGGAAAATGGGGTCTAGGCGAAGTGGACCAAGCCGGTTTTCCGCTGCGGCAGGGCTTCGACTACTTTTACGGCTATCTTAATCAGGTTCATGCGCACAATTACTACCCTGAGTTTCTCTACCGCAATGACCAACAGGTTCGCTTGCGAAACGAAGTGCAGCTGCCCGAGGGCAAAGAGGCGGGGTTCTTGGGCGGTTATGCGACAAAAAGAGTAGATTATTCGCATGATTTGATTGCGGAAGAGGCGCTGGGCTTTGTCAGGCAGAACGCTTCGAATCCATTTTTTCTATACTTAGCACTGACAATTCCGCATGGCAACAACGAAGCCACGCGAATGGTTGGTAACGGTACGGAGGTGCCTACCTTCGGTGTCTATGCAAACGAAGACTGGTCGGATCAAGATAAAGGGCAAGCAGCGATGATCTCGCGTATGGATGGAGACATCGGTCGCCTGCTAGACCTGCTGCGGGAGTTGGCAATCGACGAGAATACGTTAATGTTTTTTACGAGCGATAATGGGCCTCACGATGAATCCAATCATAATTTGGAGCGCTTTCAGCCCAGCGGGCCGCTGCGCGGTATCAAGCGATCTTTAACGGAAGGTGGAGTTCGCGTGCCCATGCTTGCGCGCTGGCCAGGAAAAATCAGGCCTGGCAGTGTCTCTGAACATGTGGGGTATTTCGCAGATGTTCTGCCTACATTGCGAGAAGTTGCCAATTCGTCCGTCGAGGTTACCACGGATGGAATCAGCATCGTTCCCACTTTGTTAGGTCAAGATCAGCTCGCCCACGAGTATCTGTATTGGGAGTTCTATGAACAAGGCTCGCGACAGTCGGTGCGCTTTGGCGATTGGGTTGCAATTCGTCAACCCATGCTCACGGGCACAATCGCCTTGTACGACCTATCCACCGATCTAGGTGAGAAGAGTGATGTAGCTGCCAAGCACCCCGAGTTGGTGGAGAAAGCTAAACGATATATGGATGCCGCGCATGTGCACCATGCGAATTGGGAACCGCGTGGAACCCCCCAACAAACGCGTTGAATGAGGATTTGGAAACGAGCCGCTGTTTTTCAGCATTCGACAGCTCTAACCAACGAGGCAGCAGACGAAAACCGCAGGTAGGCAAAGCTACCGAAATCCGTGGGGTTTCTT
>JBGSTP010000020.1:0-9052 GCA_041736515.1 Pirellulaceae bacterium
CGCGGATCGGAACAGATCGAATTGGAATGCACCTTCAACACGGACCTGTTCAGCGCTGAGTCTATCGCAGCACGTTTGGAGCAATTCGAGACGTTACTCCGAGGTGTGCTGTCAGCGAAGGACGAACAGCTTGCCACCATACCTCTCTTGAGCACGCCACAGCGATCCCAAATTCTCAACGAGTGGAACAATACCCAGCGAGATTATCCGGCGGACCGCTGCGTACACCATCTATTCGTTGAGCAAGCGGGAAACCATCCACAGAAGTTAGCAGTAGTTTCCCACAGCGGCTCGCTGACGTATGGAGACCTGGATCGTAAGAGCAATCAACTGGCAAACTGTTTGGTTGCGCGGGGTGTTGGCACAGGCGACCTGGTCGCGTTGAGCACGGAACGATCGCCCGAAATGTTGATTGGCCTTTTGGGTATTCTGAAGGCAGGTGCAGCCTATGTGCCTATCGATCCAAACTTTCCCCGCGATCGCATTGAGTTCATGCTGAATGATTCGCAAGCGAGAACTATCGTTGCACATCGTGTGCTGCGCGAACGTTTGCCGACGGACGGATTGGATATTATAGAACTCGATGATGAGTGGCATGCGCATAGCAGCGAGCCCATCTCTCGTCCCGTGTCCAGCGAGTGCCAAGCTTATTTAATCTACACGTCCGGATCAACCGGCCGTCCCAAAGGAGTTCAAATCTCGCATCGGGCGTTCATCAATTTTTTGTGTTCGATGCAACATACACCCGGCATGAATTCCGCCGATGTGTTGCTTGCCATTACGACTCTATCGTTCGATATTGCTGGTTTGGAAGTATTTCTGCCGTTGATTTGTGGTGCCAAAGTCGTGCTGGCAACGGCCGAAGATGCTTCTGACGGTCATCGCTTGGAAAAACTGCTTGCCCAACACGCGGTTACAGTGATGCAGGCCACACCTATCACCTGGCGAATGTTGATCGAGGCAGGTTGGTCGGGCAATCCTAAAACACTAAAAATCCTATGCGGTGGCGAAGCGTTTCCGCGTGACTTGATTCAACCTTTAAGCGATAGATGCTGCGAACTCTGGAACATGTATGGACCAACTGAAACGACGGTCTGGTCAAGTATCGAAAAACTCTCTGGGGAAGTTGAAACCATCTCCATTGGACGTCCTATCGCCAATACACAGATGGTTGTCCTGGATCCATGCCTCAACCCGGTTCCTGTCGGTGTCGCTGGTGAATTGTTTATCGGTGGCGACGGACTGGCAATAGGATATTTAAATCGTCCGGAACTGACGCAGGAGAAGTTTATCGACAATCCCTGTGCAGAATTAATGCACTCCAGTCCACGCATTTACCGTACCGGGGATACCGCCCGGTACCTTCCAGATGGTCGACTCCAGTGCCTAGGGCGTACAGACAATCAAGTCAAGATCCGCGGCTTTCGGATTGAACTCGGTGAGATTGAAGCGGTCTTGCTGCAACAGACGGAGATTCGGGATTGCGCTGTTGTCGCGAAAGAGTTCACCGAAGGCGATCATCGCCTCATTGCCTATGTCGTGCCAGAGACCGATGCAACATTAGAAACGTCAGCTATTGCGCAGTCTCTACAGCGGCAACTTCCGCAGTACATGGTGCCCGCGACGATCGTCGAGATCGACGAACTGCCACTCACACCCAACAATAAAATAGATCGACAGCGGCTGGCTCAACGCGACGTGGACAAGATCAGTCCAGCAGTCAACTACCAGGCCCCCAGCGATCAGGTAGAACTGCATATGAGCCGCCTATGGGAAGATCTGCTAGGCGCAAAGCACATCGGTATTCACGACGACTTCTTTCAGTTGGGTGGTCACTCCTTGTTGGCAGTTCAATTGATCGGTCATATCGAAAGAATTTATGGTAAACGAATGCCGCTGGCCACACTCCTACAACATCGAACAGTTGCGGATCTCGCCAAAATCATTCGCTCCGAGCAATGGCAACCGCAATGGAATTGCTTAGTTCCACTGCGGGCCGGCGGATCTCGACCACCGTTGTTTTTAGTCCATGCTGCCGGTGGAAATGTATTGATTTACGACGATCTAGCGCGGCATCTAGGTGACCAACAACCCGTCTATGGCATTCAGGCGGTGGGGATGGACGGCAATCATCCGTTGCCAGCGAGTGTTGCAGAAATGGCTACAACTTATCGCGAGGAAATCCAAGAACTGCAACCCTCGGGGCCCTATCTGTTGGCGGGTTACTGCTTGGGTGGAACCGTTGCGCTAGAAATAGCTGCCCAGCTAATCAGTCAAGGCGAACATGTAGCGTTCCTGGGTATGCTCGACGCGCACAACTGGGCCAACGTGCAGATGCCTTCTTTCATCGGGCGTTGGGTTCATACCTGGCAGAATCTGAGTTTCCATATGCGCAATTTCTGGCAACTAAGTATGCAGGAAAAACGTCAATTCTTTTTGAGTAAAATGCGCGAAGTAAGGCGGCGTAAGGATGTCTGGCGCGACGCGCTAACTTCTGCGCGCAAGTCGGCCGACGGTACG
Source organism: Pirellulaceae bacterium (assembly GCA_041736515.1). GTDB lineage: Bacteria > Planctomycetota > Planctomycetia > Pirellulales > Pirellulaceae > Aureliella. The sequence continues at coordinate 2,521 of JBGSTP010000020.1, forward strand.
AACGTTGAGCGATCGCTAGCCAATCTTTGGGCCAACAATGATCGCATTGCGATCGAATACCGCCCACGTCCGTACGCTGGGCGTATTACGTATTTCTGTCCAATCCTGAACTATACCGAACTGAATATTGCCAACGTCGGCTGGGATGATATTGCGCGGGATGGCGTTGATACACGTAGACTGTCGGTGTATCCGGCAGGCATGCTGATGGAGCCATTCGTTCAACAGCTTGCCAAGGAGATTGGAGATGCGATTTCGCTCGGCCTATTGCCAGAAGCTAAGTCGTCGAGAAAAACAGAACCAATCCATTCAACGCGTTTCGAACCGATTCTAGTGGGTGGACCAAGCTCCCATTTTTCTTGATACGCCGTAGGCAAGCTCTGCAATTCGGTAACGAATTCTCGAATGAGGTAGCAGATAACGCCCGTAGCGTACCTGTTGTCCGCCAAAGCCAGCCTTGAACTTTCGTGGCCCATATTCTTCGTGCGGCCACCCTGCTCCGCCGAAGTCATATATCTTGTAGCCATTTCGGCAGCCCCATTCAATGTCATCCCATACGATGCATGCAAATGGAGATCGTCCGTTGAGACGCAACGTGCCGCCATACCAGGAGAACACGCGGTCTCCGAAGAGCAAAGAAAAAATGGAGGCAACCGGCTCCCCCTGTTGGAATGCCGTGCGAATGCGAACGCTCTCCGCAGGCAGATGCTCCAGAGTCGGCTCAAACAAATCTCGACTTACCAAAGGGACCTTGGCTCGACTGAAACTATACTGCAAGACTTTGTACAAGCGATCCACACCGTCGCGAGAATTGTCGTCGCGAATCTCTAGCTTCGCTCGAAACGTCGCTCGTATCCTCTGACGCAACCTCTTGTTCAATTGACTCCAAAGCTCTTCAACTGGCTTCTGCAGGTCGACCAGATAGTTTATGTAGTCGGCGTACGTGTAATTGCACGCCCTCAAAACATCCCGTTCAACACCGGGTTCAGCGATCGAGCGAACTTCCGACAGTAGTGATTGTGCACCGATCCGCTGGTCGTGCAACCCAATCAACTGCTTGAGTGCTTCGACACCTTCAGTGCTGCTGTCGCACAGCGGCTCTGCATACTGGATGGCACGCGACGCAAAAGCAGGTAGGCGGCGCAGTGTCATTACTCGAAAACTTGACAACAGCGCCACAACCTTTCCGGACTGATCGATGGCAGCGAGCGAAAGAGGTTGAAAATCTCTTGAGCAAGCGAAAGCTCGTATCATCGCTTGAGTATGAAAAATGGTTCCCTTGGGATGCTGAAGAACATAGGCGTCCCACTGGTCATGCTCCCAGTCGACGGTCTCGAACTTTTTCCGATTCTCGAACTTGAACATATTTCCAGGTGCATCCAGGTGTCGGATTGTGATATCTTTTTCAGTGAAGTTGCCACAAACTGAAATCGCAAGCAATTATCACAAGCCTGTCTAGAATGCTACCAAAGCTGCCATTCCTTGGTATTCAGCACATAGACCGCAAGCAGCAGGTTGCTTGTAGCGTGCGCTACCACACACTGCCAAAGGTCTTTTTTCCACACCAACAGTCCGTTTAACAGGACACAGTAGACGGCTGCAGCCAACCATTCTGGATGAGCCAAGGTAAACATAAGCGTAACTGTTAGGAATGAAGACGCAGTAAATTCTCCAAGCGGAACTCGCTCCCATTCGGGATCGACCAACCATCGCAGCAAAAAGCTTCGCCAAAAAAGTTCCTCAACCAACGGCACAATCACTGCGATTCCTACCATCCGTACTGCGATAAACCCCCAGACAGCAGTGCCACTCAGGCGATCAAAAGGATTGTAACCAACTCTAGCTTCCGGCCTGAGCCAAGAGGGTAGAAATGCGGTTAATTGACTTTCGATTTCTAAACTGGATAGCCAGATCCAAAGTACGATTCCAACCACCCCAACCAACAATCCCAGTCCAACGCGCCCGTGCGGTTTTAAGACGCTCTTTCCGGAGTACAGAACGGGCAACCAGATGCATAAACCGGCGACAAGCACCGCGTATAGCAAGGGGTACCAATCATCGCCAAAGCGGCCAATGAACTGCGTACCAAGCAAGTAAACGACGAAGGGGGCGACATGAATGATATTCACGTTTTACTCTGGTTTCGATGAAGATTTTGGATTTGGCGTCACAACTTCCAATACTTGAATATCTGCATCTTCAAACGGCGTATCATATGTTTGCACAACACCCGTGTCGATCAGCGAAGCCACGTCTTCGAGTTGGGGCCAATCGCTAAAACCATAGTTCCCTGGCGCGCGATATCGCGCTAGCTCCGTCCAGTTGATGAGGATGTGCGTGATGCCCTCTTGGCTCAATCGCGATTTTTGCTCTGCGACCGTTTTGCCCCTTAACCACCGCTCTGCTGCATTGATGTTGAAACAAGTGGCGTAGACAATACTGGGCTGAAAATCGAAGGCCTTTGCCTCACCAATCAGCAGCAGTCGCAAGTTTGGATCGCTAAATCGCTGATTCACCCAGCCTATCCATGGTGACAATCGCCCTGAATGCTCTTCATCGCCAATGTCCTCGCGGAGAGCGGAAAGGCTGACAAAAAAACGATTGTCAACGAAGGCGCCTGACACGCTCATGAAACCGCCGTAGACAAGCCCAATCATTACAATCGCAGCTGCGAGTCCAAGCGACAGTCGCTGTGCAATCCACTGGACGCCCACGCTTGCTAATGCGCACCATATGGGCACCACGGGTAGCCAAAATCGATCGATGCGGTGCGTGGCCAACCACCACACAGATAGCAGCCACGCGGCTGTCGCTATCCAAAGGTTGGGCCAACTGTGCCAAGCCCAAACCCGTCGGTTTGTAGTTGCTAGAACACCGCACACCAATAGAAAAAAGAGACTCGGGTGCAGAAAATTGCTCTGCAAACACAGCTGCTGCACCGAGGCCCAAAGCTCCACTAGCGAATAGGCTGTGCCTCCATCGCTTGAGATCGGCACGCGGTGTACGACTTGCCACTGCGCGACTTGTTCCACTGAAAGACCTCGGCTGCGAAAAACACCGGCTGCCAACGGGTAAACGGGATTACCTGTTTGCCAGTAGTTCTTCGCAAACCATGGGATGCATGTCCCCAGCAAGCCGAAAAAACCAGCCGCAACAAAACTAACGACCTGTCTTCGCGAATGGGACCTAAACGCATTCCAAGCAATCGCTGCATAGATTGGCACAACGACATAGAGCAATCCTGTGTACTTGCAAGCTGACGCGGCACCCGCCATAAAACAGAGCGGAAACAAATCGCCAACCCGCGCTTCTCCGGCCGATATTTTTGGCAACAACTCCGTAAGTACAATCATTGCTCCGAGCAAATATGCAGCCAATACCATATCGATGAGCCCAGCCATCGTTACGTGCGCTACGCCAGGCATCGCCAGTAATAATCCTGCAGCAACCCAACCATTCCAGCGTCCGAATTTCCGTGCACAAAATCCGCCCAACAGGGCCGCAGTCAACAAAGAAAAGCTGCCTACAATTACTTTGCCAATGATCCCTCCTAACCACCAGCCGTCCGTACCACCAACCAACACCATCGCCGCCAAGCTATGCATCTCGGCTCCCAAGGGCATGTTCGCATAAACGTTGTGCTCAATAAACGAGATCTTACCATTATGAAAAAATTCTTTCGGAGCCTGAAGATGATATTCCACCACGTCGAACTCCCAGGGTGGCATGCAACTTCCGAGCATGCAGACTACCGTTAGACCAATTGTGAAAGGCGGGACCAGACGCGATAGCCAACGCGCAGTTACGCTCACCGCAGTGTCCGAAACGAGCTCTGCGCGGCCTGGCTTGAGTTGCCTGCCGACATCCCCCCTGAGTCTCCCGTCCACAATCGCACACACAGCCAGCGCTACCACCACGGCCAATAGCGCCCAGCGATTGGAAAGCAGTCCGCTCAACCCCAAGAGCAACGTTAGCGTCGAAAGTACAGCCAAGCCGACAAGCGCTCGGCAAGCTTGCTTCTCCAGCCAACTCAAATTTCCAATCACCGACATTCTCGATAAGAGCGACGAACCAAGCAGCCAAGCAAGCGAGACCCATGCCGCAGTTGCCAACAAAATCGGGATCCGGTCAACAAAACTAATTTCTAACCTGCCATTACCAAACACGCTTCCCAGCAATTGGTCCACCAGAAAAATCTGCATAATGTCTACCAATCGGCTCAGCGGCTCGCCCGCAGAACCCACGAATCCCACTACCGACGGCTGACTCAAGAAAACCAACAAGTATGCGAGGAATCCGCCGCAAACGAGCCACCAAGCGTGCAGCGTCGACCAAAGGAATGGATTATTCGGCTTAGGCGGGGGATTCGGCATCAAAAACGATTTTGGTGTGAGTTCAGATAGACCGTTTGGAATTAAACTGGTGCAATGATTCTCGGTGCAGGAACCTACTGCGCGATGGTAATGATAGTCCAAAGTATTAGGCAAGGCATAGCATGTCCGATCCAATGAATGGTATCTACACTCCCAACATCACGCCGATTGACGGTCGAGGCCGCGTAGACGAAGACAAGCTGTGTGCTTATGTCGACTGGCTCATAGAACGCGGCGTGCATGGCCTATACCCCAACGGTTCAACCGGAGAATTTACTCGTTTCACGGCTCCCGAGCGGCGAAGAATAATTGAAGTGCTCTGCCAGCACGTCGGCAATCGAGCTCCAATTCTAGCGGGGGCGGCCGAAGCCAATGTGCGGGAGACAATCGACGCCTGCGAGACTTACGGAGCGATGGGGGTCCGAGCAGTCGCAATTGTTGCACCCTTCTATTACAAGCTGGGTCCCGAGGCCGTCTATCAATATTTTAAGGAGATCGCCGATCACGTTTCCGTTGATGTTACCCTTTATAACATCCCACTTTTCGCATCGCCGATTGATGTCGCTACCGTGCGCCGTCTCGCCTTGGATTGCCCTCGGGTAGTCGGAATTAAAGACAGTTCGGGCGACATTCCGCACATGATGCGGATGATCGCCGCTGTGCGTCCACAGCGTCCCGAGTTTTCGTTTCTAACTGGCTGGGATGCGGCCCTGGCCCCAATGCTGATGATTGGCTGCAACGGTGGAACGAATGCCACCAGCGGCGTTGTGCCAGAATTGACACGCGCCATTTACGACGCCTGCACTCAAGGCCAGTGGGACCGAGCAATGCAATTTCAATACCGACTGCTTCCACTGTTTGATGCAATGATTGGTCAGCCCGAGTTTCCCGAAGGATTTCGGCGTGGAGCGCTGACGCGAGGCTGGGATTTAGGGCAAAGCCGACAACCCTTGTCACCAGAGCAAATCTCTACCGCTCAAAAAACGCAACAGCAACTGTCGCAGATGCTTGCCGAACTGACACACTGGCTACCCGACATCTCGCCAGCATTACCTGGCGCGGGCCGTAGCTCGAAACCCGAGGACATCGATGACTTCATCGAAAAAATCGTACGCGAAGTCATGCAACAATTACGCTAGAGAGTCGCTAAACAGCGCACCCGTTACGAAAGAATTCAAGCCCGCGGAAAAACTTGCACACCACTTCTCAGCGTAGTGCAGCCGGCGGTTGATCGAGTCGCGTTAGGCAGCAAGCTTTTCGCGCAGGCGCTCCAAGAGTTTCTTGGTCGACTTGATGCCCTCGAAAGAGTCCCCACCACCTTCGAACTCGATTCCAACCCAGCCTTTAAACCCGCTGGCAAGCACTATTTTGAGCATGCGTTCAAAATCCGTAGCTGTCTCATCGCCCTGTTCATTAAATGCATAGGACTTGGCGCTGACTCCCTTGGCAAAGGGCATTAGTTCCGATGTGCCAAGATAGCGATTGTACTCCACAGGCTCCTCGCCTCGCTGCATGAAGAAATTCCCAAAGTCGGGCAAAGTACCACAACGTGGATGATCTACCATCTGCATGACAGTTGCCAGCCACCGCCCGTGGCTCGAAAAGCCGCCATGATTTTCGACGATGACATTCAGGTCATACGTGTCGCCGATTTCCGATAAGCGGCGTAGTCCATCTGCGGCCAACTCCAACTGCTCCTCATAGGTTCCCTTCGACGCCGCGTTGACACGTATGGAATGGCACCCCAACTCGGCAGCCCATTCCAACCATTTGATGTGATTGCGAACCGCGGTAATACGTTTCTTGAAATCGGGGTCACCGAGATTCCCCTCTCCATCGCACATTATTAGAACATTTTCGACACCAGCATCGGCAGATTTCTTTTTCAATTCCGCCAAGTACCCCGGTTTCCTGACAGCATCGACGTAGAATTGATTAACGTACTCTACGCCGCTAATTCCAAATTCATTCTTTGCAATGACGGCGAAATCCTGAGGATCGAGCTTGCGGTCCACCTCACCTCGCTTCTTGCCCAAGAACGCAAAGAATTGGCGATTGAGCGACCATTGCGCCAAGGATATTTCAAATGCTTTTTTCTCCTGAGCGAGACCACGTTGCGCGAGCGATAGGCCCGACGCAACAGCAGCTGTGGTCGAGAG
>JBGSTP010000030.1:0-14957 GCA_041736515.1 Pirellulaceae bacterium
ACTGCAACCATGCGAAATCGCTTCGTCTCGCCGTACTCCAAGCTTCAACAGCATCTTGATGCGCGTGCGGACTCGATACCACTGTTTCCAGTAGCACGCACGTATGCGTCGCCGAACCCACTTATCAAGATCACGAAGCTGGAGCAAACAAAGGTGTCAGGAGTCTTTGTTTGGTAAATTGCGTACTTGTGGAGCAAACAAAGGTGTCAGGAGTCTTTGTTTGGTAAATTGCGTACTTGAGGGCGTCCGCGTGGTCGCAAGGTCGATTCGAGGCCGAGACGGCGCGCAATTGACTCAACCCATGTTTCATTTCCAAACGGCCTTCCACGTTTGATACTCCAACGTACTGCCTCCAGTTCCTTTTCTGTTAGCGGTTCATTTACACGGTTCACCCAGTTAGGCAAACGCGCAAACGGCCACGCGGAAAGCAATCGAGGGTCTGGTTCAGGGGTGGTTAGCCACCGGTAAAGCGAACCCCAACGCCACTGTTCGGCACGATCGACCAAGTTAGCTCGCAGTGCGTTGCGCTCGACATACCGCGCAAGCACAAAAAAATGTTCATCGTCTTGGATCGGAAAGCTTTTGAAGCGACCTTGGTAAACATGTCCTTCTCCAGAAGTCCCATAGTGGGCGTGATATCGTTGCGTATGCGTTAAGGTAACCCAACGCAAAAAGTTGCTCATGCCCCCGTCTTCGGTCGGTCGCAGCACAAAATGCCAGTGATTTGACATCAATTGGTAAGCCAAAATTTGGCAAGGATATCGTTCTAAACCTTCGGCGAGGATTCGCTCGAAAGCATGGAAGTCCGCATCCTTTTTGAAGATATCGCTCTTCGCATTCCCTCGGTTAAGAGCGTGGTACAGGCAGTAGGCTTCGTCGGCTCGTTTTGGTCTAGGCATTCGAGCAGACTAACACGGACGCACACGCCAATCAATGACTCCTGACACCTTTGTTTGCTCCCAACATAAACTTTGCCAAAGTATGTCAAAACGGTGTCGTCAGAGCTTTGGCCCATGAAATGCCCGTGGACTTGTTGACAGAGCCACTCAAGCGTCTTTTGTGACGCGACGTATAGCTCGCAAAAATCACTCATCATTCTTCGTCGATTCGCGCATGGTGGGCCAGCTTTGTCCACATTAAAAATTAGGGCTCAGCGTAGAGCAATTGTCGCATTTGCTTATGAAAACCATTGGGACAATCGTTCTACATTAAGACTACAAACCCAAAAGTTAAATTGTACTGAAGCACTAGCTTTGCAAGTGCCCTTACAACTTTACGGTTGATGTATCGCAAAGTCTGAACTTGGTGCAAATTCGCTCGTCCTTACATCAAAGCAACCAAAGCCGAAACCCACTCAAGGGCGATGCGACGGTAAAGGATTGATAGTCCTCCCCAACCTCATTGCAGGCGTCTATGCCGGATCTCCAGCATCCACCGCAAAGCATTGCAGTCGATGCATAGGAACCAACGGAGATTTGAGTATTGACATCAAGGCCATCAGGCAGGCACATTTCCCAAACGTTTCCGAAGAAGGTGCTAATCACTCGATGTTTTGCTTCTGGCAATACTACTTCATGCGTCGTCCCTCCACTGTTTTCTCGAAACCAGACTTCGCCAAAAAAGCGGTTTTGACCAGATAACTGCCGAGCCACTTTCTTCCACAAAGCCTGAGGAGGGATGGCTATCTTTAGACCTTGAGGAAGTTGCTCAGAGAATGTCGCGTTCAAGATCTTAACGATTCTGAGGACATCAATCAAAGCCACAGACTCGACCGGTCGGTTGTAGGAATCTGGCAGGCTAAAAAGTGAGGGCCAGTCTGCATGAAGGAATTGACCTGCTAACAAGCTGTAACGACAGAGATCGGCGAAGCACTGTTGAAGCATGGGAGAACTAGCCACCCAAACTGTGTCACCGCATGCCGAACCCATACTAATTCTCTCGAAGGTAAGAGATGAAGCGCATGCCCCATCTATTTCCAGACGAATGGTATCCAGTTTGTTACTCATCTTTCTACCAGCCTGCGCGGTTCGCCCTAATCGCAAGACCTCGCAAAGCCTTGAATGACGCCAACGACTTCGATCCTTTCATCGATACGCGTTCGCTGCCATCTTTGCGGAGTTCCTAATCGTACTCGGCAAACAATTCGTTACGGACTTTGCAACTCCTGGGATTTAAACTGCGCCGAAAAACAAAAAAACTTGCGCTCTGCTAACCCAAAAAGGCTATAGCATAGCCGGGCTACCAGAAACAGCATGAAGGCCACTAGCAGTATCAAGCTACCAAAGTGAAAAACTAAATGCGAATTCGATATCCAGCCGTGGCGGCTGCGGATCACTTCCAGTAAGAGCACTGTCACCAAACCAGCAGAGCATAGCAATAGTTCAATCTTGGTCATTTGTTCGCGCCTAGACTCCAAGTCCTGCGATGGTCGTCCCCAGCAACTGTAGTCGGTGTTTCGAGCGAATACAGGTGCACAGGAAATCGCGGTTTATTCGTTTCCTCCATCCTCAGCTCAATACGGTCAATCGAGTTGTTCAGCCTGACCTGGCTGGGAAATCGTCAACTCTCTTGAACACCGAAGACTGGTTGGACAGCGCCGCGTTAGGCCCGAATATTTGCTCGACGCGCCAGCGAGTGGGGCGTAAGCGTACGAATTTCTTGGATTTTTTCTGCTCTTCAAGCGACCCACTTGCTGGCGCGTCGAGCTAGTATTGCCACAGTTCTCCGCAAAGTGGCGCTGTCCCAATTTGGATGTTGTTCAGTTGGACCGCGCCACTTTGATTCGAAAACACTGGAAATAAAAATTCATTTCTGATTAGTGAGCGGCAAGGCGCTAGCCAGGGCTCTACGGAACCGCTATCGAGTGGCGGCCGGAAATGGTTGCCACTGGGAAATGGAGTCGATCTGCCGAATGCGATCGGCGGCGCCTAACTTCTCATACACGCGTTTGGTCCATTGAAACTCTTCAGGTACTTTTCCCACAAAGGTGATTGCGCGCGGATAGGCCAGTGCCAAATTGTGGGGCAAGTCGCCAACGCGCAGAACGCCCAAGAACTCAGCTAAGGTTGGGTCTTCGTGGGTGCTGGGACAGTCCCGCAGCACGATTTCATCTACTTGCGTGCTCAATATGCCAGCGTACATAGCGATTGGAGCCATTTTTGAATCGCCGAAGATCGCCACAGACAGTAAGGGGACATGCTCGTTTTGCTCGACCATATTTATCGCGGATATCAGATCACCCACTTGCCTCTCAGGCAATGATTGCCCAAGCAGAGGGTAGGTGCGGCGCGCTGTCCATAAATAGCCGGGGCCGATCGAGTTTGCTCCGGTATTGCGCACTTCAACTGCCGCCGAGGCCAGTCCGGTTGTCAAACGCGGGCGGCTTGCACCACCACCTGTAAACGTTCGCGTGGCATCTTCGGCCATTGGGAAGATCAAGGTCGGAAGAGCGGCTGCATTCCCTGCCGGACGAGTCGTCTTCACCGCCAGCCGCAACCCGTCCTGCGAGGAAAACTCCAAAGTGCCATACACACCGCCTCCATCTGTTCCATCCTCCCGAAAATCGACGGGACCTGCAAATGGCTGCACTGTTGTCCGAAATGTTGTATCGATGAGTCTTGATTTGGCTTCGGCCATGTAATCTAGTAACTGCGAAGCGTTCTCGAACTTTGGCGAGTCCAAGTCGGGCGGGGCGTGGCGCTGCACTAGTATCCGATCCACTTGCGCCATTTTGTCATCGGCAGGAAGATTCCCACCGAAAACTAGCAGATTCTCTTCTGGCTCAACAAAATCGGTAATATCGTCGGTTACTGGAGTTGGATCGTTTTTCAGGTGACGGTTGAACCAAGTGAAAATCGCGCGACGCAATTTGGGCGTGTAACCATGCGGTGTCGAGTCTTCGACGAGATCGAAGTTTTCGTTGGCATTTAGTTGATAGTACTGACGACGAATGCGCTGCGCAACATCGCGATATCCGTTCGGTCGCCAGAGTACATCCTCGGAACCTGAGGCTATCAGCAGGGCGCGTGGGGCAATGAGGGAACCGATGTCGGGCCAACACCAGCGATAGTAGTTGATCCAAAAAGCGCAATCGCAATGACCGTCCGTTCCGCGATCGGTCACGACCTGGCCAATGCTACCCGACTGGCATACTGGAACAACCACTTTTACCCGAGGGTCGGCGGCACCGAGACACCACGAAATCACTCCTCCACCGCTCAAGCCCGTGACGCCCATGCGTGCGGAGTCGACATCATCGCGGGTTTCCAAATAATCCAAAGCTCGCATCGCATTCCAGACTTCGGCGCCGGCGGGTGTATAGCCACGACTGGGCCAGTCCCACCGCTCGCCGCGATACGTTCCATGGTGGAAACCCTGCGACTCGCCCAGCTGAATGGGATCCAGCACCAGAGCGACATAGCCGTGCTGAGCGAACCAACGCGGGTTGGCTTGATAGGGTGGATTTACCTTTCCTTTCGAATGCCCACATAGATAAAGTACGGCTGGCAAAGGTCCCTGGATCTTTGACGGCCGGTAGAGGTTTCCAATGACATAGGCACCAGGCAAACTTTGGAAATGAACCTTTTCTACGACGTAGTCTTGGCGATCCAACGTGCCTGTCACCACTGCATTGAGTGGCGTGCGTTCTGGCAAAGGACTTAAGCCCAGCATCTCCAGCCACATCAGGCGACGCTGCTCCTCACTTACACTCCATTGATCGGGAGCAAGAGGTTGGTCCAGTGCCCCAGCTGACAACCGCATTGCATCGGCTCGCAGCGCACCATATAGCGACACGCCTTCGCGGGATGTGTCAATAATTTGAGATTTCGCAGCTTCTTGCCCTCGGGTGATATCTGCAATCAGCCCTTGCAGCCCGAAGGCCAATCCGCTGAATATCATTGCTCTGCGTACTTTGTCGCTCAAGCGGAAAGCAGGAATCGAATTGGTCATATCGGCCTCTCTAGAGTCAGATCGGGTACGCGTGACATCCTGGCGGTTGCGAAAACGATGTCAAATTTTTGCGAATGATCGAATGATTTACCAGCATAGCCATTGCAACCCGTACTCGCGCGATCAACTGGGGCCTAGATAGGTGAGCTGCAAATTACGACTGTCATTGAGACGGGCGACTACAACGGTACCCTACGGTGAATTTTACAGGAAATTTATAACGAATCCAGCGAACTCAAAGAGCCAGGCAAACTCGGACAAAACGAGTTTGAGCTTCAAACTGATTCTGGAAGGGTGGTGCCTGCTACAATAGCGTTCTAGTGCGTTACCGGATTTATGGATCAACTTCGATGTTGAATATGGAGTAACTGGTGGAGAAACAGCCATCGAAGGAATTCGAAACGATCTCACCGCGTCAAGTATTAATACTGGATGCCTGCGGCGCCTCGACAACCGCATTGATGATTTATGTTCTGCTTGTCAGGGAGATAATTCGCACCGGCTTGCCAAATTGGCTGCTGATGCTGTTAGCTGGAATGGCTGTCGGATTTGCTAGCTTCGATGGCTTCGCGTACTTTATTTACAACAATGCACGCCAGGCGTTGTTGGTGATTTCCGGTCTCAACCTGCTGTATTGTCTTGTCGTACTGGCGACGCTAGTTGTGTATCGAAATGAGCTGACAGTTTTGGGATTCGCATATTTCATGATCGAAGTCGCGATTGTGATGTCATTGGCAAGTTGGGAGTGGATCTTGGCATGCCGGTGAAGTATAGGCCTAGTTAGATTCTTGCACTCCGAGCTAGTACAGCCGACTCGCCCGTTAGTTTAGGCAATCTAGGTGAATGGCGTTTTCGTGCTAATTCTGTAGAATTATGCGCAGATTTTGGCATCGGATGGTATCTATTGAATAGCATGGACGGGCGACCAAAGTGTGCGGCATTGAGCGGGCTCATTTGCCGCACGTTAATTCTGGGAAAAATGGAATCGAACCGGCCAAATCTGGCCTTTTCCCGCTAGACGGGGGTCGCCGGAAGCGAAACAATTAGAGCGACTACGTCGGACCTGTCGGCGTAGCGGTTTCGTCGTGAGCGCGTTCGGTTGGAAAGCGACGTGATTCATGACCACTTTCTGCATAGTGAACCAAATCGATGAGTAACAAAAAGAGCCGACGTTCCACTCGTCGGCACTACCGTCAGGCTCCTGGCCCGACAGTTCAGCCAGCAAGTGAAAAGGATGTTTCAGCACTTCTCAGTGGTGGTACTCCTTCAGATGCATCGAGCACTCTGAAATGGGCATCGGGGCGACCCCATGTGGCCCGCGCAAACAATGTCAACTGGGCCGCAGCGGCTTGGCTGATCATGATTCACATCGGAGCCATTGCAGCTCCATGGACTTTTAGCTGGTCCGCTCTGGCCGTACTGGTGTTTATGCACTGGGTATGCGGCGGCGTAGGAGTTTGCCTCGGCTATCACCGGATGTTGACACATTCGAGTTTTCTAACGCAACGCTGGGTTAAACGCACAATTGCGACAATCGGCTGTTTGGCAGGCGAAGGGCCGCCAATGATGTGGGTCGCCAATCATCGCTTGCACCATGCGCGTAGCGATCAAGATGGAGATCCGCATTCGCCTCGCGATGGCGGTTGGTGGAGCCACGCTTTTTGGCTTGCCTATAAAGTAGGAGGAAAGGACCAAGGAGAGTTTTTCCGCAAATGGGCTCCGGACCTTTACCAAGACCGCTACATCCGCATGCTCGACTATGCATTCATTCCAATTAACGTAGTTGCTTCGCTATTTTTTGTGGGCGTCGGCTACGCAATTGGTGGCGCTTCTTTGGCGATCTCCTGGTTGGTTTGGGCGGTTGCGTTGCGTATGGTGTTTGTGCTGCATTCAACTTGGTTGGTGAATTCTGCCAGCCACATGTGGGGCTACCGCAATTACGAAACTCGCGATGACAGCAGGAACAATTGGTGGGTTGCCCTGTTAACGTATGGAGAGGGTTGGCACAACAACCACCATGCTCATCCACGCATGGCAAAGCACGGGCATAAATGGTGGGAATTCGATATTACTTACAATACGATTCGCCTTATGAAGTATTGCGGATTGGCTTGGGACGTCGTGGACTACCGCAATCGATCGGAAAAGAAAGCGGCTTAGTGTGCTCTTGCCGGCGGATTTCGGCGCGGAATTAACAGGATCGTGGAATTCCGCTGCAGTATCGCTATTGAATCGTCTCAGAGGCGCATTGAGTCTTGAACTCAATGCGTCTCTCGTCGTTTGGTATAAAAAGCAAGTAGTGAATGTATACTTCGCACTGTTGCACAGCATAATGAAAGAACTTCATTTTCTGTTATAATGGAGTTATTCTCGCCTGCATGCACAACGATTGGAACCGGGCGTTATTGGCGAACTGAGAGTTGTAGACCGTAGTTCTGGTAAGTTTGTGGCGTAACGGCTCGGGGATGGATGCACAGTGCGTTGTCCCGCGTGTTGCGTTGACCAACGGACAATTCGTAGCCCTCAATCGCTCCTCCCCCCCGCAAAAGAACAGTACAGATCAGCTGCCATGCTCTATTTTTCGTGCAGATTGAATGTCGCCCGCTTGCCATTTTTTGCAATCTTCTTCGCTGGGTTGGGCTGGCACCTGAATGCCGCCGAGCCGCCGCCAAGACTTGCAAACTTTAATCGCGATGTGCGCGCTATTTTGGCGAAGAACTGCTTCGCCTGCCATGGATTTGATGAAGCTGCGCGCGAAGCAGATTTGCGTTTGGACACTCGAGACGGGGCATTGGACAGTGGCACTGTCATTGTCCCGGGTAAACCGGATGAGAGCGAGTTGATCGAGCGAATCGTTTCGGAAGATGCTGACTTGGTTATGCCCCCCAAGAAATCCGGCAAGGAGCTGAGCGCTAACGAGAAGGAAACACTTCGTTTGTGGATCGAGCAAGGCGCACCTTACGAAACGCATTGGGCTTTCGAGTTGCCGAAGCGAAAGGAGCCGCCCCATTCAGCCGATTCAGTTGACCCTAATAACGCAGCGGTTATCAGCGGAGACCATCCAATTGATAGATTTGTTCGTGCGCGATTGGCGACCGAGGATCTTACGGCCTCGCCGACCGCCAGTGCCACGACTCTGATTCGGCGACTGTCGCTCGATCTGGTAGGCTTGCCACCTACGAGCGAGGAAGTGGATTCGTTTTTAGATGCCACGCGTGAAGACCCAAACGCGGCATACGATGCATTGGTACAGCGTTTATTGGACAGTCCACATTATGGCGAGCGCTGGGGACGTTGGTGGTTGGATCAGGCGCGATATGCCGACAGCAACGGCTACTCCATCGATGCGCCTCGCCAGATCTGGAAATTTCGCGACTGGGTGGTGGAAGCTTTAAACGCAGACATGCCCTTTGACGTGTTTACTATAGAGCAGCTCGCTGGCGACCTGCTGCCGAACGCTACTGAGAACCAAAAAATTGCTACTGGCTTTCATCGCAATACTCAGATCAACCAAGAGGGCGGCATAGATGTGGAGCAGTTCCGCATCGATAGCGTTTTTGATCGAGTCGCTACGACCGGTACTGTTTGGCTCGGATTGACGGTTGGTTGTGCACAGTGCCACGATCACAAATTCGATCCAATAGCTCAAACCGACTACTACCGCATGTTTGCATTCTTTAACAACCAGGACGAACCAACACTTAAAGTATTTGAAGAGGATGTCGATGCCGACCAATTGTCCAGAGATCGCCAAACGATCGAACAGCAGATGGCAGAGATTTTGAAAGATCGCGCGGATGGTTTGAAGCAATGGGAAATGCAGCTATCGGATGAGGCTAAGAAGAATTTGCCACCAAACGTACGCAAAGCGTTTGAAGTGGATGCTAAGAAACGCAAGATTGAACAAAAACGGATTCTCCTGGCAGCAAGCGGCGAAGCTGGTGCGGAATTTACGAAGCTGAATGTGCAGCTCGCGTCGCTGGAAGAAAAGCTAGAACAAGCCGCCACGACTCTGGTTTTGAGCGAGCGCAAGGAACCACGCAAATCCACCGTTTTGATCAAGGGGGATTTTACTCGTCCTGCCGACGAAGTAACCCCGGGTACACTTTCGATATTGCATCCTCTGGAAAAATCTGCGGACTACGCCGATCGCTTCGACCTGGCCAAGTGGCTGGTTAGCCCCAACAATCCATTGACTTCGCGCGTGATTGTTAACCGAGTTTGGCAGGTGTACTTTGGTCGCGGTTTGGTTGAAACGGAAAATGATTTTGGGCTGCAGGGATCCCCGCCCTCGCATCCCGAGCTGCTGGATTGGTTAGCCCTCGAGTTTATTGAAAGAGGGTGGAGTCTAAAAGAACTGCATCGCTTCATCGTAACGTCGAACACCTACCGACAGAGTTCATCGGACCGTCCCGAGCTGGTGGAGAAGGACCCCGAGAATATCTTGCTCGGTCGGCAGCGACGCTTGCGATTGGAAGCAGAAATCGTGCGCGATGTCGCGTTGGTGGCAAGCGGTCTGTTCTCGCCAAAGGTCGGCGGGCCGCCGGTTTATCCGCCTATTCCGGACGGAGTCATGGGCCAAGGCCAGGTTCAGCGCAGTTGGAAAGCGAGCGAGGGCGAGGACCGTTATCGGCGCGGCCTGTACACGTTTGTGTACCGCGCAACACCACCTCCTTCGTTGAACGTATTTGATGCTCCGGACGGATTCAGTTCCTGTACGCGGCGCATACGCAGCAATACTCCTCTGCAGGCATTAACGTTGCTGAATGACCCCGCCTACCAAGAATTCGCGAGAGCTTTGGAGGAAATTGTAAAACGCGATGGCGTGGAAGTAGCGTTTCGACGTTGTACTTCGCGACAACCGACGCCAGATGAGCTAAGTATCTTGAGTCGACTCAACACGCTTAACGCTGCGCGGGTACTATTGAACCTCGATGAAACGGTAACACGAGAATGAACACGCATGAAATTCGAGAAGCCCTGAAAGCGTCCACGCGCCGACACTTCTTCAGTCGGTGTACTATGGGCGTCGGCTCAATGGCCCTGTCCACCATGTTGGCCGAGCAAGGGATCGCAGCCCCTACGCCTGCGTTGACGGGAAATCCCTTGCAGCCCAAGCCCTCGCATTTCCCAGCCAAGGCCAAGAATGTTATTTTCCTGTTCATGGCGGGTGGTCCGTCGCAACTGGAGATGTTTGAGCACAAGCCCAAGCTGACAGAGCTCAATGGCCAGCCAATTCCGGAGAGCTTTATCGCTGGCAAGCGTTTTGCGTTTATGGACAGTAGCCATCGCACCAATTTATTGGGCTCCACGCGTGCTTTTGCGCAGTATGGCAAGAATGGAACTTGGGTCAGCGATCTCTTGCCGTACACCGCTGGAATTGTGGACGAGATAACCATCGTCAAGACCTGCCAGGCCGATTTGTTCAATCATGCACCAGCGAAAATGTTCATGAATACTGGAAGTGGCCAGTTCGGACGTCCCAGCCTCGGCTCTTGGGTTTCCTATGGATTGGGAAGCGAATGCAAAGATCTGCCAGGTTTCTTGGTGTTGCAGAGCGGTCCACGGGGCCCACGCGGGGGCGCAGTGCTGTGGGGCAGCGGCATTCTGCCCACCACCTATCAGGGAGTGCCGCTGAGAAATCAGGGCGATCCAATCCTCAATTTATCTACGCCCCAAGCAGTCTCCGAAGTTGAACAGAGACAGGTTGTCGATGCCGTTCGGGAGCTCAATCTAAAGCGGCTCGTAGAGACTGGCGACCAAGAGATTGCTACCCGCATCAACGCCTACGAGTTGGCATATCGAATGCAAAGCGCTGCACCGGAGTTGATGAACACGGACGATGAAAGCGCCGAGACACTTGCATTGTACGGTATTAAGGATCCGCAAGAGTCGAGCTATGCCCGCAATTGTCTCTTGGCCCGAAGGCTGGTCGAGCGCGGTGTACGCTTTATCCAGTTGTATCATACGAACTGGGATCATCATGGCGGTCCCACGGAGAACCTTCAAAAGCACCTGCCTGAAATCAGCAAAGAGATCGATCAAGCCTCCGCTGCGCTAGTGCTCGATCTAAAACGGCGCGGCCTGTTGGAAAACACTATAGTAATTTGGGGCGGTGAATTTGGACGCACACCGATGGGAGAAGTTCGCGAGAATACGGGCCGCAATCACCACATCGATGCATTTACCATGTGGTTCGCCGGTGGCGGCTTTCGAGCTGGGCATGTTTATGGGGAAACCGATGATTTCGGATTTGGTCCAATTGAAAAACCGATTCACGTCCGCAATATTCATGCAACTCTATTGCACCAACTGGGGTTGGATCACGAGCGTTTGTCGGTCCGTTCGCAGGGACTGGACTTTCGTTTGACGGGCGTTTTACCCGCCGAGGTAGAACACGAATTACTGGGATAATTTGCACTGTCGCGTCGTTGGTGTTTTAGGATCGTCAGGTGATCTGTGAATTTGACTGAAGAACCGCTCGATGATGAAATGGAGCAAAGTCTGAAAAAAGCGGCCCAGGAGGGTGCGGTTTTGATTGGACTGGATCCGCAAGTTACCGACGCCAGCATTATTGTTGAAAGAATCGATGATTTTGTTTCGAAATTGCAACAGGGCTCAATTGGTCAGGCGAATCCGACGCTGGATTTTGCTTTGCCGCTCGGAAGTCTGTGGGGAGAGCAATTAGTTCGTGCGCTGGGTTGGCAGTGGGCGGCAGTTACATTTCACGATCTTGAGGACACCAAAGCAGTCGGGGTGTTTTCACCAGATCGCGCACTGGCAATCTACCCACTACATTTCGTCTATAGTTGCCAGGAAAGCCTGGCACCGGTGACTATTTTTCTGGCCTACAACATCCTTGTCGATGGCTCCCGCGTACCGCCTCTGCCCGAGCGGTGCTACGAGAACGTAATGGACAATGTGCACCCGAGCAAAGCGGGTTGAGACTTAACCCCAACCGTCAATCGCGGTTTGCGGACCATGCCAGCTTCATTTGGGCATACAATACTCGGGTACTCCCCCACCTTTTTCTGGAGACCATTATGACCTCTTTCAATCGACGCTCGTTCTTGGCGCGATCCTTCACACGCGCAGGAGCCCTTGCGTGTGTTTCCTCAGTTGGATTTCATAGCTCAGCTCGCGCGCATGCCCAGTCAAAAATTCGGGTAGCCTTCATCGGCGTGGGTGGCCGCGGCGGTGCGAACATGAATGCCATCGGCCGAGATGCAGAGGTGCAGGTTGTAGCACTGTGCGACGTTAACCGGCGGAACTTGGAAGCCGCAACCAAGCAGTATGCCGATGCGCGCACGTATGTAGATTTTCGCGAACTTTATAAACAGGCTGACGATATTGATGCGGTTGTCATTAGCGTTGCCGAACATACACACGCCTATGCAACGATGCCCGCCTTATGGATGGGGAAGCATGTGTATTGCGAAAAGCCGCTGACCTACAACATCGACGAAGCACGCAAGATCACTGCTGCAGCGGCACAAGCCAAAGTGGCCACGCAAATGGGAACTCAGATCCACGCCAGCGACAACTATCATCGCGTGGTAGAGCTAATTCAAACCGGCGCAATCGGCCCAGTTCGCGAGGCGCATGTCTGGGTAGGCCGCGCGTGGGGCTTGCAGAGTAAGGAGGAGGCTGAGAAGTATAAGGACCGCGTATTTGTAACGGAGCGACCGACGGAGGCGATGACGCCTCCGGATTATTTGGAATGGGATTTGTGGTTGGGACCAGCGCCTGAGCGCCCTTTTCATAGCGTTTATTTTCCGGGCCCAGCCTGGTATCGCTGGTGGGATTTCGGCAATGGCACAATGTCGGACTTGGGGAGCCATTGGAATGACCTTCCATTCTGGGCACTAAATTTGGATGCACCCAAGAGTGTCGTGGCGGAGGGGCCAGAGCCTCATCCGGAGATTGCACCGGCGTCGATGAGAGCGGTTTATCAATACGGGCCAAGAGGCGAAATGCCCGCATGCCAGTTGACGTGGCACCAAGGTGCCTACAAGCCGCAAGCTTGGATTGACGGCAAGATTCCACAATTCGATTCGGGTGTGCTGTTCATCGGCGATGATGGCATGCTGCTGTCCGATTACAAACGCCACATGTTGCTACCGGAGGAAAAATTTGCAAAGTTCGAGCGTCCTACTCCTTTTATTCGAGATGTGGCTGGGCATCACGAAGATTGGTTAGCCGCAGTTCGCACTGGTTCACCAACAGGCAGCCCATTCAGCTACGCTGGCCCACTCACGGAAGCCAATCACCTTGGTAACGTGGCCTATCGTGCAGGCGGGCCGATCGAATGGGATGCACAGAAAATGATCGCCACGAACGCACCCAACGCATCGCAGTTCATCTCGCGGAAGCCAAGAGACGGATGGTCGTTGGACTGAGCCTCAGTTACGAAAATTCGACTTCGTCGTAGGCGGGCAAATACTTCTCAATTTTCTCGCTCAATTCGTCGCGGGTGAAGGGCTTGCAGACATATTCATTCACGCCCGCCTTAATGATTTCAATAATCATTTCGCGAGTATCGACAATCGAGACCATGACGATCGGCAGCTCGGGATACTCGGCGCGGATCTTCTTCGTCAACTCCAGTCCATCGATCCGCGGCATATGCCAGTCGGTGATGACCAAACCAACTTCATTATCGCGAAGTAAATCCCAAGCCTCGGAGCCGTCATTGGCTTCGAGAATTCGTCGTATTCCCAAGTCCTTCAATACGCGGGCTATCACGCATCGAATAACTCCAGAATCGTCGACAACAAGAACTTTCATGGGGGGCAATCCAATCGGTTTTTCGGGTTTCGGGCCTACCCCCAAAATTAGGCCAAAAATTGCGGTTTGCAAATCGTAAGTCTGCAAATAGTGCAATCTGGCAATTATTTTCCTAAGGGCACTTGAAACACAAGAGATCCAGTGTACTATTACGGCAGTACACGGCGCGAGTTGATCGCGTTTCGACTCTTGCAATCGTTTCATCTAGTCAAGCCAATCCCATGCAGCTTTCGATTGAGCCTAGTAACGGTCTGCCTATCTACGAACAACTGGTGCGGCAGGTCAAGTTTGCTGTTGCCGAAGGCATATTGGTTCCAGGCCAAGTCATTCCTAGTGTGCGGGAGCTGGCCAAACAGTTGGCAATCAACCCCAACACGGTTCAGCGTGCATTCCAACAATTGCAGGACGAACAGGTCCTCCAATCGCTTCGCGGCAGAGGCATGGCAGTTTGTACGGATGCCAAGTCACGCTGCCAGAGCGACCGGCATCACCTGTTGGCAGAGCGGCTGTCGCTTGTAGTCGAGGAGGCGCTGCGCAGTGGTTTGCATCCCGCCCAACTCCGCGAAATGTTCGAAGTATCCATTGCCCAGTTCGCGTCACTAGCTCCATCTCATCTTCCGGAGATCAAACAATGAATCCCGCTATCAAGATCGACCGTGTTTCTAAATCTTTTGGTCGCACTCTGGTGCTCAACGACGTTTCGCTTGAGGTTCCAACCGGAGTGGTCTTTGCGTTGCTGGGCGAGAACGGAGCTGGAAAATCGACGCTCATTCGCGGTTTATTGGGCTACCATCGCTTCAACTCGGGCAGAATTGACGTCTGCGGGTTCGATCCCGCCAAACAGCCATTGGAGCTGAGACGTGCGGTCGGCTATGTTTCCGACTCGCCGGGGCTGTATGAATGGATGACAATCGCGCAAGCGGGCTGGTATGCCAGCGGCTTTTATGGTTCACCCACTGAATTCCTGAAAAGCTATGACTTGTTGACGCGCGAATTCAAGTTACCACCAGCCGCAAAAATTCGCGATCTCTCGAAGGGCATGCGGGCTAAGGTGGCACTGTCGTTGGCCATGGCATTCGATCCAGCCTTGCTGATCCTGGACGAACCCACGAATGGCACGTAGAAATGGCGTAAGTGATTGCAGTGAATTGGTATAGGCAAATGAGGCCTCTCTCGTCTAGATGGAGTTATCACACACCCATCCCAGGCAAGGAGGCCTC
>JBGSTP010000162.1:0-9569 GCA_041736515.1 Pirellulaceae bacterium
GGGTGTGTGAAATGCGCGGATTCATGCCAAATATTGATGGCGATGGCGAGGAAGCTCCCATCGGTGTTATCTCAGTACTGACGGACAGCGATGGCGATGGCCGGATGGATGCCAGCAGGGTCTTTTTGGATGGTCTGGTTCTGCCGCGTGGACTTTGTTGGACAGCGGACGGATTCTTAGTCTGCGAGAATGGCAATATCTGGCTTTGCAAGGATATTGATGGGGACGATCGTTGCGATAGCAAGGCGCTCATTTGCAAGTACAGCCCTGGCAATGTTGAACATTCGCTCAATGGTCTGATGCCAGCTCTCGATAATTGGATTTACAATGCAAAACAGGGCATTCGGCTTAGACGCACTCTGCGTGGCTGGAACACAGATCTCATTGCCGGGCGAGGTCAGTGGGGGATTACACAGGATAATTTTGGTTTTCTTAGGTACAACGTGAACGCCTCGCTGCTGCGAGGCGATCTCGTTCCTTGCTACTCGGCAATCGCTCAAACCATGAATTCCCTGGTTGACGTCGAGTTGACCGATGATCAGACGATGTTCCCTATTCGGCCGACGCCAGGGATAAATCGTGGCTATGTGCCAGGTTTCTTGCGAAGCGATGGCAGTCTGATCGACGCCAATTCCAACTGTGGTCCCGTGGTGTATCGCGGCGACAATCTGCCGAGCGAACTGTTGGGAGATGTGTTCATCGCAGAGCCGGCCGGAAATCTGATTCGTCGTCAAAAAATGCTGGCACCGGATGGGGCACCTGGGAAAAAAAGAGTTCTGTCGCGCAATGCTTATGAACAACGCGAGTTCATTGCATCGCGCGACGAACGGTTTCGCCCTGTGAATCTTTGCAATTCACCGGATGGAACGATTTACTGCGTGGACATGTATCGCGGGGTTATCCAGCACGGTGCGTTTATCACGCCATACTTGCGGCAGCAGATTTTGGAGCGCCAGCTGGATCAGGGAATCAATTACGGGCGCATTTGGCGTGTGGTCCATGATGAGACAGAGCCGCGCGAGCCTGCTCGCCTATCGCAAAAGCGAAACAGCGAATTGGTGCGTTTGCTGGCAAGTACCAACGGTTGGCATCGGGACATGGCTCAACAATTGTTGGTCCAACGCCAGGACACTACAGTGGTACGTGAGTTGGAAAAAATGCTTTTCGAAGAGCCGCAAGCACTTGGACGTCTGCACGCGCTCTGGACCATTGAAGGGTTGGGTCGGGTCGATGCTGAGCTACTGTATGAATTGCTGAAAGATACAGACGAACATGTTCGCGCGTCGGCTGTCACTTTGTATACCGCCTTTGCCACTGTCGAATCGATGCAGGCGCAAATTGCTGCCGACCTTGCCGAGTGCGTTGAGGATGATAGCGCACTGGTTCGCATGCAGTGTTTACTAGCACTAGCATCTCTGCCAGCAGCCGATGTCGAAGCTGAGATCGCAAACCTGCTTCAGTCGTTCGCCCACGACCGAGAGGCTCTGCGTGGGGTGCTGTCAGGATTGGGGGGCCGCGAAGTAGAATTTTTGCGGTCGCGATTGCAGCACGATGGTTGGGATATTCAGCAGGATTGGCGTGTGGCTGTGTTGAGCGAAGCGGCAACGGTGATTTGGCGTCAGCGCGATCCAGTCGCTGTACTAAAGCTCTGTCATTTGCTCGACACCATTCCTGAAACTCGCATATGGCAACAGCTGGCATTGCTCGAAGGCTTGATTGATCCTCCTGTCGTGGTCCGCAATCGTTTCCCGCCCTCTCCCGGCGAATCGGAAGCCGTATCCAAGCCCACCCACGCACCGAAGGCAGGTAACGCTGCCTTGCTTCGCTTGTCAAGTGCGCCACTCGCGGCAGAGCGGCTGACTCAATCCTCAAACGGAAGACTGTCTGCGGCTGCCGCGCGCATGGCCGAAAGAATGATTTGGCCGGGAAAAAATGGACAGCCCTTGCCCGAGAAGCAAAGCTTAACACCCGAGCAGACGCAACTGGTCGACATTGGACGCGACGTGTATTCCACTTTGTGTGCGGGGTGCCATCATGAGCTAGGTTATGGCTTGTCAGCCAAGGGCCCGCCACTCTTGGGCTCGGATTGGCTGGAGGACGAATCTCGGCTGGTGAGAGTGCTGTTGAATGGGCTGCAAGGTCCTATTTCGATTAATGGAGATTTGTACAACGCTGACGATCGTTTGAGTATGCCCGCAATGTCAAAGGCGCTTGACGACGAGCACATTGCAGGTGTGATCAGTTATATTCGACGCGAGTTCTTGGAGAATGCGCCGACAATCGAAGTCCGCCATGTAACTGCGCTGCGTAATGAACTGCGATTGCGAGAATTGCCATGGACTGAGTCCGAGCTTAGTAGCATAGGTAAGAGCTCTGCGCGATAACAGAGGTCGGCTGGCATCAACCGTTCATGAATAGGATACTGTGAGAATCCGTTAATGGTCGCGTAATACTGTCCACTGGCGAATGGACTCTGCGGGCAGAGCCTTGGGAATTGGGGTTTACAAGCGATCATTGAGGAGTGTCGATTTGCTGGCTGATATTTTTCCCTCAGATCAGGCGGCAGCGAGCCGTTTCATTTTCGTTGTTCCGATAGCATCCATTTGAGAACTTGCCATGCTTTACCCACGCTGTGTTGTTTATGCGATCGTACCACTTTTTATGCTGCTGAGCGTTCGCGCTAACGGACAGGTGGCTGACGAGCAGTTGGATGCCTTCTTCCGCTCGCACCTGGAGGAAGCGTTTCAGATGCGTCCCTACGACGCTACCCTGTTGGGTGACCATCGATTTGACCATTTGCTCGATGATATTTCGATGAGCGCGCGCACGGGTTGGCTGGAACACTTTCGTCGGCAACTTAGCAAGCTCGATGAACAATTCTCCAACGCACAGTTTACAGAGAACGGCAGAATCGATTACGAAATATTCCGAGACGAATTGGTGCGCAGCATCTGGTTAGCCGAGAATACGAATCCCTTTGGCGAAGACCCTCGAACATACGGAACGTATATCAACGACAGCGTTTACTCGTTGTTGACGCAGTCGACGCTACCCAAGGAAAAGAATGTTGCGAATGCTATATCCAGAATCAAACAAATTCCTCGGATTGTTGCCGGCGCTCGGCAGACGCTGACAAGTCCACCGAAACCGATTTTAGAGACCGGCATCTTGCAGAACCGAGGAGCGATTGGTTTTTATCAAACTGGAATTTTCGAGTTGGTGGGTAGCTCTCCGCAGTTAGCGCAATTAACGGCAGTGTGTGAGACGGCGGTAGAAGCATTGAAGCAACATCAGTCGCTTCTAGAAAGCCAGTTGCTGCCTACTGCCAACAATAACTGGAGACTTGGACGGGAAAAGTTTTCGAAGAAGCTGGAGATGGTGTTGGATGTTGGATGGGACGCCAACCGCGTTCTGCAAGAGGCTGAGCAGGAGTTTGATCGGGTTCAACGCGATATGTATGTGGTTGCACGACAGCTTTGGAGTCGTTATTTTCCTGGTGCGACACTTCCAGTGGATGACCCAGTGGGTCGGCGAGCCACGATCGCACAGGTAACGCAGGCGGTCAGTCAGGAACACGGCAGACCAGAGACGCTAATTCTAGATGCGCGCGCCACCGTTAGCAGTATTCAGGACTTCATTCGCGAGCGTGACATTCTCCGCTTACCAACGGTGGATCGATGTCAAGTCATCGAGATGCCTGAGTTTCGCCGAGGCAATTCGCTAGCGTATCTCGATTCGGCACTCCCACTCGATCCGAACGGCCAGAGTTTCTATGCCGTTAGCCCACCGCCAGCTATTTGGGGCGAAGACAAAGTGAGGAGCTTTTTGGAAGAATATAACCGACACATGCTGCAGATACTTACGATTCACGAAGCTTATCCAGGGCACTATGTACAGCTAGAATACTCGAATCGAAGCCCATCGTTGATTCGCAGAGTGTTGCAGTCGGGAGTATTTATTGAGGGCTGGGCCGTCTACACCGAGCAGATGATGCTGGACCAAGGTTATGGAAATGGCGATTTAGCGCTCAGATTAAATCAACTGAAATTCTATCTACGCGCCGTCGCCAACGCCATTCTTGACCACAAAATGCACTGTACTGACATTAGTGATGATGAGGCGCTTGCTTTTCTGGTTAATGAAGCTTATCAATCCGAGGGCGAAGCGAGATTGAAGATCGTGCGCGCCAAGCAGAGTTCGGTTCAACTGAGTACCTATTTCGTTGGTCGCATGGCCCACTATCGTTTGCGACAGGAAATACAACGCGAACTCGGCGATGAGTTTGAGCTTGGAAGATATCACGAAGCCGTCTTAGACCACGGTTCGGTACCGGTCAAGTTCATTCCACAACTCGTCCGGCAACGATTAAAGCACCCTCGCTGACGGATGGTGGTAGAGGCAGTTACACATCGAGTGGCAGAGCGCAGGCCTTTAATAGGGCTGTCTGAACCGCCAGATCGTGTTCGTAGGGGAAGTCAGCTGCTTTCTCACCGCGAATGATTCTTGCCATATCCGCTGCATCAGCGACGTAGCGAGTGTACTTCGGGAAGTTGACGTTGCTGGTTCCCTTGGCATATTCGCCTCTCGATCTCGACAATGAAATCTTGGCAGATGGATTGTCCAAAGGCTGAATGTGAAACGTACCCTCCGTACCGCACACTACCAAATGCCGTCTTGCACCGTCATCGATCTCAAGAGCGGAAGTTTTCACAGTTGCCAGTGATCGCGAATACTCGAATACAGCGAGCATGTTGTCATTTAATCCATCAGTTTGCGCGGCTGAGTGTCGCGAAAAGGCACTCACAGCGTCCGGCGCGCCCAGGACGCCGACTACCAAATCGATGATATGACAGCCCAACTCAAACATCATGCCGCCAGGGAATTTGGCTAGTTCGCGTCGGGCTGCTGCGTCCACGACTTTGCTCATGACTGCATGGACTTCGAATACGTCGCCCAGCCAACCGTTGCGTAGGAAGTCGCGCAATAGCACCACTGCCGGATTGTATCGATACATGTATCCCATTTGAACCAGCAGATTTTGTTGCGCTGCCCGGCCAAGGATCTGCTTGTACTGGTGCAGCGAATCACCTGCGGGCTTATCGAGATGGATGTGTACTCCAGCTTCAACGCACACCGCGGCAGTGTTGAGAAGTCTGCTAACATCAGTCTCGACCAATACGGCTTGTAACCCTGATAAGTTCAGCAATTCTTCTTGAGACATCCAGTGTAAGCCCTGAAAGGCGGGCTGTTTCTCGGCTCGATGTCGCGCATCCATGTTTGGTTCGACGATGCCCACCACATCGTAGTCGTCCAAGTTGCGATACGCGGCCAATTTGGATGCGTGCGCATGTTGGGTGCCAATCTGACCGATTTTTATTCGGGATTTGGCAGCACACGCCTTGCGAGACAAGCCCGTTAAACTGGCAGCGGCAATTGTTCCCGCCAAGAATTTCCGTCGATTTGCTGCGTGCACGTCAATCTCCCAGATGGGTGCAGTATGTCAATTGGTTATAAAAAACCCGAGGAAGCGAGTAGCGGCGATGATTTAACCTACGCGAAATTCCTTATGGAAAAATCCGCAACAGGCAGCGTGGCTCATTTCCTGTCTTTCCTTGCCTTGCCGTCTTTCGAATGGGCATCGCGCAACAACGTTAGCATTTGCTCGACTCGTTCTTGCGACTTGTCCGCCAGGTTGGTTGTCTCATAGGGATCCTCGCTGAGATCGTATAGCTCCAGTTTCTTTTCACCATCAGCGGCATCGTTTGAAATCAATTTCCAGTTTTCGAAGCGAATGGAGCTGGCTCTCCAGCTTGGCGCGACGCTGTAGAGACTGCGTGGTTGGATGGGTTGACCGTGGAGCAAGGCAGCGGCAAGACTAACTCCGTCCCAATCGAGATCGGCGGGTTTCGCAAGTCCAGCAAGTTCGCAAAAGGTTGGCATCCAATCGATGATTTGTGCTGGCGTATTGAATTTTCCGCCGGGGTGGGAAGTGTTCGAAGCCATGATTTTCTCGGGCCAATGCACGATGGTTGGGACTTTCGTTCCGCCCTCGTACAAACTCCCCTTTTCGCCCCGCCAGGGAGCGTTGTTTCCAGGCAGTTTTCCATTCGGGCAATTATCGTCTGGATATTTCAAATCATTGTTCTGCGCTGTACTACCACCGTTATCGCTGGTGAATACCACAATGGTATTCTCCCGTTTTCCCGAAGATTCCAGAGCCGAAAGAATTTTCCCGACGGCATCATCCAAGTGCATGATGCTGGCTGCATAGTGCCGAGGAACATCGCCATCGATGGACGATGGCACTTTATCAAGCCAAAGCGGTGGCTCTTTGACTGGCAGATGCACCGCAGTGAAAGGCACGTAGAGGAAAAACGGTTTCTCGCGTCGACTTTCTATCCACTTGACCGCTTCGTGTTGAATGAGGTCGGTCACGTGGCCCGATTCGGTGATTAGTGACTCGTCGCGATGCCAAGTCTTCGTATATGGCCCTTGTTTGTAGAAGTGATTCCAAGGGCTTACACCACCGGCCAACGAACCGTAGGAATGATCGAAGCCATAGTGATTAGGCCCCCACTCCGGTAGCGAACCTAAATGCCATTTGCCGGTGATACAGGTTTCATATCCGATAGACTTCAAATGACTGGCAATCGTTGGTGTACCGGAGGGTAGTGCCAGTTCGTTCTGAGGATTGACCACTCCCCAACGGCTCCAGCAACGGCCGGTCATCAGAGCGGAGCGAGTTGGACTGCACACAGGTGCAACGTAATGCTGCGTTAGTTCCAGCCCTTGCTCAGCCAATCGGTCCAAGTTTGGCGTAGGTGCGTTACCTCCATGAAACGCGACATCCGCCCAACCGAGGTCATCCGCCATGATGAAAACGATGTTGGGCTTCGACTGAGCGCACGCCACGGAGGGCGCTAGCGTGGCATAGAACAAAAGGCAGCAAACCAATGTCGTCGAACATACCGAGAATGTCAGGCTACTCTTGAATTGCAAGCACTTGTATGGCAAGCTCGAACCTTGCATATTGGTTGTTACCGTCATCTGTTTAGAGCTCCTCTGCCTTTTTGTGGTTAAGCAAATGTCTGACGAACCGACCTTGGCCGATCAAGCTCGCAGTTTTATCGGCGAGCATCGAACTGCAATTCTAGCAACTGCAGACAGCGAGGGTGAGCCACTGGCCAGCTATGCTCCCTTTCTGTTCTTTAAAGACGCATTCTACATCTTTGTGAGCCAATTGGCTGGGCATACCCGCAACTTGATCAATTCGCCTAGTTGCCATCTGATGTTGATTCGCGACGAACAAGCCTCGGTCAATTTATTTGCTCGACAGCGATTGAGCTTCGCATGCGCTGCGGTCGCTATAGACAGGCAGTCGGTCGAGTTTTCGACGTGCATGCATGCGATGCGAGAACAATTTGGGCCAGTGATCGGCACACTTGCGAGTTTGCCGGATTTCATCCTGTTTCGATTGGAGCCGGGCGATGGCAACTTCGTGACCGGATTCGGCAAGGCGGTTAGCCTGAGGCTGAGTTAGTCGAGTACTGATTCTGCCGAATTACAACTTGCGAACAGGGTTTCGGGAGGTCTCTTGGTCCCTAGCGCACGGCGACGGGACGTTTAAGCGTTGTACTACTATCCCTCGCTCGAAGCATGGGCGACTGGCATTCAGAGACTGCTCGCAATTGGCGCGCAGTCGGACGAACGCGTGGCGGCGATTGGCCCAAAAAGAATCGCTAGTTTTGTGCGGCACAGCAATTCAATATGCTTGAAAGCTCGCACCAATTGGAGCATGATCGAACAGAGTTTTTCTTCGAGTCGCATTTCCCACTCGCTCCAGAGATTCCAATGTTGAAAAATTTCAGCCTTGCAGCGACCTGCGTATCCGCAATCGGACTATTTTGCTCGATGTTACTGTCGCCCCATTCAATGGCTGCTGATGCTCGCCGTATTACCATGGCCGAATCGCCCGCAGTTTCGCCGGACGGCAAACAGCTAAGTTTTAGCTGGATGGGAGAAATCTGGTCGGCTGATATCGATGGCAAAAACATTCGACGGCTAACCAACAACGAGGCTCTTGATAGTCAACCACTGTACTCGCCGGATGGCAAGAGAATTGCATTTGTTAGCACTCGGACTGGTTCGAGTCAGATCTATGTGATGAATACGGATGGAACCGATCTGAAGCAGATTACCTTTCATACAGAGGGATACTCGCTAGAAGACTGGTTCCCCGATGGCCAATCGATTTTGGCCACTGGCAGCCGCGATCACTTCCATCGAGATACAACGCGGATGATCCGAATCGACGTGCAGGAGCGGCGGGCCGAGAAGATTCTGTCTGACGCTATGGCCAAAGATCCCAAAGTCTCGCCGGACGGTAAACGCATTCTGTTTACGCGCGAGGGAGAACGTTGGTGGCGTAAGGGCTACATTGGTGAGCGTTCTTCGCAAGTTTGGCAATTCGAAATGGAAAATGGTCAGTTCTCTGAGTTGCTACACGAGGGTGTTGAATGCATGTGGCCGCTGTGGATGAAGAACGGCAAGGGATTTTACTTTACCAAGGGCAACGAGCAAGGCTTTGAACTATATCGCTATCGATTCCCGAATGACGAAGCAGGTACGGCGAAACAAGTGAAGATCGCCGGCTTTGATGAAGACTCAATCGTGTACCCGGCTATTTCGCGGGATGGAACCACCGTTGTCTTTCGGCATCTATTTGATCTCTATCGCTTGAACCCCGCTAAAGATGAGCGCCCGAGCAAGATTGATTTAGTGCTGGACGCCGACTTGGAATTGCCAAAGGATGAATTGCGTCGCGAATTTGAGAGTGCTGACGAAGTGAGCTTCACTCAAGATGGATTGGAGATTGCCTTCATCGCCGGAGGGGATGTGTGGGTCATGGATACCAAGCTAAAGGAACCCAAGCAGGTGACCAGAACCGCTGGATATGAGGCGGATGTCGAGTTCTCTAAGGATGGAGAGTCGGTTTGGTTTACTTCCGTGTCCGACGGCAAAACAGATATTTGGAAAGCAACGCGCAGCGACCCTGAAAAGTTTTGGTGGCAGAATACTGAGTTCCAATTGGAACAAATAACTGACGATACGCATGTTGAAAGTCGACTGGGCTTCACGTTCGATGGATCAAAGCTGATTTATCAGCAGGGACGTGGTGACCTAGTCGTAATGAATTTGGAAAATCGTGAGAGCAAGAATTTAGTTCAAGGCTTTAGTCGGATTGACTATGACGTTTCTTCGGATGGCCGATGGATCGCCTATTCAAAACAAGACAACGATTTTAACAGCGATGTTTGGATTGCTCCTATGGCAGGCGACAAACCGGCAATCAACATTTCGCGGCATCCCGATAACGATAGCAGTCCGGCATTCTCGCCGGATGGGAAAATATTGGCGTTTACGGGGAGACGGATCGATACCGAGGTCGATATTCACTACGTCTACCTACAGGAAGAGTTGGACGAGGAAACCTCGCGGCAACGAAGAATCGAAGAGGCCATCGAGCTCATGCGCAAAAAGCGTGGCAAGCCCGACGAGCCGAAAAAGTC
>JBGSTP010000164.1:0-3066 GCA_041736515.1 Pirellulaceae bacterium
AATTGATAGAACGCACATTCTGTGCGAAATACCAAGTCACACGAAGGTCATTTTTTGCTAGCATCAGAGCACCGCCAACTTCAAAACTGCACGACCTCAATTAGGTCGCAGTAGACAATCACTTCCACTTCTCCCACGACCGCACCGCTCTTCCCGTAGGTGGAAACCACGAACCGGCCCTGATCGTCGGTTAGAGCCAAACCCTGCTTCCCAGTCTCTGTAGTATCTCAATCTAAGCACCTCCCGTATGGTTGTGCTGGTGGCAGTAATGGCTCCTGGAATTGTCCATGTAGCTGGAAATTGCATAAGCAAACCGCTGAGCAGTAACGCACCCTCAAAGTCGGATGACAATCAACTAAAAGAGCCTCGTTTTACGATTGAGCGGGGTTTATCGCCGAAGAAATTGATGGCGCCAACTATCTCGGTCGCCCCAAACCACGGCCAACTAGCACGGAGAGTCGCACTCACCGGTCTGCCCCCATTTGCGTCCGTGTTTCTGGATTCAGCCACCGCTGTCTCACTGCTATCCCAATTGCAACATTAAATTCGTTTGGTAACCATACAACTACACTGCCGCTTCCTACGAAATACCATACACGCAATACTGCCGCTCAAAAGCATAATTGAGCTAGGTTCCGGAACAGCAGATACGACTGACGCCGTATAGTTGCCGCCGGTTCCAAAGTTTGCTGACAGTGTCGATGGGGCAGCATTAATGAGATCGACCAGATTTTGAGTCGTTACCTGGTTGCTGGAAATCGCGCTTCCGCGAAAGGTCACAGCAAGCGAGCCAATGGGTCCAGTCGTATTGATAGAAAGCAACGCTTGGTCATTTGCGCCATTGTCGATTAGCAGGATGTCACCACCGCTAATGTTGATAGAGCCACGCGAACTATCGAATAGGCCGCTGTTTATCGTCGCGAAACCCGGAGTGCTCTGCGTAAAATCTAGCGTGATTGAGTACGGTGTAGTCGGCGGAACTAGTCCCAACACGCCGTTTCCGGATGTCAGCAGTCCACTAAAGCTTACGATGGCTGCCTGGCCGCTAGTCTGGATAAAAACTAGCGAAAAAAGTGTGAGTGATATGTTTCGGAGTGCTCTTTGCATTGTCTTGCTTTCTGAGTTCAATAGCGTGTGTAGGAATTTCTTTTCTCTGACAGTTAAACCAAGCGAGTTCTATGCATGACCAGCGATTGGATGAGTTCATCTCGATTCCCTAATTCGAGCTCTTGATTGTTTTTCTTGAGATCATCCAGCCAGCCTGCTACTTCATCGCTCACAATAGCGAGGTCGACGTTCAGACTGCTGTCGATTGTTGGTGTTTCAGCTGGTGTCGCTTGCGAACCACTATTCAAGATGTTGATTACCAGAAGCACGTCAATCGCCGTAACTATGCCATCTGCATTCACATCAGCGTTTGAATCTCCGGACTCACCCTCCGCCGACTGGCTATTGAGTCGATTGACGATTAGCAATGCATCCATGGGCGACACTAGACCATCTCTGCTCACGTCGGCGCGCAGCAAGCTGACCCGCAATGGTGACGAAGGTGTCGCTTCGAAGGATCCGATATCGAATGCCAGTCCCTGTGGGCGTACATTGTTTCTTTGATCGACTCCAGGTACAGAGTTTGAGCCAGCGTCTATTGCAGGACTTGTTGGCAACAAGGCGTGAGTCTCAGTGGGTCCACCATTGCTTTTTAAACCATCAATCACCGGATTGACGTTTGTCTGATCCCCTGATCCAGAACCGACGATGGTTGTGCCAGCCGCATTACCAACTAGATTGTTGCCGCTGCTATTCAAAGTACCGAAGATGTCGGGTCCAGATGCAGCTGTGTTATTCGCCAAAATCGAGTTGACCGAGCTAACGGCTCCGCCACCTACATTCACTCCACCACCATTCGCGCTGGCTGCATTACTAGCCACCGTAACACTTGTTAGGCTGAGGTTGCCACCGAGCAATTGAATGCCACCACCTGTGACTGCAGAATTCGAGGAAATGGTACTGTTGCTCAACCCAATTATTCCGCCCTCCGACGAGATTCCACCTCCATTGCCGGTCGCACGATTTCTTGAAACCGTCGATGCGTTCAACGCCAACGCACCGCCCAGTCCGTCCTGGAAGATGCCTCCACCCGTCGCTGAGTTATTGCGATCTACCGTACTCCTGTTAAGAGTTAGTCTGCCTAAAGCTGAGTTCCAAAGACCTCCACCCTCTGACTGAGCCGAGTTTCCCAATACAATCGTCTCTACGAGATCAACTGTACTTGCCCCAGTAATATGTATTCCACCTCCGTTGCCTGGACCCGATAACGCTCCATTGTTGGAGATCGTCGAGTTGCTGAGTCGCAATGTTCCGCCGCTGTCTTCGATTCCACCGCCCGCGCGATTGGCCAAGTTGCTGCCTACAAAAAGATTGGTAGCCTGTATGTTGCCGCCCAGATTGAAGATTGCCCCGCCCGATCCGCTTGCTCCGTCGGCGCGATTGCTGAACATCAACGTGTCGACCAACACGACTTTACCTCCGTTGTTGAACAGGGCTCCGCCACCGTCGTCAGCCAAGGCTCCATGCGCCACGTTGTTTACGAAGGATGCACTGTTCGACGTACTTAAGTTTGTTGTGCTCGAGATCCAGATTGCCCCCCCTTCTTTAGCAGCTGCGTTGCCAATAAAGGAGCCGGAATTGACAATGACAGTAGTATTCTCCGTAGTATGAATCGCCCCCCCGTTACCCGGACTTGCCGTCGTACTATTCACATCGTTGGCAAAGAACGATGTGAACGCAATTTGTAGGCTACCGTTTACTGACTCAATGCCGCCACCAGCGCGGTTGGCTCTGTTGCTACTAAAATTCGAAGCATCGATCGTGACGATGCCAGCCAAGCTGAACAACCCGCCGCCGGAACCGCTAGCGCCATTGGCTACGTTGTTGCTAATAGTGGCGGCAGTAATGTTTAGCGGTCCGCCGTTATTAAAGATGCCACCACCGCCGTCGTGAGCGGCCGCGCCGCTGGCTGTGTTGCCGGAGATGGTTGTACCGTTAATGGTCATCGTGCCAGCGCCG
>JBGSTP010000185.1:0-6552 GCA_041736515.1 Pirellulaceae bacterium
ATGTGCGCCGCCAAGCGGTCAGCGGTTTTCCTGCTTGGCTGCCCTATTGGCACGGTTTAAAGCGACGCTTTGGTGCCCTGTCTGATGCCCGTGAGACTGCGGGTTGATTACAATGTTCTTATCAGCAGAATAAGAAAATAACCTTGCACCCTCCCTTTAAGTCACTAAAGCGACCGATGCTGCGCACTCTTGCTATATCCACGATTGGTATGACGATCTTCACCTTCACTTCAGCGGTGTTCTGTCGGTTGATACACGCTGAAGACCGAGGTGCTTTGGTCATCGTCGGCGGAGGCGGCACACCGAGCGAGGCCATCGCTGAAGCGGTTCAATTAGCCGGAGGAATCGACAGCCGCGTCGTCATACTGCCGCAAGCCTCCAATTTGGCGGATCGTGGCACTTCTTCCATCGAGCTGTTTCGTGAGCATAAGGTGGGTGATATCCAAATCGTCGATCTGGACGATCCGGCCACCGCAAGAGCTGCCATCGAAAGAGCGAATCTGATTTGGTTTCCTGGTGGGCAACAAAGCCAGTTAATTGAAGCCCTCACCCAGGCTGATGTTGTAGAAACGATCAGGCAGCGCAATCGCGCAGGTGCGGTCGTAGGTGGTACCAGCGCTGGTGCCGCTGTGATGTCTGCTCTGATGATTCCGAATTCACCCGCAATGCCAAGTTTGCGATCAGGCAATACACCGATTGCAAAAGGGCTAGGCCTCGCCGAGTCGATGATTATTGATCAACACTTCGTTGAACGCGAGCGCATGAACCGGCTGTTGGGGGCTATCGTGGATCATCCACAGCAAATCGGGGTCGGAATCGGCGAACGCACGGCCATTGTGGTTCGCGGACAAAAGTTTACCGTTATCGGGGCTGGTAGCGTGGTGGTTGTCGACGCACGTTCTGCAGCTATTAACGCAAACCGAGAGGATAAGCTGCAGACGGCAACCAATGTCAGGGTTGATGTCCTGGCAGCTGGCGACGAGTTTGAATTCCAAAATGAATGAACGTTCGCCTACGCGTTCGGCGTGGAGCCACACTCTTACTCCGCGATGTCAAATCTTTTCTGGTTATTCTGGCTTTCGGACGCTCATTCATCCCAAGGGGAAGTCCAGCGTTTCACAAACGATCTCGACTTCAAAATCGTCCTCGAAAATGCTCCGAATCGTGTCATGCAGCTTGGTAACGTCTGCAGTAGTGTCAATCGATCTTAGTTTCGACCAATTCCATTTTTTGCCTTTGGGCGTGAGCACTGTTACGCAAAGATCAAGATCTTGAGAATCCTCTATTTGCATGCCGTAGACGCCGATCCCACACGGAAAATCCAATCCCTTGATCCCCAGGTACCATCCCCAGTCCTCGCAGGCGACGAACGGTACGCTATAGCCTCGACCAGCCAAATTCGATTTCAGGTATTGGGCACAAGCCTTGCCATACATTCCTTCGTTAACTAGTTCGGCGTCCTCGCCGGGCATGATCCGTAGCATGGGAGATCGAATTTGAATGAAGGGATTAGCAGTCATTTATTGTTCCACCCATTCAACGAGTGACTCAAACTCGCCATCACCTTTGGCGTAAGATCGCAAGAGGGACAATGCTTGTTCCGCGTCTTTCAGTGGGTGAGAAAGCCGCACGGAAGTGGTCGTTGTTTTTCCGTACATCGCGCCAGGCTCAATACGGACAGCGATCAATTCAGAGTGATCGCTAGTGGAATCGGTTGAAAGCCTAATTGTCAATGAACGATCATCAGCAAATTCTACTGCGATCGATGGCTTGGAATGCGGGTTATCCCAGCCGAGCTGATGAAACTTATCTTCCAGGATGCGAAAGCCTTCATCGTTTGTGCTGACTGGCCCCGCCATCGAAAAACTCTCGTTACCGTCGGCCTCGATAGAAATCCATCGGAGTCGAGGGAATTGTTCCGTTGAACTGGAATTATTGATGGGTTGGGACGGCTCCACTACGGAAGGTGCGACGCGAGGTGCGACGCGAGGTGCGACGCGAGGTACGCACCCCGCGAAAAAGACAGCGACAAGCACGACGGACAAATCGTGAATTTTCATGATCGTCTACCAAGGTACGATGATTAGTCGGTGATCAGGATGTTATATGCAAGTGGATTTCCATCAGCTCGGACGCGTCCAGTAACCTTGATCGTCGTGATCCTTTTCAGGGTGTTAACTGCATCCCTATCAAATGTAATACAAATTGAGCACGATTGTCCCAATATTGTCCCAATCGTTTTCAGAAGCAATTGGGACAATTGCTCTACAAAGCGTATAAGGGGAGGCAATAGCATCAGCTGGCGTTCTAGTTGCCCAGAGCTCCTATGTTTCCTGACTAGAAGATTGCCAACTCTGCAAACCTTATAGTCGGAATTGGCCGAACAATCATTAGGATTCACGTAACTTCAGCTATCGCAACTCCCCAACCTACCCTCGGAGCCCTTTGTGCTGTTGCTCCCTCGAAATCTCACTCGCGTAACTCGAAGGGAAAACCTTCATTGGACTATGCGCGTCAGCTGCCGACTGCTGCTAGCTGTGCAGTTGATTGCTAGCGTTGGCGGCTGCAATCGCGGTTTTTATCGTCGAACGGCGGATCGCGATGCGTATTGTTTGATCGGTGAGAAGGGTAGCGGTCCCACGTGGCAAGTGCAGCCTGAATTCAATGTCGAGCCCGACACGCGGAGCCGTTTTTACGATCCGACTTGTAAAACCGATCCGTTGTTGCCTGGGCCCGCACCGCAGTTGCACAACTACCGACTCCCAATGCTCTCCACGCGGGCTCCGGCCCCCCGGGAACTTGGCGACAACACAACTGGTTCCGACCCGCAGAGTGAGCCGCAGCCGAGTAGCATGCAATCGCAGGACACTGCGACAGAGCAACCACAGTCCCAACCACCGTCGCAACCCAAGCTGCAACTCTCACCGCAACCCAGCGCTGCCAATTCTGAAGGCGCGAGTCTAGGCCCACTGCCAGCGAATGGCCAGCAGGCGCTCAGCGATCAAGTGTCCGGCGCGATTGCACTTCGCTCGCTACCACCGCCGCCAAGTAGTTCCGAAGCCCAGTCTCCGCCGGTGGTCACCGCCTCCGCGCAAGCGGCTGAGATCGTTCCAGCTGCTCCCATCGACACGAGCGATGCAGTTGAGGAACTGCGCTCTGCAGACGCGTCTGCTTCGCTAATGGAGCCACTGGGGCAGGCTCCACTGCCCAAACTGGGGCCAGTTCCGCAAGAGGCATGGGCGACGCTGCCGGAATCATGCCTCAAACGCATGTTGGAATTCGAGTCGGTTCGCGATGAGTATTCGCAAACCTTTGGTAGGCCCGTCGACGCATCGCAGCTCGATCCAGCCGAGCGTGTGAACTTGGAAAACATTCTCGAAATCGCGCTGATCAATAGTCGCGACTACCAAACTCGCAAGGAGACGCTCTATCGAGTTGCGTTGCGATTGTCGCTACAACGCTTTGACTACGATTTAAAATTCCTATCGCGCGGTAATGGTGCGTCGCTGCAATACACCCATGACCGCAATGCAGGAATCGAAGTCAATCGACTTGGCGTTCCGACCGGCGTGGGCATAACCCGCTCACTATACACGGGTGGAGATTTTATTGCTCGTTTTGCGAACGATGTGGTATTAACATTCAACGGCCCCAGCGGGTTCAGCAGTTCCGTAGGTTCGGAACTGTTCATCGATCTGTTCCAGCCCATTCTGCAGCGCGACATCCAGTTCGAACCTTTGACGCAAGCCGAGCGCGACGTGGTCTACGCCGCGCGCGATTTTGTTCGCTTCCGCAAGACTCTGTTTCGCGACTTGGCTTCCCAGTACTATTCTTTGCTGCTCACCTACCGCGGAATAGCCATCAATACGCAAGACTATTTCAGCAATCTGCGCGAATTCAATCGGGCGGCGGCAACGGAGCGAGCCGGTCAAATTCCACTCTTTCAGGTCGACCAGTTCGAGCAGAATGCGCTTCGCAGTCGTGGAAATTTGATCAACAGCTGCAATGCGTTGGAAGGCGCCATCGATCGATTGAAGGTTCGCATTGGACTGCCAACCGAACTGCCGCTAAACGTGGCTCTGTCCGAGCTGGAAGAGCTAACGCTGCGGGATGAGGCCAGCGTGTTGCGGGAACAGTTGGCGCGAAAAAGCCGGGTGTTTTTGCAGATCAAGGAGCGTGGGGGGACGGCTGGCTCGATCCCGGCATTGACCGAAGTCGCACGTCGTTTACTGAGTTTGGCGGAGGTCAACGAGAGAATCCAAGGTGCTGAGCCAACAGGGGAGGATGCTACGCATAACTCCCAAGCAGCTGATCTGCGGATCCTAGTCGCGCTGCTCGAAGCGGAGGAGAAGAGAATCGAAGCTCGAGAGAACGAGTTGGTATTGGAAAAGAATGCGCGTGCGGGCGATGACGAAGCTCAAGTATTGCCAGCGCAGCTGTTCATCCGCAACAAAGAAGTAGTGCGACTAACGCTGGATGCGGTGCGACAAGAGTTGCTGCTATTGCAATTCGCGACTCAGAAAGCAGCCGACAGCGTGAAAGCGGACGACGCTCAGGTCGCTGGTGCGCAGACGGATGGCAATACGGTGAGCGAAGCGATGGTCCAAGATTTGATCGAGCGTTGGCAGCGTGAAGTCAGCGAGTTTGCTCAGCTCGATGCGCGCCTCGCGAATGTACCGTTTGCGCAGCAAGCGGCGATGATGACCGAGCTAATCTCGTCGGCGCAACTGCAGTTGGCGGCAGCCAAACAGCTGGATCGCGACATTGCGCGAGCGCTGGCCGACCTGGGTATTCGGATTTCGAATAATGAAGCAGAGTTGGCAGAACTGGTTGCGACAGTGCTACAGCTGCGCGATCAGACACCGGGTGGTATCGGATTGGCAGCCTTGGATGTGGACATGGATGAGGCCATGCTGACCGCGCTCGTACAACGCCTGGATCTAATGAATCGCCGGGGGCAATTGGCCGATGCATGGCGTTTGATTAAATATGCGGGCGATGACCTGCGCAGTATTCTTAACCTTCGCGCAACGCAGTCAATCCGCACGCCCGCGGGCTCGAATGATCCATTCGATTTTTCTTTCAAGGATAGTACTACCCGCCTGTCGCTAGACTTCGATACGCCTCTCAATCGTCGTGGCGAGCGAAACGCATTCCGGTTGGCTTTAATCAACTACAACGTCGCGCTGCGTAACCTAATCGAAGCACAGGACACAGTTAAGCTGGATATCCGCGACGAGTTGCGGGCAATTGAGCTGGATCGCAATCAATATGAAATAGCCATCGCCAGCGCGGCACTAGCCTACGACCGTGTGGTTAGTACGCGAATGCAAGTTGCGTTGGCAAAAGGCAATGTTTCCGCGCGAGACTTCTTGGAAGCTCAACAGGCCTATACGCAGTCGCTCAGCTCGGTGGCTCAGCAGCATATCGCTTACATCGTGGATCGCATTCAGCTGTTTTTGGATTTGGAGCAGTTGCAAGTGGATGCAGTGAATTTTTGGCCCGAGCTACGTAATGAAAGTTATCCGTTTATTCCAGGCACGGATTTCCGTTCGGTCGCCCCTGATGGCTATGGCAGACTTCCGTGTGGCCCCTGGTATAGCGATTGTATTCGTCGCATGGAACAGCGTTAGTCAACACAGTAGCGTTCATGGGGCATTCTGCCCCGCTGGGTCAGAATGCCATTTAGGATGTTCCCAGCTAGAGCCCCGCTGAAGTCTTTTGAAGTAGCGCCACTTTTTTTTTCCCGGCCAAAAGTCCAGCAGATTACCTAGCCCAACCCATCGGGCCCATCGGGCTGGGCCAAGCAAGCGAACTGGGCGTTGCCCCTAATTCAAATAGCGCAAATTCAAAATTGAATCTCATGGTGGTTCGCCTTTGCCGCAGCCGAACCAATGCCTTTCGACCTTTGCAACTATCGCACGGCCAGAATCGCTTTGGCACACTTTCTGCTATCTCCACCTTGGCGTATCGGAACTGCCCGAGTTGATCGGCTAGTCCGCTGTCAACTAGCTGTTCGGAAACAACTGTTCAGAGATCACATTTTCCAAGATTCTGTGGAGGGAATAACAATGAAGATGTTTCGTAAGCATCGCATGTGGTGGGGAGCGGCTGCGCTCGGCTTGATTGCTTCTGTGGGTTGGGCGGCTACCGAAGCGGAGCTTTCCCAATCGCAAAAACTAGCGCCGATGACGAATCTGTCTCCAGAGGTCGAGCAGGCAATCGAGTCGGCCAATAATTTATCGACGGCTTTTCGAACCGTCGCCAATCGCTTGCTGCCAACGGTAGTTGCCATCGAGAACAAACCACGGCTCAACATCCGTCAGAATCGCAATGCACGTCCATCGCAAGACCAGCTGCCGCGTGGATTCAATGGTGACAATCCGTTTGAGGGGACACCGTTCGAAGACATGTTCCGCGGACATAACTTCCGCATGGTGCCGCCGGGCGAGTTCGATGGCCAGTTCGGAGGCCGCATGCGGCAGCCTTCGCCGGGCGGAATCGGTTCCGGCGTGATCATCAATACCGACGGCCTCATCCTAACCAATAACC
>JBGSTP010000187.1:0-21860 GCA_041736515.1 Pirellulaceae bacterium
TGGACGAAGCTCTGGTGTACCAGTTGTCACGCTAGTGGCACGGCTGGATAGCTAACTTCGGAAAAGATAAACGCTGAAAGCATCTAAGCGTGAAGCTCTCTCCAAGATTAGGTTTCGTAAGTGACACAGTCACGAAAGTCCCCTAGAAGACTACTAGGTTGATAGGCCAGATGTGTAAGCACGGTAACGTGTTCAGCTTACTGGTACTAATGGACGAAAACTTGACCACCGATATTTTGCACTCTCGCTAACTCGGTTTCAATACAATGTGCTGGCTTAGGCCAGTTGAAGATAACCAACTACCAATCAATATTTTAATAGGCCCACGCGGGCGAATAGGCCGCGTCGGTCTTTCCGGTGACCATATCCGAAAGGTTATACCTGTTCCCATCCCGAACACAGAAGTCAAGCTTTCGGAGCCGATGATAGTGCCCACCAGTGCGAAAGTAGGTATTGCCGGTATTTTTAATTGCTTCTAAACCAGGCAGTTACAAAAGCCCTTGCACGACTCCTGTCTGCAAGGGTTTTTTCGTTTTTGTCAGACGCGTTACCCTGTGTTGCTAGACCTCCACGAAGTGTTGGTAGACGTCCACGAATTGTTCGAATCGCACGAATCCTCTGTAATTCGCTGTGTGCGAGCGTCTGATAAGCAGGCTTGGTGTTAAGCTGCGATCTCTCTGGTACCAGTGCCAGCGAATGATCTGTATTTCCCACTTGCGAGACGATTTGCTGGCGGCTGGTTTGAGCGGCGAGCTGACATTATCACATTATCAGCACGTTACTGTTTATCTCTCGTCCATCTTCCCGCGAAGCGTTATTCGTTTCATTCGAGAGATTCGTGGACAATATTTCCCGTGGAAGTTGTTGTTAGTTATCATTTTCGTTTCGCGGAGACGATCGCCCGCACGGGTGCTGGGTATCCTTCGACAGTTTTTCGACAATGCGTATGTGGGGAGGCGGCGCGTTCCAAGAAATCTTCCAACGATTCGAAGGTCATCCATGCTGTTTTGCGTTGCTCGGCGGTGGTGGTTTTCGAAACGTCGATGGTGGCGATGTCTGTGAATCCGCTTCGTCGCAGCCACAATTCCAACATGGACAGCGAAGGAATGAACCAGACGTTTCGCATTTTGGCGTAACGATCTTCTGGGACAAGCACCGCAGTGGATAGGGTTTCGATAATCAAAGTCTCTAAAACTAGCTGTCCGCCTGGTTTGAGAGTTTGCCACAGCGTTTGCAAGTGATCGATGGGGCTGGTTCGATGATAGAGCACCCCCATCGAGAGAGTTAAATCGAACAGGTGCAGCCCCGTTGGCAGCTCGTGGTCGGCGATCGGAAGAAGGAAATGTCTTTGGGGAGGCTGGGCATAGCGGCGAAATACTTCGAATTGCATCTGGTAAAGAGGAAATGGATCGCAGCCGAGTACCATCTCCGCACCAGCGTCGATCATTCTCCAGCCGTAATATCCATTGCCGCAGCCCACGTCGAGTACCAATTTTCCAGCGAAGTCGATTTCATCTGCGAAGCGTTCCCACTTAAAGTCGGAACGCCACTCGGTGTCGATTCTCATCCCAAAAAAGTTGAACGGCCCCTTCCGCCACGGGTGAAACTGCATCAACAGTTGTTGTATTTCCTGGTGGGAAAGTGCGCAGGTGCCATCAACGTAGACTGCATCGCTGGCAATCTTTAGGGTACCCGAAGCTGCCTCCGGCAAATCCTGCCAAGCCTTTGTCCACCGCGGCATGTTGCCATGAGCTTCGGTTGTCAGTCTTTGATTGCAAATATCGCGCAGCTGTTTAGCCCAAGTCGGCTGGCCACGTTTGATGAGTTCTTCAAATAGCGGCTCGCGGTCAAATAGTTTTGGCTTGCCAAATTTAGGTGGGTTTAGATGCGGGTTCAAGGCAGACGCTTATTTTTAGGGCGGAAGATGTGAGAGAGCGAGGCTCGCGTCAGCCGTTTGGAGGCGACGTCAGCTATGGGTTGGGCAGCAACCTCAGCTAGTATCGAGGTGCATGAAGTAACGGGAGGCCGTGCGGCTGCCGCTCGCAAACCACATTCGTGTTTTGTAGCTACGATTTTATAGCTAGGATTGAGGCGAAGTTATAGCATTGGAACCAGGGGGCGATGGTTTCAAATCCAACTCGCCGCAGTCGATCGCAGTGTGTTGCCATGGTTTCAGGGATCAGCGTATTCTCGAGAGCTTGTCGCTTCTGGGCGATTTCAAGTTCGCTGTAACCATTAGCGCGTTTGAAGTCATGGTGCAAGTCGGTCAACAGGTTTTGCACACTGGCGGACTCGAAGCAAATCTTTTCAGAGAGCAAGAGCGCTCCGCCGGGCAGCAGGGCGGTGTGGATATGCTGCAGGACTTGTTCGCGCTCTGTTAGCGGGATGAACTGCAGGGTCCAGTTGAAAACCACGAACGAGGCGTTGTTCATCGGAAAGCCACACACATCCGCTTCGTGAACTTCGACGCGGCAATTTTTTTCGTCACCTTGTGGATTGGCGATCAGATTGCGCAATCGCGACACCATCGCTGACGAATTATCCACAGCATGCAGTACACAATTGCTGTGCGCATGTTTCTGTATTTGCAGCGTGGCCGCGCCCAGCGAGCAACCGAGATCATAGAGATTACTGGTTGGTTGACAGAATCGCTCGGTCAACTGTCCCACCATATTAATGACCGAACCATACCCCGGTACCGACCGCGATATCATGTCGGGAAAGACATCCGCTACTGCGTCGTTGAATGTGAATTTTTTTGTTTTTATGTGCCTCGAAAAGATCGCATCAACTCTACCAAGATTCATATGTCTCCCTGCCCCAAAACGCAGTGCGCGAATCGATTTTTGTTAAAATCTAGCGAATTCATTCAGCTTTCTCACAATTTCTAGGGTCGGCACGCACTATTGTGATTATGTTTTGAAATCGTTTTACATGAAGTGAGGAAAATTCAGTGAGATACTTAATACTAGGGTTTTTGGTATTCGCCGGGGTCTCAAGGTGCGCACGCGGCGATTTAATTTATACCATGGACTTTACCACAGATGCTTTGGGGGTAACCCACTCTGGCTCAGGTAATTTTGCCTCAGGGAGCTACGAGGGCCCCAATTGGATACTGACTTGGCCGAATGTAGCCACTGACACCACACAGAATAGCTTTCAGACAAGTGGCGGAAATATGGTGGTCGCAGACTGGGGAGGTTTGGGAACAATTACAAGCAGCGCAATTAACTAGACTACCTTCCAGGGAATAGGTAGAGGTTTTGGTGGGGCGGATAGCATCAGTACGAATAACGATATTACAGGCTTCTTGCCGGTATCCGTGGCAGCCGGGGACGCAATTGTTGTTGGCTTTGAATAAATGTGAATGGAGTAAGTGATGGCGGCCAGATTGG
Source organism: Pirellulaceae bacterium (assembly GCA_041736515.1). Classification (GTDB taxonomy): domain Bacteria; phylum Planctomycetota; class Planctomycetia; order Pirellulales; family Pirellulaceae; genus Aureliella. Next base: position 3,396 of record JBGSTP010000187.1, read on the forward strand.
CCCGATGTCGGTTAACTTTACCGCTGTACCTGAGCCATCGGCTTTGGGTTTGATCGGGCTTTGGTGTGTTCGGTTCATTGCCTGCAGAAATACGAAGCACAGGGGTTTTCAGCGAATTAACAAGAAATTTTTATTCGATAAATCGGTCGTTTAGGAGCTCTGCCGCGACTTTATTGCTTTGATAGCAGTCGTCTATCTGCCTTTAGTGCGTTCCTTGGTGTCAAAGTCTTCCTGGATCGCCCGGCTTGCGTATTTCGGGTGTTTCACAATGGGCTGGCTTTGCTATCATCGACGTGCGGTTTTGGATCTTTCGAACTCTCCGAGATAGAACGGGATGCGTGATGAAAAGATTTGTTTGCCTATTGCTAATGCCTGTTGTGGCTTTGGCTGCAGTTCAAAAAGTCAATGCGGCAATTCTTTATTCTACAGACTTCAACGCGCCAGCTTATGCTGATGGTCCGCTGATTGGCCAAGATGGCTGGGCGATTACGGGAGCAAGTGTTGTCAGTCCGATAGCAGTTGCGAATACTGGCAGCAATGGCAATGTATCTCTTACGACGACAGGGCAGGACGTCAATCGCACGTTTACTGCTGATGCGGTTGCGAGTAGCATTTTTCTGACTACGGATATTTTTGTAACGGCAGTTCAAGCAACTGGAGATTATTTTATCCACCTTGGAGATGGCGGCACGAGCAATTTTTACGGGAGAATCTACGCGAGAGCCAGCGCAGGTGGTTTTCAGTTAGCGATGGGAACATCCAGCGGTGCGACGGTGAACTACGGTGCAGATCTTTCGTTAAATACCCAGTACTCGATCTTAGCTCGTTACGACTCGGTTGCTGGCGCAGGCAATGATACTGGCGCTTTATTCGTAAATCCCTTAAATCCATTTGGGCTCGGCGATACTGCTTACATAGCAGCTACAAATACTGGAACAGATGCGGCATCAATTGCTGCGATTTCTTCAGTGAACCTACGCCAAGGAACTGCAGCGAATGCTCCGAACGTTACGCTCGACAACATTCGCGTTGCTACGATTACTGCTGTACCAGAGCCATCGACGTTTGGCTTGTTGGGACTGTTCGGAGTGGCGTTTGCTGCACGACGACGCCGAAAAGCCTAGGTCGGTCGACTTGGCATCTGAGTTGTTGCAGAAAGTATTCCATTATTGCTGCGGCTTTTTTCGTGGTTTGACGGTTGGCAGATAGTTCGGTCAGCCTCAACTGCGCTGTGCTTGTTGCAGCACGTTGCAGTAGGCCGCAACAAGCCCTGCGCCGTTGAGGCAATGCCAGTCGTTTTGTGGCGAGCAATATTAAAGTGCAATCTCCGGTTGTGGCTTGGAGGAGCAATGGCGGACTATCGTAGGTACTTCGTGCCGGGCGGCAGCTACTTCTTTACGCTGGTCACGTACAACCGTCAGCCGATATTGACCACTGATATGGGGAGATTCTATCTACGTAAAGCTTTTCTCCAAGTAAAAAGTCTTCGGCCCTTTCTTCAGTGCGCCTGTTGTCTATTGCCCGATCACTTGCGCGCAATTTTGGGTGCTGCCGTCCTCAGACGATGATTACTCGACACGCTGGAAGCGAATTAAAGAGGAGTTCACTGCGGCTTGGCTCGCAGTTGGAGGCAGTGAGGCTCGTGTTACGCAATCTCACCGGCGGCGTGGCCAGCGCGGAGTTTGGCAGCCACGATTTTGGGAGCACACATTGCGTGACGATGACGACTTTGAAGCACATTTTGATTACGTTCATTGGAATCCGCGCAAACACGGATTGGTGAAGCGGATCAGTGACTGGCCTTGGTCGTCGTTTCACCGGCATGTTCGGTTAGGGCATTACGATAGGCAATGGGGAGGGGAAGAGCCAAAGAGTTTTCTCAATATTGAGGGTTTTGGCGAACCCGCATAGCTCGGTAGGCGCAACAATCGCACGCCGTTGAGGCAACGTCCGCCATTTTGTGGCCAGCCGTATTGGGGGACAATTGCCGGTTGTGGTTTGGGCGGCAGTGTTTGGCGGAGCTATGTTTGGCGAAGCAATGGCCGGCTTTCGCAGATTCTTTGTGCCGGGCGGATGGTTTGGTCAGCCTCAACGGCGCTGCGCTTGTTGCTCCCTACGAGCGGAAATAACCCCGCGCTGCATTTCTTTTTCGGGTATTTCCCTTTAAACTCTGTCCAAAGCTCGCGTTTGTGGCTGTTATAATCACTGGAGAGTGTTTTAATGGCGTCGAAACCGGCAATTGAGTCCGAGGAGACTGGGTTTGAATCAACAGGCAGGGTTCCTGTGATTAGGGACCCTGCGCTTGCGTCGCCGGAACGGATTGAGCTGTTCGTGCAGTTGATTGGGCTGCATCAGTACAAAATTCGCCGTTATCTGTTGAGTTTGGTGCCGAACTCGCACGATGCAGACGACTTGTTTCAGCAAACGAACCTGTTTTTGTGGCGCGAGTTTTATCGTTTTGAGGAGGGGACTAACTTTGTCAGTTGGGCTTGTGCGGTGGCTTACCACGAAGTACTGGCTTGGCGAAAAACTCGTTCTCGGGATCGGCTCGTGTTCAGTGATGATTTTTTGTCAGCCGTAAGTGCTGAGATTAACACTAGAGCAGAGCAAATTGAGCTGCGTTCGCAAGCTTTGATTCAGTGTGTAGAAAAGCTCCCCAAGCACCATCGCGAATTGATTCAATTGCGTTATGGAGAGCATGGTCGAGTGGAGGTGATCGCCGAGAGGGTGGGGCGAACGACAGAGGCGGTTTATCGGATGCTAAGTAGGATCCGCCGAGCGCTGTACGATTGTGTCGATCAAGCCCTTGAGTTGGGGACCAAATAGACGTGCGAAGTTTTAATCGAGAAGAGTTGATCGAGCTAGCGGAAGCCGCAATTGAGGGCATATCGAGTCCCGAACAGTTGTCCAAGCTGGAGCGGTTGGTGCTCGAGCATGAGTCAGCACGCAGGATCTATGCTGAGTATGTGGGGCTGTCTGCTGCCTTGCGGATTGCACATGGGGCGCCGGTGCCTCATTTTTCGACGGAACATGGTCTCGCCGGTGTGGCTGTTAGGCCAGTAGCATCGCCCGCTTTAATGTGGCCGATTGGAGTGCTTGCGGTCGCCGTTTCGTTGGGGCTCGCAGTTTCGCTCTGGAGCATTTTGTGGTCGTCGCCTGCGCGCATTGCCACGTTAGTTGAAACGAAAGGCTGCATGTGGGGTTCCGGCACGCTGCCCACGGAAAAGGGGGCAGCGCTTACGCAAGGACGTCTGCGGTTGAAAGAAGGGTTGGCGCACATTGTATTTGCGAGTGGGGCCGAATTGCGGCTCGAGTCGCCAGCCGATCTCGAGTTGGTTTCTCCGATGAAGTGCATTGTGCGCACCGGCAAGCTGGTGGCACATGTGCCACCGAGCGCCAAAGGCTTTGTGGTTGAAACACCTTTTTCAGTAGTCACGGATTTCGGTACTGATTTTGGCGTGTCGGTTGGCAGCGATCAGTCCGCCCTTGTGCAGGTATTTCAGGGGCGAGTGGATACGATGCATCGAAGATCGGGGAAGACCGAAACGATGTACGAAGGCGCTTCGCTGCATTTTGGCGAAAAAGAGTATGGACACTATGGTGAATTGGAGACTCCCGTTTCATCCGACGAACAGGCTTCGCGGCCCAGGGAGTCGGCGGATTGGATTCAGATCAGTACTGCCCGCGGACGGGGGCGTGAAATGTTTGTGATGCCACAGGAGATTCCTCTGGATGATCGAGAAACGGGTTTGGTATTGGTGAAACGTCCCTATCCAGAGCAGGTTGAGTGGGAAAGGCGAGCGTATATCGGGTTTGATTTGGAAGAGTTGTCTGGAAAACAAGTCATTGCGGCCGAGTTGAGCTTATCTTTTGCTCCAACGGGCTTGGGCTTCTCCTCGCAATTGCCCGATGCGGTCTTTCATCTCTATGGACTGAAAGACTGCGACGCAGATGCGTGGAGCGAAGCCGAACTAAGTTGGGGAAACGCGCCGGCCGGCCAGGCAATCGGCGAACCGCTCGACGAAACAAAGTTGGATTTGCTGGGTTCGTTCACGATACCGCAAGGCCAGCAGTCGGCGACGGTGGTTGTCGACGCGCATGCTTTGGTAGATTTTCTCAATGCGGATTCAAATCAATTGGCCACGGTGATCGTCGCCAGGGAAACCGCCGGAATAGGTTTGTCGGATTTAGTGCATGGGTTTGCGGGCAGGAGGCATCCATCGCTGTCGCCTCCTACCTTACGTTTGGTGCTAAGCGATAAAAAAAGTAGTTAGAGTTCTAGTCTATGTTTAATTCAGAAAAAGGTCTTGTTATGAGTCAGAGACGGTCGCAGAGGGCATTCACGTTGGTTGAATTGCTGGTGGTAATCGCCATTATTGGCATCTTGGTTGGCTTGTTGCTACCAGCTGTACAGGCTGCCCGCGAAGCAGCTCGCCGCATGCAGTGTTCTAATAATGTGAAGCAGTTGGCACTGGCCTGCCACAACTACGAAAGCACGTTCAAAACCTTTCCACCGGGTGGAATTGTGACGTATGCCGCTGGCGTAACTCCCACGACTGCAAATTTTTGCCGAGTTGGGCAAGACAAGACACAGGCGCCCTGGACGGTTTTGATTCTGCCTTATATGGAGCAGTCCAATCTGTATGTTCAGTTCGATTTTAGCAAGAGATTTACCGGCTCTTCCAATGTAGTCGGCGACCTCCCCAATCGCGATTTGTTCAAGCTCAACAATCCAGCCTACCAATGCCCTTCCGATCCAGATTCGCAATCGTCGATAAATAACACGAACTATATGGGAGTGCAGGGTGGTGGTCCGACAACCGGCACGGGCTCTGCACCCTGCTCGACGCAATCCGGGACCCGAGTGTTCTTTCAAAACGGAATGATCTTTGCCAATTCCAAGGTCACCCACGGCATGATTACCGATGGTACTACCAACACGTTTCTGATTGGGGAAAGTCGTTACCAGCCGGTTCCGCGAATGCGTACCGATGGATTTCATGCTGGCTGGGCTTCTTCGCTGAAAGCGGATAATACCTTTGCCGTACCATTGACCATTGCCGGCGCAGTGCTTGGTATCAACTCGCTTCCAAGCTGCGGTCCTCCAGATTGCTTTGGTTACGTCAGCCGCATTTTTGGCAGCAAGCACACGGGTGGTGCTACGTTCGGTCTGGCCGATGGCTCGGTACAGTTTATCACCGAGAGTATCGACATCAACATCTATCGCTACTTGAGCGTCCGCGACGACGGGCAAGTGATTGGCTCGTTTCTAAACTAGTCCATCTGCCAGCACGAAAGAGGTGCAAGCTTCCGGCTTGCACCTCAGACTATGGCCCGTACGGAAATTCATTGGGTATTGGAATTGGAAAACTATGTATCTTCGACAATTTGCAATTTGTCTTTTTGGACTCGCGCTGTTAACTGGCTGCGCGACCGACGACGGTCGTTTCACCTTGAGCGGCAATGTAACTGTGGATGGAGAGCCTGTGCCATCTGGAGATCTGATTCTGGAACCGGACGCTGGCAATAAAGGCCCCGCTTCCATGGCTCGCATCCAAGACGGCAAATACTCATTGCCGAGCGAACAAGGTATCGTTGGCGGGAAATACACTGTCACCATCGTCGCTTTTGATGGAGTCGCTGTAGGTGAGCTAGTGGATGGAAAGTCTTTATTGCGCGAGCCCTATTTGGAGAAGGTTGAATTCCCCAAAGAGAATTCGACGCGTGACTTTGATATCAAACGCAAGAAGTAGTGGCTTCCATTTGAGGTGCATCTGCCCCCGTGGGATCGCCTTTGCGAACCCGTCCTGCCTTGAGAATCTGCTGTGTCCAAAACGTCTGTGTCGGTTCTTATCACGACTGGACGCTTTCGTGTGGCCTTAGATAAAGCATGGTGTTCGGCTTCATGAACTCACATATTCCTTCGCTACGCTTTGAGCATTTTGGGTTGGCTGCCGTTCTTGTCCTCCTTGGTACAACGCAGGCAGTTGCTCAATCCGAGAAAGCAGGTGAGATCGCAAGAAGCGATCACTTTGAGAAGAAAATTCGGCCAGCTTTGGTTGAGTATTGCTTGGACTGCCATGCGAATGATACGGAAGCGAATGGCGGCTTGTTGCTCGATTCAAAAAGTGGTTGGGAGACAGGTGGCGATTCGGGGCCAGCGATTTTGCCTGGCGACATCGGCGGTAGCCGTCTGCTCACGGCCATTCGCTACAACGATCGCAACTTTCAAATGCCTCCTGATGGCAAATTGCCCGAAGAAGTCATTGCTGACTTTGAAACATGGGTAGCGGAGGGAGCGTTCGATCCTCGCGTTGGCATGGAGGGACCAGTCCATGAAAAGTCCAAGGGCGATGACTCGCAGTCGCATTGGGCTTACCAACCCATACGAGTTCCGAGCGTGCCTATTGGGAATGGCGAGTCTGATTCAGTCGTCGATGCATTTATTAATGACAGGCTGCGTTCGCTTGGCATCGCGGCCGCATCGCCAGCCAGTCGCTACGATCAGGTGCGTCGGCTTTTTTTCGATCTGACTGGTTTGCCGCCGAATGCCGAAGTGATCGACGAAGTGAATAGGGCCGCAGATTTTGACGTAGCTTATCTGAATTTGGTCGATCGCTTGCTTGCTTCTCCTTATTACGGCGAAGCGTTTGCACGGCGCTGGATGGATGTTGCGCGCTACGCGGAATCAGTAACACTTCGCGGTCTAGTTTTCAAAGAAGCATGGCGTTATCGCGATTACCTGGTGGCTGCCTTTTCGGAGGACCGACCCTTTGATCTGATGATCCGCGAGCAGGTTGCCGGCGACTTAATGCAGGCAGAGACTAGCCAGCAGCGTTGGCAACAACTTGCCGCAACCACGTTCCTCGCCATGGGGGATACAAACTTTGAAAAGCAGGATAAGCAACAGCTCGAGATGGATTTCATCGATGAGCAATTGGATGTGTTAGGACAAGCCTTCCTGGGACAGACGCTTGGCTGCGCGCGTTGCCATGACCATAAATTCGACCCGATTCCCACTAAGGATTACTATGCGCTGGCCGGCGTATTTCGGTCAGCTGTCGCTCTGCGACATTCCAACGTTTCCAATTGGGTCGAGCAACCCTTGCCTCTATCGCCGGAAGAGGAACAAGCATACGCCGAGCTCGAAAGTCGGCTAAAGCAGCTCTCGAGCGAATTGGCAGCCAAGAAAAAAGTAGCCGCCTCGATGGCTGCAAAGCGAAAGAAAGAGATAGCTGCCGGTGCCCAAAGCGACAAGGATTCGCAGGGGAACGCCGCGGCGGATGATGAAGAAGCTCTGGCCGCCGAATTGAAAACGCTGGAAAGCCAGCAGCAAACGCTGCAACAGCAAGTGGAGCTGCGACCCAAGGTGCTGAGTGTGTCCGAGGAATTGCCTCCGCACAATGTCGCAATTCACGTGCGTGGAGATGTGCATAATTTGGGCGAAGTTGTACCGCGTGGATTCCTGACGGCAGTTCGCCTGGGGCGATCCATCCAGGTTCCCGAGCATGCAAGTGGGCGGCTCGAATTCGCCGCTTGGTTATCGGCTGATGACAATCCATTAACCGCGCGCGTAGCGGCGAACCGCTTTTGGCTGTGGTTGATGGGACAAGGTATTGTCGATACTCCCAATAACTTTGGGACAAGTGGATCGGCTCCCTCGCATCCTGAACTGCTAGATTGGCTGGCGGCCGAGTTGATTCGCAGCGGTTGGTCATCAAAGCATGTGGTACGTTTGATTGTCTTGTCGGATGCGTATCGTCGTCGCATTTTGGAGCCTGACGAAGTAGCTGCGAAATTGGATCCGGAGAATCGATACTACTGGCGTGGCCAGTTGCGAAGGCTGACCGCGGAAGAACTGCGCGATACAATGCTCGTGGCGAGCGGTGAAATGGAGTTGGCGGTGGGCGGTTCAACTATGAAACAGGGAACCAAATCCGATTTTGGATACCAGCATACTTCGCAACGACGTACCATTTATCAACCCGTGTTTCGTAATGCACTTCCGGATTTGCTGGATGCATTCGACTTTGCAACGACCGGGTTTTCGACGGGAAGCCGTGCGCGCACGACGGTTGCCACACAACCTCTGGCGCTGATGAATAACGCGTGGGTTCACGCTCGCGCGGCTGCATTGGCATCGAAGCTGATGGCCAATGGCAGCGAAGGGCCTCCTCCCGCTTGGGTTCGAGCGGCTTACCAAACTTGTTTTCAACGAGAACCAACAGCGGCAGAACTTGAGGTCTGTCTAGAATTTTTCGAATTCGACCAGGTTTCGCAACATCCGATGCATCTAGAACGGTTGGTTCACTCGCTGCTTGCCTCCATAGATTTTCGTTACCTACGTTAGGCGAATTGCATGTTAGATAGAAAATTTCTCAATCGACGTCAATTATTGCGACAGTCTGCGTGCGGTTTTGGATCTATCGCGTCGGCCGCATTGTTGAGCGGCAGCAGTCTGGCCGCAGCGGCCAGCGGGAGCATCAGCGTAAGATCTGGAGATGCGGATGGCATGCATCCTTTGCCCAAGGCAAAACGCATAATCTTTCTGTTCATGTTCGGTGGTGTCAGCCAAGTTGATTCGTTTGACTACAAGCCTCTGCTGGCTAAGCGGCATGGTGAAATTAGGACCTTTGACGATGCGCGGCAGCGCGCCAAAACCGGTGGCGCGACCGAGCAGCAGATTATGCAGTCCCCCTGGAAATTCAAACGCTACGGCCAATCGGGACGATGGGTTTCGGAGTTGTTCCCGGGTATGGCAGAACATATCGATGACTTGTGCATGTTGCAGGCTATGCGAACAGAAGGAGTGGCGCACGGTCCAGCTACTTTATTCTTGCATTGCGGTTCGACGAACATGGTGCGGCCATCAATCGGATCGTGGGTCTACTACGGTTTAGGAAATGAAAATGAAAACCTCCCTGGTTTTGTTTCCATAGCTCCATCTAACATTGCTGGCGCTCGCAAGTATGGGGCGGCTTTCTTGCCGCCAAAATTTCAGGGCACGCGTCTCGTGTCGAGAAGTGCAGAGCGTTTTTCCATTGATGATCTGACGCGCGACGATCTGCCGATGTCAGCGATCGAAAGACAGATGGAGTTGCTGCAGCGATTGAATCGCCAACAAATCGACCAACGAGAATCCGCGTCGCCCGAATTGGAAGCCGCAATTGAGTCTCAAGAGCTTGCCTGGCGGATGCAACAGATTGCACCGGAGGTCTTGGATTTGTCCAGCGAGTCCGAAGCGACCCTGAGAATGTATGGGATCGACGATCCGAAGACGAAAAGTTATGGCCAAAAATGCTTGATGGCACGACGCATGTGCGAGGCAGGCGTGCGATTTATCGAAGTCAACTACGGTGGGGATGAGGGGAATTGGGACCAACACTCCAATCTGCCTCAGCATGCGGATCATGCGCGTGCCGTGGATCGGCCCATCGCGGCATTGTTAAAAGATTTGAAGCAACGCGGCTTACTCGACGATACGATTGTTTGGTGGGGCGGCGAATTTGGCCGCACGCCATATTCTGAAGGCAAAGGAACGGGCCGCGATCACAATCCCGGTGGCTTTACCGTGTGGCTGGCTGGCGGCGGATTCAAGCCGGGGTTCACCTTTGGGGAAACCGACGAGTTTGGTTTTCAAGGGATTCGCAACCGCGTGCATATGCACGATTTGCATGCCACGTTATTACATCAATTGGGTTTGGACCATAAGCGCTTAACCTACCATCACGCGGGCAGAGATTTTCGACTAACCGATGTCCATGGACGCGTTGTCCATGAAGTGGTTGGCTGACAATCACTGCTTAAACCACTCGATGGCCTTGGGAATGCCTGTGGTGATCATAGGCTGGTAATGATCGCCACGGTCCACAGACACAATTGTACAATTATTTCCTCGAACCGACATGGCTTTGGCATAGTTCTGCGTGTTCGTCCACGGTTCGTTCGAATCATCGCGAGCCTGGAATAAGAATACAGGGCAATTAATGTCACTGATATGGTTGTAGGGTGAATTGTTGGCAATGAAGTCATCCAGCTCTGGAAACACCCGCATTAATGCCGGTTCCTGTCTAAGTTGGGCTAGTCGTACCGCCAAGTGAGTTATTGGTGCGTACGCAGCAACTTTAGCGATTCGTGTTTCTTTGGCGGCAAGTTCTAACGCGATCGTTGCGGCTGAGCTGTGGCCCGCACAATAAATCCGCGCGGGATCTACTTGCGGTAGCTTAGCGAGCGCAAACTCTAATGCGATGCGCGCATTGGTTATGCCAGCATCGGCCTGACCGAATTTTTGATAGGCGCTGCTCATTGCATCCAACATCTGTCGTTCAGAGGTAAACGATTCCATGTCCGCTAATGGACCGTCGAGCGAATAATGTACAACAGCCATTCCGGCCTGCGCATAGGGTAGGGTTTCATCGTGGTAATCGCCGTCGTCGATTTCGTTGCCATGCAACAGGGTTGTTCCGGCCGGAGCAACTAAAACACAGGCGATCGACTTGGGAGTTGTTGCAGTTGTTGGTACATATACTCGCAATTTGGTTGCGAAACCTGGTTGTTGCGAGGAGTTGACGGTGGCCAGGTCGATGGAGTGTAGCGACACGTCGCCTAGCAACTGGGCGGCACCCAGTTCGGGAAATTTTGGCAGCGAAAAAGTCGCCTTGTTGTCCTGTGCAGCCACGTTGGTTGTGGCGGGACTGACGCCAGCGGTCGTGTTGACCGGGGGAGCCTCAAAGGAGCGACTGAACCAAAAAATAACGACGCCTGCGATTCCGAGAGCTGCTATCAAAAGTCCGCCAACCACTGCTGCTACGATGGGCATAGCCAGCGACTTTGAGGCTTTCTTTTTGGCACGCGGCGGCTGCCAGGATTGCGGATTGGCATTGAGTGTGGGAGGCGGTAGCTGCCCAAAGTCAATACTGTCGAGTGCGCTGCTCAGCGGCGGCGTTGTGGGTGCCCGCCGCACGGGCTTGGCCTGTACATGCACGCCAGGCTTTAAAGTTGGCTGCGCAGTCGGTTTGGCGGCGGGTTTAGCGGTTGTCGGCTTGGATGAAACGATCTTCGCCTCGACTGCAGCGGGTGCTGCTGGCGTTTGTATAACAGCCTGACAACTAGGACACTTAATCCTCTTGCCCGCATGAGTGTCGGACATCTGTAATATCTTGGAACAATTGGTACAGGCAAATCGCATATTTCACAGTCATCGCTGGTTAAACTGAAAGAGAAAGCCAACCCAGAAATTATACTCGCAAAATTAGGAAGTTTCACTTCCGCGAGATTGAGAGTTTTGCCTGCGCTTTAGAGAGATGTCGTGGCTTGCCTCGGCAGGTGGACATGACTTCACTCCGGCATCGAGTGCGTCGGGGATCGAGATGTGGTGCCGCTGACATCAATGGAAAGACAGGCTGCGGCGATTGTCCTATCGACCGAATTGAATTCGCCGACTTAGGTTCGCGCAGGCGCAGCGGGTAAGTTTACGCTGAGGTGAATGGTCAGTATTTTCTGGCGTTATGATTTGGTTTGAATGTTAAACAATACTGGGAGAGGCTAGATCGCTGTGCACGTTGTCGATGACTTCGGAGTTGATCAGCGTTCGGTCCTCTGCATATCCGACCATTAGTGCCAAATCGCACAGGCGATTGATGCGTCTTGGAATTCCTTGTGTCAGCATATGGATGCGTTCAAGGGCGGCATAGTCGAATACATCCTCGGCATCGGCCCCGACAACGCGCAGACGATGTTGGATATAAGCTGTCGTTTCCTCTGGTAGGAAACGGTTCAGCATACACTTAACGCCAAGTCGTTCATCGAGCGCATGATAACGTTCCGCGTGCGAGAGCAGGGTGGGTTGTCCCACGAGAACCAACGTCCACGCCGATTCGCCGCCGGAGTCTATAGCGGCTAAGTTCAGCAATAGGCGTAGCGGCTCAAGCAGTTCATGCTGCTCAAGCAGGTGGGCTTCGTCGACGACAATGACGGCATGTCGTTCTTTGGCCAAGTTGTCTCTTAGAAAGCGCTCAAAGGCGATGATGTCCGAGGCCATGCCACGGTTTGTCGAATGTTCGTGTTCAGCAGTGGTTGGCTTGGAGTCGGTGCCGACTTGGTCGACCAGGTAGCGTACCAATTGTCCGCTGTTCATCGCCGGGAAGACGACGTGTTGGATTGGTCGGAATTTGTCGCTAAGTTGACGCTGTAGGGCGTCGATCAGCAGAGTTTTTCCCATGCCTCCGGGGCCGCAAAGCAACGCTGCCGCGCGGCGGTTCTCGATGGCATAGTGCAACTTCAACATTGCAGCCTGGTGGGTTTCAGCAGGATAGTAGAATTTACTGTCGGTCCGATTTTCAAAGGGACGTTCAGAGAATTTCCAGTGTGATTCGTACATAATCGGATCCGTGGCATGCGGCTGGGATTGTTGGTCGTCAGTTCAATGGGGCAAGTGATTAGGCGGCAAAGTTTTCGATCAGGCCTATCGAAGCTACGCCCGTACGTCGAATACGCCGCAAGCACAGTTCGATTTGCTCCTTGGTCGATGTGCGGTGATCCACTACAGCAACAACCGCGCTGATCACACCACGTTCCCCGAGGCTCGTTACCAGATTGCGTGGCGAATCCATGTGGCCCATGTCTACAATTACTAGATCGAAACTGTCCGACAGCTCGAGCAACATTGACTCAATACGATTATCGCTGATCGACATTTCGCTATTGTCGATCGGCTGGATCAAGGGAACCAAAGTGACTTGGTCATCGATTGAATGCACGGCAATCTCTTCCAGCGGAATCTCGTTGAAGAGTGCCATTTTCCAATCGCTTTCCACATCTAAGTTGGTTTGAAAGCTGAGCGTTGGATTCTCGATGTCGCCATCCACGATAGCCACGTTCAAGCCACGACTACCGGCTAGTTTGGCCAAGCAACAAGCTACGGTTGTACGGCCTGCACCGCTCTGCGGGCTGGTTACTGCCAGCACCTGCAAGCCTTCCTGGCAGGCGGCTACCAGGTTCTGGGCAACTTTGTCCATGCTGGTGGCCCGTTGTTCCAACAGTTCGCAGCAGATCTCGGGCCACTGAAAACTGTCAACTTCCCAAACGGGATTGAAGATTCGTACCTTAGCGCGGCGCAGTTCGCCTTCGAGCGAGTTGACCTGGTGGCGTTTGGCGTGATTGGTAACGCGCGAGGTTTCAATTTCAAAGTAAGTATGGCTTTCCGACAAGCTACCGATAATTGAGCTCAAGTCGCCACTGTCGGAAAGCGGTGAATCGTCGGCGATACTGCTCGAGTAGCTTGGTCGATCCAGGCGAAAGATCTCGCCTTTCCCGGCATGAATGCTGACACGCTCTGCGGATGGCAGCTGCGGAGCGCTTACTTCCGCTTGCGTAGGTGGTGGAGTTGGTGCGGATTCGAGCTGAACTGGCATTGCAAGTGGCTCGAGTTGAGGTGGTCGGACTACGGCAGGCGACGCTTTCGTCTCTGGGTCGAAGCCCTTAGGGTCTGCGGAAAATTCGTGGACCTGGCGTTCGACGCTAGCAGTTTCGTTCCTGATGAACTCTTTGTCCAGAGGCTTTCGCGTAGCCACGATGGGCTCGACAGGTTCCGTGGCAACGCGGAGCGGCGGTTCTGATTCCAGTGCACTCACAAGTTCTTGACGGGCGTTGGCAACCTGCGATGGTCGAGTTTCCTGCGCAAAGATGTGGGGAGGTTGTACCCGCTGGTGAAACGGAGAGATCATTGGAAAACCACCGCTGAATGCATCGATCTGCGGATCTTCCCATGAGCTGGCTTGCGACATTTGCGAGGCAATTTCGCTGCGTACTCTTTCAGCTTCGGATTGCGCGAGTGCGGCTGATTGGCTGGCCGCGAGCCGTCGCGGGGCAGGGCGTTGGCTGAGCGTTTCGAGGCTCTCGGACACTGACACCTTCTCCGGTCGCTGAATGAAGAAGTGGGGTTCAGGCACAGCGCAGGTTGCGGTGTCAAAGCGAACGATGTACTCGTCGTAGCTTGGTTGGGACGGTGCCGGGACAGTTTTTTGCTCGGCAGATTTGCGTTGGGCCTCCGCAGCTTTCTCTTTAGAGTAGGCTCGAAGGAAGGCATCGTTAAGACTCTTTGACATGGCGAGTTCCTGACTTTTTGTCAAGCGTTGGATTGCGTTATCGGTCGGGATACTAAGTGGTCGCCTATTGGGGTGCACCGAGAGTGAACCCGCCGCTCGTTGACGGGCTGGTCGGCATGTTCGTAGGCACTGGTGTCGAGTAGCGATTCGGCGAAACTTCGTTTTGCGACTTGTTGATTTCGATGTATCGCGAATAGGCCTGAATAATTGCAGCCGCATCGAGCTCCGGTGTAGCCGAGGGAGTGACCGCAGGAAGCACGGGAGATGGAGTTGCGACGGATGCGGTAACAGGTGTCATCAGCGTGGTGTTGGGCGTCGTGTTAGGTGAAGGTGTGGTCATAACCGGTTGACTATGAGAAGCGGTGGTAAATGTGGGTTGAGCTGATGAGGAAGTCAGCAGCGCGGATAGGCTCGGCAAATTGGTATCGACGGGCAGGCCCGTAGTGGTCGGTGTGCCAGCCGTAACGCTCTGCTGAACCGGAGAGGCCGCACCGTCATAGAGTGTTGGGCTGGCACCGACGGGCTGCATCAAGTTCGCAGGACTGCTGGCCGTATGTGTGGGGACATCGGATTTATGCGGAGCCTGCGGCATTGTTGTTGGTTCGAATAGCTTGGGAGCTTGAAATCCGATTGGCTGCGCTAGACTGACCTGCGGACTAGTTGGGACAGGCAGTTTGGTTGGCATGTTCGATTGCTCTTGCCCAGGTTCCGTTCCTGTCCCCTCAACGGAACTCGCTTCGGAGGGGGCGTGTTGAACAACCTGAGCCGAAAGATCGATGCTTTCCAGCTCCAGTCCCTGCTGCGGTTGCCCCTGATGCGGTTGCCCCTGCTGCGGTTGCCCCTGAAGCGGTTGATCGCCGCCGCCGCCGTTTGCGGCTAGGCTCATCTCGCCAACAGACGAGGTGGCCGAATTTGGGGCGAGCGGGGAGTTGGAAACCGCCTGGGGAGCTGGCTGTGAATCAAGTTGTGGTTCATCGGATGAAGCAACCGCATTGGATGCGACGGGCGGAGCTAGGATTCCTTGGTATTCGTCAACTGCAACCTGGTTCGGCTGGATGCGCTGAGTCTGGACTTCGGCGGCCAATTCGGTTTGGAGCTGGGGTTGCACAGGGGTTGGGACCGCTGGTGCAAGAGTAATATCGGGGATTTGAATTTGCGACAGGTCGAAGTCGCCGACGAATTCTGGCTGGGGGGCATTGGCGTATTGTTCGGCTTGGTTCTTGTTGCCGTCGTTTAGCGCAATAATGCTCGCCGCTACCAGCGCGATGATCAGCAGTATGAGCACGACCCCGCTCGACCAATGCTCCCACCAGGTGCGGTGAGGTTCGACGGACGCGAGCGGCGCGGCTGTCGCGACCGGTGCAAGACTGGCGTTATCAGTAGGAGCACTCGCAGCCGTTTGGAACGCAGCCGCCTGTTGAGTGGGCTGCGACCAGGAAGCGGAAGTCGCCTGCGAAGACGCAGTGTTGGCGACTGGTATGTGGCTAGGCTGAGCCGTCACTGGAGGCGGAACGATAGTTGGAGGCGCGAAAGTTGGTGACGCGGAAACATTGGCCCCTGAAACGAGACTCGCATGGGTCATCGGCGAGGCGGTGCTGGCAGGGAGAGGCTGACGCTCGGCTTCATCGGCAACCAATGACTGAACGATCGGTAATCGCAAAAGCACCGGTGTCTGTGAAGCCAGCTCTCTGGAAGCTGGGCGTGCACGGTTTCGATTCCATTCAGTATTTCGAGTCGATGCCATCCGAGGCATGATATTCCTTCCCTGCATTGGAGCTGGAGAACGCTACCGTTTAGGAGCGTGGAACCTCCGGCCTTTAACTACATGAATTGGAGCAAGTAGATCAAGTCGTTTAATTGCGAAGCGCGTTGACTGTTTACAAAAAGCCCTGTCCTCAGTTATCGGTGCCGGATGTGACGGCCTTGAGTTTTTTAACTGTTGCGGTGACTTTTAGGGTTAGGTGGGATAGTGCGCCGTTGGGGGGTGTGGCTCGAAATGCCCTTGAAACCCATAGCTATTCGTATTGACTTGCACCGTCGCTGTGCGAATAATCAACCATCCGGATGGACGGATGGATGTTTGAGGTGCCATCCGCTAGCTTGTGTGGTGCAGAAATCGCAATTTTGAGTTCCCCCTTGCCTCAGATTGGCCGGATTCGATCCGATAGTCTATGCGGCGCACCTTTGTCCGCTTTATGTCAATTCATGCTTTTGTAGTCTAGGTGGCTTATGCCCAGTCGTTCAAGTCGTGCGGATCTGGTCCGCGAGTTGGTTCGCGATCGAATTTTAGTACTCGATGGCGCCATGGGCACCATGGTTCAAAGGCTGAAGTTGGATGAGGCGGGGGTGCGGGGCGAGCGGTTCGCGGGGCACGACACCACCAAGGATTTGAAGAATTTCACGGATATTCTGTGTCTGACTCAGCCCAAGAGTGTCACGGAAATACACCGGCAATACTTAGAGGCTGGAGCAGACATTGTTGAAACCAATACGTTTGGAGCGAGCCTGGTTGGCATGGAGGAGTTCGGTTTGCCGGATGAACTGGTGCGCGAAATTAACTTTGCTGCGGTCGACTGCGCCCGTCGTGCGACGGAGGAGTTCACACAGAAAACTCCCGGCAAGCCGCGATTTGTGGCTGGCAGTATTGGACCAACTACCAAGCAGACCGCGATCAGCACTCGCGTCGACGACCCTGCCTACCGCAATACGACTTACCAAACGATGGTCGACTCCTATTACTCGCAGGTAGCTGCGTTGGTGGAGGCAGGAGTGGATTTGCTGTTGCCGGAAACAGTGATCGACACGTTGAACTTGAAAGCCTGTTTGTTTGCAATTAGCCGCTATTTCTCGGATAGCGGCAACAGTGTTCCGGTGATGATTAGTGCGACCTTTGACAAGGGAGGGCGAACCTTTGTCAGCGGTCAAACCGTCGAAGGATTTTGGAACGCGGTCAGTCACTTTCCCATGTTTAGTGTGGGGATGAACTGCGCCCTCGGGCCGCAGATCATGAGGCCTTTTGTGGAAGAACTCGCGAAGATCGCGGCGGTGCCCATTAGTTGTTATCCGAACGCCGGCATGCCCAATGAAATGGGTGGCTACGATCTTGGACCCAGGGAAATGTCGCAGTTAGTCGGAGAATTTGCATCCAATGGTTGGGTCAACATTGTAGGCGGGTGTTGTGGAACGACCCCAGACCACATCCGCGCTATCGCGGAAGAGGTATCTAAATATCGCCCGCACCGAGAGTCGGAGTCGCCGATCTACACGCGTCTCAGTGGAACACAGTCGTTAGTGCTGCGCCCTGAGGCTAGCTTTACGATGATTGGCGAACGCACCAACGTAACTGGCTCGCGGGCTTTTGCTCGTCTAATTCGCAACGATAACTTTGAAGAGGCCGTGGAGGTTGCTCGTCAGCAGGTAGTCGGTGGCGCGACCATCATCGACATTAATATGGACGATGCGTTGTTGGATGGTCCTGAAGCGATGACGCGTTTCTTGCGGCTGATTGCAGGAGAGAGCGACATCGCGGCCGTGCCCGTGATGATTGACAGCAGTAAATGGGAGGTGCTCGAAGCCGGATTGCAAAACACGCAAGGCAAGTCGATCGTGAATTCGATCAGCCTGAAGGATGGCGAAGTTGAGTTTCTAAGAAAAGCTCAGCTAGTTCGCCGTTACGGCGCTGCAGTGGTTGTCATGGCTTTCGACGAGCAAGGGCAAGCGACCACCAAGAGCGAAAAGGTTCGCATCAGCAAACGAGCCTACGATCTGTTGACTCAGCAAGTTGGCTTTCCCGCCGAAGACATAATCTTTGACCCCAACATCCTCACGGTTGCGACCGGAATTGAAGAACACAATAACTACGCAGTCGATTTTATCGAGGCTACGCGCGAGATCAAACGGTTGTGTCCCGGAGCCAAGGTCAGTGGAGGTGTGAGCAACATCAGTTTCTCGTTCCGAGGGAACGACTATGTTCGCGAAGCCATGCATGCGGCCTTTCTGTATCACGCGGTCCGCGCTGGCATGGATATGGGGATTGTCAACGCGGGACAACTGGCAGTCTACGAAGAAATTCCAAAAGATCTATTAGAACGCGTAGAAGACGTTTTGCTCAATCGACGCGACGATGCAACCGAGCGCATGCTTGAGTTTGCTGAGCGTGTCAAATCCAAAGGCAAGGCTTCTGCGGCAGAGGATCTTTCCTGGCGCGAGGCCAGTGTCGCTGATCGATTAAAGCATGCGCTCATTCGCGGTATCGATAAATTCGTGGAGGAGGATACCGAGGAAGCGCGGCGGTTATCGAGCCGTTGTTTGGGCGTGATCGAAGGTCCGCTGATGGATGGCATGAGCGTGGTCGGCGATT
>JBGSTP010000199.1:0-60601 GCA_041736515.1 Pirellulaceae bacterium
GAAACGCTGGCCCCCAGGCTGAGCGAGTTCAGGACCGTGTGGCGTGGACCATTGTCATTGCTGCTTGAAATGTATGGCGCTGGAGCATCGCCGTAATCTAGGCCCTCTCCCAAGAAAATCGTGACCTCGGTGCTGCCGTCGACTTGATTCGACTTTATCGGATTTCCAGCCAAATCGCGAATGGCGTTGATCGACACGGCGCCTATGCCCGAAGCACTTGTCGCTCCTTCGACCAGAATTCGATCGCCGAAAAGAGTGGTGACCACACCTGGCAGGTTCTGCGCATCGATCGCCTGTTTGATGAGGGCCGCGATGGTCTCAGAACTTTGATTGGCCGCGGAAACACTAATCGCCGTCGCAGCGGGTTGGCCCGGCAATCCACTTTGGGCCAAAGCTGTCTGCGACATATCGAGCACAGTTGCAGAATCGCCGCCAATTGTGACCAGACCATTGCCCGCATTCACGGGCGTCAGCCCCAAAGCGGCAGCTTGAATTGCACTAACCAAGGCCGCGGCAACCGTGTCTGTCGAAGCGCCGACCGCGAAAGCAACAGCCTGACTACCAGTCTGCACAGCTCCATTCGTGTCCAGTTCGAATGTCACTGGAGTTCCGGTGCGGTTGATTGTAAACGTCTGTCCGTCTACCAAGCCGAAAGGCAGTCCGGCTTGCTGGGGTATCAAAATGCCGAACTGCGTCTGCACACCCGGCTTTCCTACCACAATCAAACCGCTATCAACAGGATCGACAGAAACCAAACGCGATCCTTGAATCTGTAACACACCTGGTGCAATTTCAGTTACGGTTAAGTTGAGCGCCGCATTGTTGATCGCGTTCTGAATGAGCCGGGCAACGCCCTCGGAATTCGATGCCGACGAAATGTCAATTCCGGTATTGCCCGTGGTGACAATGCCGTCGATGTCGATCTCGAACACGACCCGTTTCGCACCATCATCCACAACAAAGGTTGTGCCATCGAGCGTAGTTGGGTCGGCAGGCGGAGCAGGAACTGTCACCACATATCCGAAATCGAGTTCGAATAGTGTCTGCTTTCCAGTCGAATCGACAATCGATATCTGCTCGCCGTCCGTGTAGTTCGCTTGAGAAATAAATGCGTTAGCTCCTGTATTTAAGAAGCGAACCGTATAGACACTTTCTGGCTCCCAAATCCCAGCAAGCGGCGTTAAGCGAATAATACCGTTGGTCGAATCATAGCCAAACACATAATCGCGTCCCTCGATTAGAGGTTGATTCTGTAAACGAACACCGTCAACAACCTTCGGACCAAAAACTAACACCGAGCTCGAATTGACGGTCGAGTGATCCACTCCCGCTCCTCGACTAGGATCGCTTGGTTCTAATCCATCCTCAAGCAGAATATCGAAGTAGCGGAGTGTACCGCCAGTAAGTTCGACGATTCCATCCGCAGGATTGCTGTCGAGTCCGCCAAAATCGTTGTCCACGGGATTTAGCAGCACTAAAGAAGGACCGGCAAAGTCCGCTCGATCCTGCGCTCCCCGATCTTTGAATACTCTTTCTCCTAGTCCTGCAGGTGTATCTACAGTTGGATCATCCACCCGCAACTGGCCGTTAATATCGAAATCGGGTGAGAGGATTGGTGATGCCGAAAGCCCCAACGGTTCCTTAACCGCGACAATTGCCAGCCGATCCTCCAACGAATCGATCGAACTATCAATCACGGCAGATCCAGCAGCCGGGTATAGGTTGCGGTTGGCTATATCTTGGAAAATCTGCGTACTGCTACCTGGTGTTGACGGAAACTGCCCCAGCGTAGCGACACCGCCTACATTGGCACCATTGAGTTGATAAACAGTGCCACCAATGACCGTCGAATCGCTCGAGACATCGACATTGATACCAACTGCGGAGTTCACAATCACATTATTCAAAACAGTTGCTGTTGCATTTCCTGTGACGTTGATGCCAGTTCCGCCAGCCGTAAATGTTGGCGTTGCTCCTCCCGCGATGCTGCCCCCAACAATCGTGTTATTAACCAGTCGCACGAACGCTTGTGAGCCATCCGGCGCTCCAACGGTCGTAAACTGCGGATCACCCGTGACGCTAATACCACCGCTTGCATTGAACAAAAATTCGCTGTTCATGATCACGGCGCCGGTGGTCAATTGCTCCGTATTCAGAGTAATCGTGTTTCGTGGCGAGCCGGTCTGCGGAGCGTTGGTTGCCGCATCGCGTGCAGCAGCTTCCACCGTCGCACCAAAGTTCGCCGAATCACTGACGCGTACTCCATTGATCACAATCTGGCCCTGAGGACGATTGCGGTTTGCGCCACCGGAGTTGGTACTTACCAATTTCTGTCCTACATCGGACGGTACGTCGGCGGTCGCATTTCCGATCAACACCACGGTATCACTGGTCGCACCAAAACGATCGTTGTTTAGCAGATTGCCCGTCACATTGATCAACTCTTGAATGGCAGGCGAGTTGAGCAGGTCGCGGAAACGGGCCGCAATGATTTCTGCTGCCTCCGACACCGTTTCTCCCGATGCCTGGACAACCGCTGTGCTATATGGCAATGCGACATGGCCAGCAGCGACTGCAATGCCATCGTTTACGTCATCCAGCTCGAAGATGACAACGCGCGGTCCATCGCCTACCGTAAATGTCTGTCCGGCTATCATCCGCGAGGCATCGTTGAATCGAATCGAAAGCCCAGGAGCCGAGCGATCATTCAACGGGAATGTTTGCTGCAAGACGAATCCACCCGTAGTTGGGCGTCCATACTCTTCGCCACCACGAATTTCAAACTGGTATGGTCCAGTCAAAATCTGGTTGGTTGCATCTGGATTCGCAATGAAATCTACGTCACCAGCCACTCCAGTTCCTGCCGCCCGAGGCTCAAGCACCATCTCGCCGCGACCGGCAATTCCAATAATGAAATCGTCGACATAGACACCTTCGAAGTTATTGGCCTGAGCTCGCGCCGGCGAATTGAACGTCGTAAATTCTGCTCCTGGGAATTGCGTGGTCAGACCAAAGGGCCCAGCACTATTGACATTGAGTCCCGTCAAGCCCAGCGTGTCTTGACTTCGCAATGGATAAACAGAATTAACCCCATTGGCAAATCGATTCGCAATCGCGGTTTGGAGAACGGTCGCCACCTGATTGGCGGTCATATTCGCCGTGATGCGAACAGGCAAACCATTCGTGCCAGCAGAACCTTGAATACCTATCAGTGATCCCTCCGATACGCTGACCACTGATGCACCGAGTAGCTGAAGACGATTTCCATCAACGGCCGTAATTAGCGGCTGCTGGACTTCGATCCGCAGCTCATAATTACCGGTGCTGCCAACTGATGTAAGGCCAGGAATCACTGCATCGTAAGTCTGATTGCCACTACCACTCACACCAACGTAATAGGTGCCTCCGTTGACCGCGACAAAGTTGAGTTGGCTGCTGCCTGCACCTGCAGCGCTACGCGCCACTTCACGACCCTCACTATCGAACAGTCGCAATACGCTATTCAACGCACTGCCAATCGAAGTGGTATTAGCGTTGACCAGCAAACTCGCACCAGCTCGTAATTCAATGCGAACCATATCGACGTCCCGATCGGGATCTGTCAATCGATCGCCGATTGTTCCCGAACCGATCACACGAATGGTTTCACCAGTGATACCCGATGCATTGGCACGGGCAATAACATCGTTGTTTTCGTTGAAACTCAAGCCCGCAACAACTGGAACGACGGCGGTTGCCGAGGCGACGGCTGCCTGCAACGCCAGTGCAACATCTTCAGAAGTCAAGGTTGTTGGCGTCAAGTTGACAGCAACATTTGGAGCCACCACAGCTGGCCCAGTTCCATCAGTAAACACATAGCGAATGCCATCGATGGTAACACTTTGGCCATTCATGATCGATGCACGAGCTGGCAAGGTCAGCGTTGGTCCCATTTCGATTTCGAATTGTTGACCGTTGATTGACAGTACCTGCCCATCCAACAAATCACTTCCAGCCTTGATACGCAGCTCCGGACCTGTACCGCCTGTCCGCCCGTAACCGAAGCCAGCACCCGTGGAGAATTCGACTCGCAAGCGGATGTTCTCCTGCCCTGCAAAACGATCGAGCGGAACTCGAGCCTGACGCCATCCACCGGTGTTATCAAACAGCTCTTGAACATCCGGCGAGATCGCCAATTCACGCAGCGGGTCGCTGTTATTCGTAGCCAATAACTGCCAATTGCCGTCTTCTCCCGAGGCATAAACACGGAAGGCATCCTCCATGTTGACACCATTCGTGTTTTCCGAATCCAAGAAGTAATTGAAATACAACATTGGCAGGTCGGCTGCACTCAACCCAGCTAGACTAAAGTTGGTGCTTTCCAACGCGCCGGCGGCGCCACCGGGGAAGTTGTAATTGACAGCCGTATTGTCTCCAAAGTAGTAGCTCGTGTCGCCATTGCTACTGCCCCGTGAACCGTTTGGTGTGGCCAGCAAGCCATGGCCAGGGTTGGTTTCTCGATTAGTATTATCGTTTACGTTTGTTTGGCTCCACAAGTTAGACTGAAGAGTCGACAACGCCAAACCATTCGCACCGGTCAATCCGGTCGAAATGCTGGTCGCACCGTTTGCAAATACGGGCTGCAGCACTCCACTGGTGTCGAACGCATGAATGCGGCCAAGGGAATCAATGCCGAACAGCACTCGTACTCCACCCGTTAGTGATGTATCCGCTGGACCGGCGACCAAACCGGTAAAGTTGATTTCCAAAAGATCGCTGGATGTGGTTACATAAGTTCCAATACTTCCACCGGTTCGTGCTTGAGGATTGTTCACAAAGTACAATCCACCACGGTCGCTCACTGCAAATAGCGTATTTCCGATTACGGCAATGCCCTTGATCAAGCCACCGGGAGCCACACCGGCAGCTTTAAGTGGACCAGCCGAAACAATGCTGGCTGCAAAGAAGCGGACTTCGGTACCGCTGGCTGTTGCGGAAAGACCGACCACCGCCAATCCATTAACAGCGGCTGCGATTCTCTTGGCAACGGTTTCCGCAGAATCGTTGGCCTGGACGTTGATTGGAATCCGGGACGCCGCACCTACGCCGCTGCTAGTACGAAGAACATTAAATATTCCCGTGGTGGCTAAATCTCCAAAATCCGCACTCATGGCACCGGAGAAATTCATCCGACCGGAATCGAAGGAGGCGGATATGGTTGCTGGCATCGCCGTGGCAATCGCCGCAATAAATTCGCTTTCTGTCGCCGATTCCAGAATCGGAATACGAACTCCACCCGCTACGCCCAGATTTCCGTCGACCGACAGACCTGTTCCGCTTACAACCACAGGAATCGTCGTAGAAGCACCGAGGAAGGACACGCGACCAGTACCCGTGACTGTGCCGGCTCGGATACCAAAACTACGGTCGCTGTTAACTGCAGTTACCAATGCCTGCGCCAGCCCCGATTGTGTTGTGCCTGCCGCAAACAGAACCGCTATATTGCCCGGCGCAGTTAACGCACCGTTGCTATCGAACTCGTAGGTCCGACTAATACCTGCCGCGTTGGTCAGGGTAACTGTCGCACCGTCGGACAACAGGCTTCCTGCAGTAGCATCGACTACCACCACATTACCCGTATCAAATTCGTAGCTCGTGCCATCTAAGGTGAAACGCATACCATCGCGGACACCGCGCCCAGCACTCGGATTGTAGTTGACGATCACTTCCGGGCCGAAATCGAACTCGAAAACGCGGTTGACGGCAACCGGTCCAGTCAGATCGCGAATCGTAAACGTATCGCCGTCGGACAGTAGGGAGGAGCGAGAGCCACCGGCTGTCGTCGTCGCTTCACTAGCAATCAACGTGGTGGACACGGCCCCCACTGGTGCATTGGTTTCGATAAAACCGCGCTCGGTGATATCGGTTCCTGCTCCCATGTAAACCAAGTTACCCGTCTTGACCGCTCCCTCTGCCGCTCCTGTGGCTTCGTTGAATTGGTAGATGATATTCTGGAAATCATCTACAAACGGCCTTGAGGTGCCAACAGTTGGAAGGACGGCAGGATTTGGATTGCGATTACCAGCCAAGAATCCGAATTCTTGATTAAGAATATTCGCGAAGGTGATGGCTTCTGGGTGGATACCGTCGTCGCTGGCCGTTGGCGTGTTGGTAATGGTAATGGTTGGCGGGGGACCTGGATTCGCGGTAATTGTCTGCACGTTATGGAACGTTTGCAGCCCCAGTGCATTGGCCGCAGCCGTATGAGTTCCAGTGCCGGTATCGATATTGATATAGTCGACGGACGTATCCAAGTCGGCAGGCTGTGGACCGATCAGTCCGCGGTCGAAGGCACGCAGTTCACCGTTGGCCCGGAACGCAATGTCCTCGACGTCAAAAGGCTGTTGATTATTGAATGCGATCGCTGTTTCACCGGTAAATGGATTGACGGTGAAGAGATTCGTCTGTGCCCCAGCATCGCGAGAAACATAGAGTACGATATCCCCCAGAGTCCAAGGCACTGCTGCGGAATTACCTACAAACAAGTCCGAAACGATCGGTCCCGCGGCCGTGGAACCACCGTTAAAGCTGACGTGGTCTTCTGCGATCAATTGCACGCCTTCGATTGGTTGTAGACGCACCAGTGGATTCGTCGCGCCAGCCGTCGTGAATTGATCCATCGCCTCGGGAATACGGCTGCTATTGGTCACCGCTACAAAATACCGTCCGGCAGGCAACTCATAAGAGTCTACATAAGGATCCAGATTGCCTGCGGAACCTCGAGACAAATCGGAGTTGTCGGCTCCGTTGAGCGGGCTAGCTTGATCATCAACCAGATCGCTTCCAAGACCACCGAGAATCAAGTAACCACGGGAATCAAAGACATAGATCGAGGTGTCCGGCCGTCCCAGACCATTGGCATAATCGACATCGAAGATCGTAGAAAAATATTCGCGGATCGAAGTTGGGCGAATGCTCTGGTAATCGATGTCAAAGCTGAACCAGTCGACATCCGTCGTACTGTCGAGATTGCCCGAAACGCTCAGCGCCTGACGATTGGTTTGAAGCAAGTTACCTAAGTCTTGAGCTGTAGCAAACGTGTTATTGCCACCCGCCTTGCTTTCTGTTTCATTGCCCTCGCCGAGCAGCGGAGAATTGGCTGGCACGCCAATTAACTGCAAGCCTGTAGCGGCGAAGCGAATGTCAGCATAGCTAACGCTCGAACCTGGAACTTCATCCATTTCGGACAATCGTACTTGGAGTTGGTAAGTTCCTTTAGTCGTACCATTGCTTCGAACTCGGATGTGGTAGAGGTTGGTAGTACCTGGTCCGCCAGGCAAACTCACGCGGAAACCCGCATCGCGTGGATTCGTACTGTAAAGGTCCTTTGGAGCACCATTGGCGCTCTGCAGGTAAAGTTCAGGAGTGCTCAATCGAAGCGGATTTACCGACTCAGCCGGAATCTCCGCTACGTGCATCAACAGACTGGGATTGGCCTCTTCGTCCAACGAATTGTCCGACATAGCCAATGTACGTCCGTCGGCGTCCACCAACTCAACAATAGTGTCGAGCGTATTCTGCGTACGATCGATGTCCAACCAAACTTCCGTACCGGCCTGAGCCTCAAAGCTGTACACATCCTGGTCCGTTGGCGAAGAAATAGCGCCATGGACCTCAAATCCAAGCCGACGATTCTCATCACCAGCAAACTCGCTGGGGGCTAATCCACCCAGGTATTGGCTATTGGACGGAGTACCGTTGGCATTGGGACTGTTCGCTGCAGCCGATTCGTTCTCAAGCACCGTTGCTACGTTTCGGTCATTGCTATTGGTTTCAAACCGAATACTTCGCCAATCCCCAGCTGCCGCAGCGGTACCGGATTGGTCCGTTTGCTGTTGCGCAGTTCCAGTAGAAGTAAATCCAGCTGAAACCGAATTGTCAGACAGCGAAGTCAAGATTACTGGCTTGCCCGGCGTACCAACAACCCGCACACTGCCACCGATTCGGTCTGCGATATCTAGCTGTTTACCTGTTGCCGTAAATCCAGCAGTTGAATTGGCGCTGGAACGCAGCTTCACAACCAAGCTTTGCGTCGGACTACTTTGCAACCGCAGCCCACCGTAGGTCTGGAAGTTTGGAACAATAATTTCATCGAGAACGATATGAACGATATCCGTATCGTCCCATACGCCTTCGGTAGTCAGGTTACCGCCACGAACGACCAATCCATTCAGTGTATTATTCGACATTAGATTGCCGCGCAGCAATGGTCCTTGATTCCCATCGGCTTCGGCTACCAAATCAATTCTGCCGCGCGAACGTCCCGCATCCACGACTTCGACACTGTTCAGCGAATTCAGGTTGGCGGAGATGGCCGGGCCTTGATTATCGCGAATGATATTGTCGACTATGACCGGTTGGGCACCACGAACGAAAACGGCACCTGCGGAATTCGTTCCGCGTCCGCCTCGATTCGGATCAGCCGAAGTCGCCACGCCGTCGGCGTTGTTTTCAATCGTGCTGTTGACCAAACGCAAATCGCCCTGGTGTACCTCGATTGCTCCGAAATCCGCAAACCCACCTTCAATGCGAGTCGTTCCGCCACCGTAGGCGACAACCGCATTATCAACACTCGCCTTCGAAGTTTGGCCTACGAAAATCCCGCCCCAGTCGCCAGGGCTAACCGTCTGCGTTCCCTTGCGATTGCCAGTATCGAACGTCCCACCAGCTCCATACCGCACATCGTTGATCGACGTGAACACGACCGGATTTCCAGGGGTTCCCTCTGCAATCAATTGAGAACCAAACGCCAACTCAATCCGCGCACCTTGACTCTTCACAATGGTACCTGGATCAATCACCAACCGTGCATCCAGTCGGCTAACCTGCTCAGTGGTCGTTGAAGTTTGAACGAGCAGGGCACCGCCGGGTGTGCCCGAAATCTCTAAATTCTCAGGTAGGTAATGTACGATGTCGATGTCGTCGAATCGCCCCTGTGTGGTCAGCTTTTCGAGTTGGGTCGAAGAGTTCGTGCGCACACGAACTTGAAGACCGTTGACCGTATTGTTCTGCAGACGATTGCCATGAATCTCGGGTCCGACGCGATCATAGTCCACAGTGAATGGCGCAACGACACCTTGTTCAGCGGGTGAATTAAAGTTCGACTCCAGGAAACTATTCGGAGTAGCGCTCAGGGCAGCATCTGCACTGTTGCTGATAATGTTGCTGATAATCGTCGGTCGTGAATCTACCATTTGAATCGGCGAAACTACTTGAGAAACGCCGTCGACAACAACCTGCCCACCACCAAAACGAATATCCGCGTTGCTAACCCAATTCAAGAAAATGCCAGCGTTCTCCAAATACTCATTTCCATTTGAGTTGTCGACGCGATTGCGGATATCGATACCGCCCCAATCTCCTGGATTTGTCGTGGACGTGGGAGTCTTGATGGTCTTGCCCAACGAAACATCATTAAAGCTCGTCATGACAACGCTACCGGACAATGCAGCACCAGCACTATTGGTCAATACCGTTCCGGCTGCTGTTTGAAGAGTTGGCGTACCAAGAACCAGAAGCGCGCCACCGCTGCGATCCACGCTCACCGATGTGCTTCCGACTCCAACTCGCGCACGACGGAATTTCAGAATTGCGCCCGCGTCGATCATGACTGTTACGTCTTTGGGAACGTCAAAGGTAGTACCGTCGGCCAGCGGGGCTCCAAGACTATCGAAACCAATTTCGTAAGCCAGGTTATCCGCCTTAGTTGCAAAATTCCTGTCAGCTCCACCATTACCTAAGACACGCACTACAATGCCCGGGGTGCCAGCGAGACTTGCGGTTCGCGCGGAATCCAGCGCATCGCTGAGCCGGTTATAGGGCGCACCGATCGATCCTGTTCCACCATTTGCTGCACCCTTGTCGACAAACTTCGTCGTAGCGTCGTTGGATGGCCGGAACCAAAAATTGAATACTCCGCCCGGACTTCCGTCGCCATCTCCGTCTACGGCTGTGCCCACACCCGAGTCAGCGTCTCGCAACACCGACGGTGCAGGGGGCTGAAAGTCCATTCGCAATTGATAATTCCCTTGCGAACGACCTCCTAAGCCAGAATCGGGAGCCGACGGATCATACTTCGAATTGCCACTAGCGCTCACGCCGACAATATAATTGCCGCTGCCAAGTTCCAACTCCAAGAAGGAATCGGAACTGTAGTAATCGTCGTTGGCTGCGATTTCATTCCAGCCAGTGGAGGTTTCCTGGAATAAGCGAATCTGGGAATCGAGCAAGCTTGCCGAGCTCATGCGTTCGGCAAATGCCTCGATCGAGAGCTTGCCTGCGACCGGTAACTTGAACTGATAAAGGTCGATATCTTTGCTATCCGGACGATACAAGTATTGTCCGTGCACGATATCAGCGTCACCCGGCAGCACGATCTCAGTCCCAACGCCCGGAGCAAAAATGGCGTTCGATGACTGGACCGTGAGCTGCTCGAGTTCGTCAGAGTCGCCCAGTCCCAAGAGCTTGCCAATGGCCTGCATGGCCGCACGCGTAAACGTTCCACCAAAGTTATTGACTGTCGAAGAAGAAAAATCCTGCGAGTCCAACACAGTGGCTGGCTGTCCGCTCGCCAACGTTCCCGCCTCATATGCGGTAAAGCCTGGTTGATTACCTTCCACGACACCCGCGGGTCCACCAGCCACATCGGGAAACGGCGTAATAGCTCTCATATCGCCTACAGCAATGGTCATTCCCAAGCTCGGACTCTCGACAAAGCGAATGCCAAGATACTGCTCGTACAGACTCATCACTTCCCGCACGCGAACTTTTTGCTGTTCAGTGATCGCATTCAAAAGTGCCGAACCACCAAGCGAGCCTAACTGCCCTTGGAAGTTGTAAAAAATCGTACTGATGCCATCGACATTATCTGCACCCAACCGCAAATTGCTCTGCATCCGAATCTGCCGGGTTCCCGGTTCATCGTTTCCACCAGGGAAATCGAGTACAAATGGCGTCGTGTTCTCGATTGTCGAATTGATCAAGATCGACTGGCTACCATCACTACTGCTCGACCAAGGAGTTCCTGCAGCAGTCGTCAAATCGAGCGAACCTGCAAATGTATCAGCAGGATCGCTAGCTGCATTAAACACGACCGGCGCCGCTAGCCCCTGCTCGTTCGTACCGACGCGTAGTCGCAATTCACCCCCATTGGTCGCGAATTCATCAAGCGGCTTTTGAAAACGCAATGAAACTCGATCCGCGTCAGGATAGTAGCGAATGCGAGTTGGCTTTTCTGCTGCCACATCGTCGGATGTATCGAGAGTCCCCTTGGAATCGATCAATTGGTAGAACTCGGGATCAAGCACTCCTCGTTGAGTCCGTCCGCCAGCAAAAACGATCGTATCGCTGTTCTGCAAATACAGAACACCCGCGCGTTCAGCCTTAAGCTGGGTGAGTGTCAAGCCGTTGACACTCACGATGCTCTTGATATCGATAAGTTGGTCATGGCTGAAATAAATATCGATCTCATCTTTTCGAGTCCAGCTGATCGCCCCTGTAGACGGATCGCGCGTGACCGGCTGTGGGACCACCGAAAGAATCTGAGCACCCAATTCGAGCTCAAACGCAACCGAGCTCGAGACACCCATATTGAATGGCTCACCAGCAAGATTGCGCAGGGTGCGAATGCCCTGGCCAAGAATTTCAATGCGGTAGCTGTCATCGGGGAGCGGTTCCGCAAAACGCAAAACGACTTCGCGATTGTTGGCCCCTAACCCAATGTAGCCCGGTATGACTTCGATGTCCGTCACTCCCGTCAGAGTGATCGGCGAATAAGCAGTCGACGCAGCTCCAATCCGAGTTGCTCCTGAACCCGATACCAATTGAGCCTCAAGCAGACTAGCCGCTGCAGTATTAGAGTTGATTGCATCAACAAACTCGCGGGCAGTTGTCGCAAACCGAGGATTGCTGTTGAGCACGACACTGATCGTCTTGCCGCTAACTGTCACGGTCGGCAAGCCCGCTCCACCACGATCGACGCTTGATACGCTAATGCTGGTGCCTAGACCGGTATTGCCGCCATCTCGGGCAACAAATCGGACCTCCAAGCTGTTGCCTAATCCAAAGTTCGTGGCTGCCTTGGCGGCATTCGCACCACTCAATACCAACGTCCGCGAAGTATCTACGGTTGAACCGATCGCAATCGTCTGAGAGCCGCGGAGCGGCAATGCAAAAACCAAACTCGTTGCCGCCGTCCCCGCATTGCGATCAAAAACGCGAAGCAAATCTTCAACTCGGGTCGTTAATGATGGATTTGTATTGAGCTCAATATCGATTTGACGACCCGCTACGCGCAGCACAGGATCGCGCGTGTCCGTTCTAAAAGCTGTTGTGAACCGGAGCTGAATGCCATTTCCTGACTGGCCCGCAGTCTGCGCATAGAACTCCACTAGCGTCTGCCCACCCGTTCCCAAGTCGGTGGCAACTGAAGCCCGCTCAAATACCCCATCCTCGCCGCTGCGGACCACTCGAATGCCACCCAACGTCGCCGGATCGATGCCTGCTCCGTCATTGAAGCGAAACACCAACTCGCGCGGTGAAACTTGCAAAACTTCGCCGTTCTGCAAAAGATCGCCCGTGTTGGGTTGAATCCCAATCAACTGAGGACCGACTGCCATCAGGTGCCGCGGTTCGAGCGTCTCAAGCAAGACGCGACGGACGCTCTGACGTTTCTGCAAGCGATTGATTGCCAACAGGTTACGCGATTTTGACAAACCACCAATGGCCATTTAAAAACCTCTCGACGAAGCGCTGAGTGACAGCGGCTGGGGTAGCAAGCACCAACCCTAATCCCACGGGTGAAAAGCCGTTTTGCAGTGTCGTACCGGCGTTCACCGACGAGACAAAAGGCGAATCCGGGTGGATTAGGGGTTTTAGGAAAACAGTGCACTGTGAGTTGGATTGTAATTGGAGTGCCTGTGATTTCAACGAACTGCTGAACATATGTGGCAAGGAGTACCGATCAACGACCAGCTTTTCCGCTACAAACAGCACCACTCTCGCGTCTAAATCGCCCAGCTTGCATTCCGTAAACCCAACTCAGTGACCGAGCTTTGAGGATTAAAGGTTCCGAAAAGTTCCCTAGTGTCCCAAACACGCTATTCTGGGGATTAGAATCACGCAAGCATTCGCTCATCAACACCGCTTGAGTTACAATGTGGCCAACCTGTAGGCGTAATTTCCTGTCTTTACCCCCTCAAATTACGATTCATGCACCTGTCCAAGTTTTCCACCAAC
Source organism: Pirellulaceae bacterium (assembly GCA_041736515.1). GTDB lineage: Bacteria > Planctomycetota > Planctomycetia > Pirellulales > Pirellulaceae > Aureliella. The sequence continues at coordinate 13,276 of JBGSTP010000199.1, forward strand.
TGCTGGTTGTGCCTGGTCGGCTTCACTCTATGCATTGCAAACCCAACCCCCTCTATGGCGATAGATGAGTTTGGGGAACTGAAGATGATCTCGCGACTCCCGATGTCCGATCGCGAGGTCGAAAGAGCCTTTGGAAGCAGCCGCGGCAGTGCTTGTGAACTTATTCCGCCCGGTGAATCGATGGAAGTTCGTTCATTTGTCAACTTTCTTACCGAGCGCGACCGAACCGATGCGAGAAACAGTCGGCCGTTAGCGTCATCCCGGCGCGATTTATTTTCGGTGGGCCTGGAGTTTGAGCGGGCAGATCGCGATGCGCTGCCAGCTCTAAGCCGCGGCACGATTGCCGGATACTTGGAAGATCACTTTGTTTCCATCCAAGCTCGCGTGCGACGCGACCTGCTGGACAGAAAACTTTATTTTCATGACCGCCCACTAGCCCTGACCGCTCAGTTCCGCGGCAGCAAGCTTACCCAGAGCTTCGAACCACTTGTCTCCGCAAGCATTCGCGAATTCCACAGCCTGGGGCTTTTCGTCCCAGAAGAAAAAAGAATTAAAAAACCTGAAGACTTCCGCACCATTGTGCTCGTCTTCCGAGCGGACATTTTGCGGCCAATTGGCAAGGAAACGGACGAAGTTTTTGAATTTGCCTTCATTCAGGGACGCGAGTTCACGGATTCGGTTGGCGAGAAACAACTGGAGTGCCACGTGTTTGTCACGTCGGAGTCTAGAACGTTACTGAACCACGTGCGCAGGGCAAGCCGCCCCACCAGTGCAGACCAATGCAGCATTCTGGGAAGAATTGCAGTGACTGAATATGACTCAACTGGCCTATATCCCAAAACTAGCGCGACGCGGAACTATCGAATCGCCAAACAAGCCAGTTTTCCAATGACGACTATCGAGGAGTACTGCGCAGCCCAGAAATGGCAGGGAGGCATCGAAACGAATTTGCCGCAAGTCCTGGGTGCAATCATCGACCAAAAGTTAAATCTGCCGGCCGAATAATCGCTACAACCAGTCCCCCTAGTCACGAATTGACGTTGGTAGCGCTTAGCACAGACGTCGCTTCGACTTCCCAACGCCCGCAGGGGGTTGGGTTATACCGTTCTGGCAAACCATGCCAATTCTAACTAAGTTTTGCTTGGAACCAGTCCTGACGCGCCAACGAGAATTACTCGCATCACAAATCCGACCGCGACGATACCTGCTTCGACAGAAATAAAAGTCGGACGGATCCGACAGTCTCGTGGCCTATGGCTCGCGGGACCTCTTTACCAGTTAGGGATGACGAATTGAAAGGTGCCCGCATGGCTACGCCACGCATGGCTCTTCTCGCATGGGCAGCGGCAATCACTGCAACGTTTAGTGGCTGCGTAAGCGTCGCTAGTCTGCAGGACTGGCAGTATGCGCACACCAATAAAGCCCGAGCGAGTACAGCTTGGTTTGAAAACCACGATCACGATCAAAGAGTTCGCTTGGGATGCGATTATGAGGCTGGCTACAAAGCCGGTTTCTTTGACATCTCGACGGGCAAAGATTGTCAACTTCCACCTGTACCGCCACCCAAATATTGGGATGCCAAGTACCAGTGCTGCGAAGGACAAGTCTGTGTCCAGAACTGGTTCAAGGGATACCAGGTAGGTATGGCTGCTGCGGAATCATGCGGCTATCCCGCGTTCAACGACGTACCGACGAGCGCAACTGCACCTGTCGTGAACAAGACGGCCTGCGGACAGTGTTATTCCGCCGATCCTTGTCAGTGCGCAGCAGGCTGTGAGTCATCCGCCGGTTGTTCTGCTCCATCTCCCGAATACTCGTATCCAACTCCGGACAGCTCAGCTCAGTATACCGAGCCAGCTCCAGCCGAGTTCGATGCAGTTCGACCAGTTAGCCTGGGTCTTATTGGCCCATCCGATTTATCAGCTACACCAGCTCGCTACGAGACTCGCCGATAGGCTCCGCGCGGCACATGCAACAATACCTAGCCGCTCACGGAAGCATGCGGCTAGACAACAATACCAAGGAAGGTTCCTGAAAATGAATTCAACTCGCGCTGCACAGCTTATTTGGCTCAGCTTCGCCTGCATCGTGGCGGGTGGTAGCACGGGCTGTATCACTTTCACCAAGCATGCGGTTCCAGCCAGCCGGCTTCCGCAACAGTTCAAAGCACCCTCAAAGTGCAATTTGAATCCGATCAATTTCTCGATGCTTGGTGGCAACTTTCCTGCTCAACACTTGCTGGGTAGCGGCGACGTATTAGCTGTTACAGTGCAGGGTTTGATACCGCCTGATCCCAAAACGCTTCCGCCAATCATCGATAGCCAAGCATCGTTGTCTAATTTGTACTACCCACCGGGTGGACTAATCGACGCACCGAGCTTCGGCTTGCCCGTCCACGTGCAGTTTGATGGTACGCTGCAAATGCCGCTTGTTAAGCCAATCGATGTCCAAAATTTGACCCTGGCGGAAGCTGCCGAGAAGATTCGCGACACCTATGTAAAGAGTGAAATAGTCAAGGAAGGCAACGATCACGTCAACGTGGTCTTACTCCGCAGCCGCGTCAATCGAATTATGGTCTTGCGAGAAGACGCATCGCTGGAATCTGCCAACATGATACGTCCCGGCGATGCTATCCAGCACAAACGCGGAAGCGCGGAAGTCATTGACTTGCCGATCTATGAAAGCGACGTGTTGCACGCGATTGCCATGTCCGGAGGATTACCCGGGGTCGATGCCTACAACGAAGTTTGGATTCTGCGCAAGTCATTAATGCAAGACGTTGATCAAGACGCATTGCGAGAGCGTATAAAGAATGGTGAGAATCCGAGCGAGATTATTTCCGGCATGGCTTCGCACGTCGATGCCATTCGCATCCCAATGAAGCTCTGCCCCAGCGAACCGATTCCCTTCACGCAGCAAGATGTGATTCTGCACGATGGCGACGTCGTTTACATCGAACCGCGACGAGACGAATATTTCTATACCGGGGGCTTACTTCCAGGACGCCAAATCCCACTGCCTCGCGATGAAGACCTCGATATTCTCGAAGCGATCGCGCTGGCACAAGGCAGTATTGGTGCTCCGGGCGGCGGCTCAACAGCTTCGATTCGCACCAACGGTGTAGGCAATGTGGTTCCTCCCAGCAGAGCTCTCGTACTTCGCAAGCTCCCCAATGGGCAGCAATTACCAATCCGCGTTGACCTGACCCAAGCAATGAAGAATCCACAAGAGCGGCTCAAAATCATGGCTGGCGATTTTATCTTCGTGCACTTCAAACCGGGCGAGTCGTTCAGCAATAGTGCTCTGAATGTCATAAGCTTCAGCTACTTCATCCAGTAGAAGTATGCATGGTCAGTGGAGTTCCTGAGGCTGAGACGACCAGTTGCGTCTCAGCCTTTTTTCGTACCTTGCGTCCAGTTTATTGCCGCGACGCCCCAACTCTTTCGCAGCGCAAATTTCGTCGGCAACTATAATGCTCAAAGCAACGCCAGTGATTAAAACCAACTTTCGGGGTGGTTGAAATCAATTGCCGCTAGCCACCTGGCCATGCTCCTCAACTCACCTTCCTTGCTTTTGGTTTAAGCATTGCACCAAGCTATTTTTCTTACTGGATCTACGGGGCTGGTTGGTCGCTTCGTTTTAGCAGAGCTGCTAAAACGCGGAAAGACAGTAGCGACACTGGTTCGTGGCCAGGATGCGGTCCAAGCCAGAGGACGCGTCGAGCAAGCCTTGCAGCCGTTCGAAAAGGATGGCCTGCTGCCTCGTCCACGAGTCATCGTGGGCAGCTTGCATGAGCCCCAATTGGGCATCACTCGCTCCGAAGATATCGAGTTGCTGCGGCGGTGCGAATTAACGGTTGTAAATTGCGCTGCCAGTATTCGCTTTACCAAAAACGAATCAACCGAAGAACCATACTGCACCAACGTTGAAGGGTCTAGAAAGCTACTCGAATTCTGTCGGGAGCTGCAAGTCTGCGCTTTCCACCATGTTTCCACAGCTTACGTCGGCTCGCGTTCGGGAGCCGCAGTCATTAAAGAGCGCCCCGTGCACGAACTTTCGCTAGGGGGAAACGACTATGAAAAAAGCAAAATTCTTGCTGAGTCGATGGTGCTGAGCCAAACGTACTTTCCAACAGTTATCCATCGACCAAGTATCATCGTTGGCGATTCGAAGAACTTTTTTACCTCAACTTTCCATGGCTTCTATGCACCACTCCAAATTGGAGCTCAGTTTGCCAGGATCAATGGATTCTCAAAGGAAGCTGGGGATTGGTTTCGCCAACAGCTTGGACTCTCGCCCAGCGATTCAAAAAACTTAGTACCCGTTGATTGGGTCGCGGCCTGCATTGCACACATTGCATCTGCGCCGACAGCCATCAACGCAGGTCCTGTAATTTATCACTGGACCAACCCACAACCAGTTCCTTGCGAAACGATGCAGTCAGCCATCGTGACCGCAATTGGCGAACGCTTCGCAAAACCTGCATCGCGCTCGCAGGGGTTATCCAAGCTGCCGACTCCTGAAGACTTCAGTCAGCAGATGCATGTTTACCAATCCTACTTCAATAGCGACCCGGGCTTCGACACTGCGAACTCGGAACTGCTGAGAGCATCGCTCCCCTGTCCGGCCGTGGATCTGACGATGCTGACAAATATGGCAAGATATGCGATGGACAGCGGCTTTGGGTGGCCGAGACCAGCCCTTCCGGAGCTGCCTTTTCAGAAGATCATCGCTGCGCTTCAAGGACTTCCCCAGGGAAATCCAACTGATGCCGCTTGCTTCATCCAACTTCGACTGTTGGGCCCTGGGGCCATCGAGCCCCTGTACTACGCAAAACAGAGGAATACTTGGTTTGTATCGAAATATCCAGAGGAAGAAGACAAGTCGACAATTCGCTGTACCGGAGCACTCACAACCCTTGCGGCTTGCATAACCGGTACAAACACCCTACCGAACGCAATTGAAAAGGGATACCTGACAATCGAAGGCTACAATTTAACTAGCGCGGCCACAACAATGGAGGGCTGGCTATCACAAATTGTTGACCCTAACCGTCCCATGCCCTTGGATCCCTAGCCGTTTATACCGGCATGCTCCTTGAACTCGCATCATGTCTACCTACGCCCAGGCAAGTGCAACTGAAAACTGGCTCAATAGACCTCTAGCAATCGTGGGCATGGACTGTCGTTTGCCGGGAGCAGACGGACTGGAGGCATACTGGAAGCTTCTGCAGCATGGCACATATCCAATCGGGTCAATGCCAGACTCCAGAATCGATCGCGATCTGTACTTCGATGCGCAGAAAGGTGTACGAGGCAAAACCTATGCAGACATCGGTGGCTTCGTTGCACCGCGAGACTTGGACTGGTCGCTACTCAACATAGACCGGGCTGAGGCCAGTAACTGGGATGAGTGCCATCTGAATTTCTGCGAAGTAGCCGCGCGTGCCTGTAAACACGCTGGCTATGACCCACGCAACCTTCCCAATCGAAATGTGGGAGTATTTGTCGGCCATAGTGGCGGCTCGACGCTCGGTGGCGAAATTGCCTACCGCGCGCTAGCTGAGGATTATGTGCGACTGATCGACTGTATCGCAAACGGAAAAGACTTGGGAATCGCCGATGTCAAACGCGTGCTCCTGCAAGAGTTGACAGATTCCCGTCCTCGACGATCCGAAGGCAAACCTTGGGTCGACGCCGGGTTCGCCGCGGGCATTGTCAGCCATTGCCTGGGACTCACCGGTCCGCACTTGTCCATCGATGCCGCCTGTGCTTCTTCGCTTGTTGCACTTGCGCTCGGCGCGTTGTCGATCCACAGCGGCCAAACCGAGATGGCCATTATTGGTGGAGCATCCTTCAACAAGACGGACAGCTTGATTCTTTTTTCGCACGCACAGTCCTGCAGCGCCTCAATATCGCGTCCCTTTGACGAACTCGCCGACGGTTTGATCAGCTCTGAAGGATATGTGGCGCTAGTGATAAAGTCATTACCGCAAGCAGAAGCCGATGGAGACCGAATTCACGCAATCGTGCGCGGCATCGGAATTTCGGCTGATGGCCGCGGAAAGTCGCTGTGGGCGCCCCGCAAGGAGGGACAAACGACAGCCATCGAGCGTGCCTATACCAGCAATATCCGCCCTGGCTCGATTCAGATGATCGAGGCCCATGCGACGAGCACGCACCTGGGCGATGCGACAGAAATGGAAGCGCTTGCCGAGTTCTATAGTCCTCACCTTGCCCCAGGCCAAAGAATTCCCGTCGGCAGCGTAAAATCCAACATTGGACATACCCTGGAAACGGCAGGCCTAGCTGGTATCGTCAAGTCGATTCTCGCTATCGAAAACGCGTTGATCCCACCTTCGATCAATGTGAACCATCCCAGCGATTCAATCCCCTGGTCAAAAATCCCACTTTATATTGCCCGGCAGGCAGAGCCGTGGCCCCTGCTTCCATTCGCTCAGCCCCGGCGAGCGGCAGTCAATGCTTTTGGCATCGGTGGATTAAACGTTCATGTGGTTGTGGAGCAGCAGCCTGTGCTAGCCCAAGCAGAATCGCGCCAGAAAAAAATTACCACAGGCCGTAGCCATGCGATTGAACCTACCAAGTTTGAGCCGATCGCAGTGATCGGCCGAGGAGTCGTGCTGCCGGGTGCGCTTTCTGTTTCTGCATTCCAACAACAACTGCAATCCGCTCGCCAGGCTCGATCGAATTCGACACTCGCGCAAACAATTCCGATTACCGACTTCCATTACGACTGGCGCAAGCACAAGGTTCCCCCCAAGCAGATCGCTCAAGCAAACCCACTCCAGTTCATGCTTCTTGACGCTGCCGAACAAGCATTTCGCGAAGCTGGGTTGTTGGATCGGGAATTCGACCGCAAGCATACTGCGGTAGTGGTCGGTTCCGCTTTCGGTGGAGACTTTGGCAATGCACTGTTTGCTGGCCTTCGCTTGCCAGAGTTCAGAAAACGTTTTGTTCAACTTGCAAAAGAACACGGAATTGCACCAGACAAAGCTCGACGGCTGGCCGAAGACTATGAGACGGCCTTTCTCCAACACTATCCGGCCTTACTCGACGAAACAGGGTCTTTCACCAGTAGTACCCTCGCTTCCCGATTATCAAAAACCTTCAATTTGATGGGGGGCGCGCTGGCCGTAGATTGCGGCGACACGTCGGGACTTGCCGCTCTAAACAGCGCTTGCCATCTGCTGCATAGCGGAACCGTCAAGCTGGTGCTGTGCGCCGCCGCGCAAAACGCTTTGGACAGGGCAGCCATTGAGAACCTAGTTCAATGTGGACGCCTCCGAAATCCCAGCCTCCAACAGGGCTATTGTGTGGCAGAGGGTGTGGCGTTGGTACTACTTAAGCCGCTTCGCCATGCACTTTGCGATGGCGATAGAGTACTAGGGACCATCGATGACATCGGTGTCGGATTCGATTCGCAATCGCTCAGTGCATCGTTCGCAGTCGCAGCAAAGCGACTGCACAAACCGATCAAGCCGCCTGCGATCCTTGTCGGAGGCGTGGGGAATGAGCAACTCGACCGGGCCGTTGACGAAGGCCTCTCCAATGACACGCAACAAACCCTTCAAATGTCGAAGAACATCGACTTTGCCGGGCATTTCCAAGCTGCTCAGGGTTTGGTAGACCTCATTAGCATAACGCTACACGCCAAGCTCGAACCGCATTGGATCGCCAATCACACTTTGAGCGGGCAGTGCTTTTTGGTCGCCGCGTCTCCTGCGCCAATTGCCAAGATTGAGGGCCGCTCTGCATCGGAAACATCCAACGAGACTATGCCATCCGCCTTTACCTATCGACTCGCTGCCGCGTCGCTAAGCGATCTCAAACACAAGCTGTCGGAACTTGCTACCAATCCTGCCCGAGCAAATGCGTTAGTAGTTAATCAGCGGCAAGACTTGTCATGTTGGCAAGCTGCAATCATCTGCTTTGCAGAGGAATTGTCCGCCAAGGCCCAGAAGTTGCTGGCCGTCGTTGGCAATCCCCAAGCTCAACTAACCGCCGCAGATCAAGGATTGCTATGGCGCGAGCCGGCTGCCGTGGAGACGACCCCACCCGCCGTAGCTTGGATTTTCCCTGGCCAGGGCTCCCAATATGTTGGCATGCTGCAAGAGCTCACGCTTCGCGACGCCACTGCCCGTGAAGCTCTCAACGAAGCGAACCGAGCGCTGGCTGATCTTGACGAGCCCAGCTTCGCTTCGCTGGCATGGCATCCCGACAGCCACCTAGGCGAAAACGTTTGGCACACGCAAGCTGCAATGCTAATCGCGAACCACATCCTCTCTCAGACGCTGCGCCATCGCGGTCTAATTCCTAAGTTGGTCAGCGGACACAGTTTTGGCGAGTTTGCCGCCATGCTGGCTGCAGAATGCTGGGACTTCCGTACTGCACTCGCAGCAACCCGCGCGCGCTGTCGAGCTATCGAGGCTCACGTACCCGCCGGATATGCGATGCTTAGTGTTCAAGCTGACGCTGACACAGTTACACAGGCTATCAAGAATTGTCGGCTGCAACTGACCGTGTCCCATCGGAACGCACCCAACCAAACTGTGGCCGGCGGCAAACAAACTCAAATCGCGCAGCTAGCACTCCGATTGGAGGATGACGGTATCGCCAGCCGCATCTTGCCCGTCCCCACCGCCTTTCACACCTCGGCTCTAGAGCCTGCAGTTGAACCATTTCGACGGTCGCTCGAGCAGTTCGAGATTCATCCTCCGCAAACTCCTCTCCTCAGTAGCATTAGCAACTGCTTCATCGCTGAGCCCAAATCGATCCGCGATGGGCTTGCGCAGCAGCTAGCCCAGCCGCTAGATTTTGTCGGATTGGTGCAACGTATTGTTAACGAAAAGGTTTCGTTCGTTTTTGAGGTTGGACCGCAACAAGCGCTGACCAAACTATTGCGTCAAACGACGGATCGTATCCGAGCATTTCCCACTGATCACCCTAAGCTTGGAGCTCAATTCCAATTACAAATCATCGACGCCATAGTCGAGATGTATGGGCTCAAACGGGACAACCACTCGCGACGTTTGGCCAAAACACGCACCATCCCCCGCCCAGCAGTCATGGAATATGACGCAACGCAACTCCGCCGCACTCGCATGCGTACGGAGAGTCACTCCATCGCAGCTCTGCCGCGGATCACATCTGCCGAAAACGCGGCACTGCATTTTGATGCAACAGAACAAAGGCGCACGTCGCATAGAGCTGCAGCTGCTACGCCAGTCTCAAATGCTGTGGGGCCCTCTGTTCGGCTAACACCTACCTTGCAGTCAACTACAACTCCCAAAACACCTACATCGATCGAGACTTTTTTGATCGACTTCGTGGTCGAACAAACCGGATATCCGGCCGAAATTATTGAACTCGACTGGGATATCGAGGCTGATCTAGGAATCGACAGTATCAAGAAAGCGCAACTCTTTGGCGAATTGCGGGAGTTCTTCGACTTGGAGTCGCTCGGTTCCCGCAGGCTAAACGAATTCCGCACGCTTCGACAAATCGCGGCCTACCTGCAAACGACACCTGGAAAAGCGGAGTGGTTGTTTGCCAACGCGGAGTTCCCTGAGGCAGCTGTCACAGTCAGAAACAGTCCCACTGCCGCTGCAGAACCAAGCGAGCCAGGAAACCACTCGCGTCAGCCTTTGGCAGTTGCCCCCTCACTTCAGGCCGCAAACGAGGATCGGACCAACCAACTGACTGCGTTCCTGATCGACTTTGTTGTTGAACAAACAGGGTATCCGCAAGAAATAATCGAGCTCGACGCAGACCTCGAAGCCGACCTAGGCATCGACAGCATCAAGAAGGCACAACTGTTCGGCGAGCTGCGAGAAGTTTTTGCATTCGACGCGGCAGAGTCGACGCTCAAGAAATCGACTGTAGCGACCGAAAGCCGAGCGGCAATGAGTGAGCTGAGAACACTGCGACAAATCCTAGCGATCTTGGAGAGTGACGCCCCCCTTGAAACGCTGACTCCTGGTGCGGAGCCCAACGATTCGTTGCGCAATCCGCCGTCGAGCCACTCCTCTCGGTTCGCAGCAGATTCTGCGCAGCAGCCTACCCAACTCAACGTACTCCCATCCTATGCCCTAGGTTCCACCAGCATCCCCTTTCTCGACGCAACACAGCCCGAAGACTCGCTGGTTTACCTTCAAGCCGTTTCCCACAATCTACGAGCCATGTCTGGGCGAATAGCCGAAGGTAAACAGGGCGTACTCAGAACAAATGGGTTGGTAACAAGTTTTGACGAGGCAACTCTCCAGCTTGCCGAGCTCTGCCACGCCCTACCGCAAAGTATTCTTGCCCTAAACCATGCATTGCAGGAAGCCAATGCTTGGCAGCGTGCAATCTGCACCCCGTTGTCGCGAACAGAAGAAAGGTCGGCTTGTTTCTGGTTCACTTCTTTGTTAGCCCCCAAATGGTTGATACACTCGGGAACTCCAATCGGAATTTGGAAAAGAAGCCACAGTCAGGTTGAGCTTTCGACGCCTGGTTGCGTAATGCCGATGGCTTTCCTGAGGGGCAATTGCCTTCGAGTTGGAGGTCTGCTCGGCGAAGTGATTCCGGAACATGCTTACGATTTTTCCAATGCGTTGGCAAAACTACGCGGCGATTCACTGGCTACACTTCATACAGAATTGGAAGGTTCTAAATTTGATTTTGACTGGTGGGCGTTTCTGGTTGATTGCGAGCTGCGAACTCTGATCCGATTTGAGAATCGCCAGGGGCGACGGACAGTTCAATCGCAGAATGCAAGCTTCATGACGTCCACCTTGATGGGCGATACGATTAGCGGCGCGGCGGTAGCGAGACTTGGAATCGATCTCGTCAGGGGCGTGTTTGTAATTCAAGGTCAGCTGCAACCTAGTCCGTATCTGCCAGTCACCGAGGAATTGCCGAAGCGGATTGAGAAAATCGACCAGTTTGCTACCTCTGCAACCGAGACCAATGCCCCAACCTATCCAACCGATGGCGCCAAGCATGAATCAGCGACGGTCGCTCAGCGCTATGTACTGAGAATGATCCCTGCACCGCAGAGAGATTCGATTGGTCGACAACCGATGTGGGCCGGAGGCGCGTTTATAGTCGGTGACAATCCAATTGCTCGCCAGCTTGAAGCGCGACTGCGGAGCGTCGGTGTCGCTGCATTTCGCCATGCAGGCAGCGAAGACCCCATGGCGCTGGCGAATCGATTCACGGATCTGTGCAGCGATCATTGCATGCCTCATTTGTTCTTGCTAACACCATGCGATCCTACCGCTGAAATCACGCTCGAACCGTCCGCTTGGAAAACTCGGCGCAGTGTGGGGCTGCTAGGTAACTTCTGGCTCTGTCAAAAATGGTTCGAGCATATTTCAAAGAATAATCTGGCTAGCGATGCGAGCCTGATCGCGGTCAGTTCTTTGGGAGGAGACTTTGGTATCAGTGGAAACATCTATTCGGCTGAAGGGGGTGGCGTCGACGGACTCCTCAAATCGATCTTGATCGAGAGCTGGATGCAGGGCTTCCGTTCCTTGCTGATCAAGACCATCGACACGTCGAGAGACCAGAGCCCCGCTGAAGTCGTCGAAGCTATCTGGCGCGAACTGTCGGTGCCCAGTTATGACAACGAAATCTCTTATAGAGATGGAAACCGCCATGTAGTACGGGCTATCCCTAAACCGCTGCATGGACATCAGGATACGAGTCGTCCGATAACTGAAGGCAGCACCTGGATTTGTACGGGAGGCGCCCGCGGCATCACTGCCTTTGTCGCGGAAAAATTGGCCAATCTCCGCGGTCTAAAGCTCCACCTCCTCGGCACCGCTCCATGCCCCAGCTTGCCTGAGGAATTCCTAGAGCTGAACGAACAAGGTCTGCGTCAACTAAAACTAACAGTCATGACATCGGCTCGGATCCAAGGAAAAAATCCGGTCCAAGCCTGGCAGGACACCGAGAAAGCGATCGAGATCGACGCCACCCTGCGGCGCCTGCACGATCAAGGAATTGAAGCGCACTACCATAGCTGCAACATCGCCGATCGTAACGCTTTGTTACTTGCACTCGAAAACGTCCGCAAGATATCAGGACCGATTCACGGTGTCTTGCATGGTGCAGGAGTAGGAAAAGACTCGCGATTTGACCGCAAACAACCAGACAAAGTCGAGCAGTGTATTGCCGCGAAAGTCGACGGTGCACTGGCATTGATGGCTGCAACTCGAGAGGACCCTCTCCAATACTTTATCGCCTTCGGTTCGATCAGCGGACGCTTTGGCGCCAATGGCCACACCGACTATTCGCTCGCCAACGACATGCTATGCAAAACTGTCGGCTGGCTGAGAACGATTCGCCCTGAAGTTCGGGCAATCGGTTTCCACTGGCATGCGTGGGGCGATGTTGGTATGGCCACAAAGCCTGAAACTCGGCTTGCGCTCGAGATGATCGACATGCAATTTATGCCCGCTGCAGAAGGATTCGAACACTTGCTGGCCGAGCTCGAGGGCCCGGCGGATGAAAGTGAGGTTCTCATCACCGATGATCGATACTATCGCATGTTCTACCCGGCCGAAACAATTCTAGCGAACAAAGATGCCGGTGAGCGTTCGTTGCAAGGCCCGCTTGTCCGTCCTTTGCCTCCCTTCGACTCAGACTCGCGAACGTTTGTTGCGGCGGTAAACCCCATCAAAGACCCATTTTTAATTGACCATCTTCTCGATCATCGACCACTGCTGCCTTTTGTTGTTGCTGCCGAAATGCTCATTGAAGCTGGACAACAACAGCTGGGGACTCGTACTGCTGCGTTGCGAGACATTGTTGCCCACAGTGCCGTGCGGTTCTTCAGCGATGACAGCCAGGACCTGCAACTCGAAACCCGCTGCTCCCGTAAAAACGCAGCTGAATGCCGATTACTCAGCAATTTTGTAGCTCGCGATGGTCGCGTAGTGGAACGGAATCGAGTGAACTTTGTGGCAACTGCGATAGCTGAGGTAGAGCCTCAGGGAGATGATCTAACGCATCTATCTCTGCCTGTAAATTCGAAGCCAATTCCAGTCGTCTACCCAGAGCGCGGCAGCAAGTTCTATCTTGGTTGGTCGCTGCAGCGATTGCGCAAAGTAACGTTGCTAGAGACTGGCGTTGTAGGTCAGATCTCCGCACCGGCCTTGATCGAACTCGCTGGAAGCGGGCGCGATGTTCGCGGATGGAGGATCCCTAGCTCAGCTCTAGATGCGTGCTTGTACGCGGTGGGAGTTTTTGCTTGGAAAAATATTGCCCCTGGCTCCGCATTACCCATTCGCATGGGACATCTAAGCCTTGGGAGATTGCCGGCTCCCGGCGAGGCCTGCGAAGTGCATGCGAAATTATTATCAGCGGGCGAGGGAAGGGCGGCGTTCAACTTCACGCTCTACGGTATTGACGGCGGCCTGATCCTCAACGTGCTGGACTACGAAATAGCCTGGCTAGTGAGCGACGAGGTAACGGAAACAACTCGCGCCCACCTGCGAGGGTAGTTGTGTTTGTTAATACGTCAAAACTTCCGCACTTGCTGGCTTCGCGCGATTACAGCGACCCTCACGTTTACCAGCAGGAATTAAGCTCCAAACTGCGGCACGCCTGGCATGTTGTCGGTTCGACGTTGGAGCTCGCCAAACATGGCGACTTCATGACGCGCTGGATCGCTGGTATCCCTGTTCAGATCAGGAATTTCCACGGCGAGTTGCGAGCCTTATCCAATATTTGCGCGCACCGGCACGCGGAAATCTGTTCGTTAAACTTTGGCAATTCTCCCACTATGCGTTGCCAGTACCATGGCTGGGAGTATCAGGCTGACGGAAATACAGGACGAATCCCAGAGCCAAAAAATTTCGTCCCCATCGATCGCGCCGCGACGTGCCTGCCGCGGTATGCATTGGAAACCGTCGGGCAATTAGTCTTCGTCAATGTCGCTTCACAGCCTAATTCACTGATGAATTTTCTGGGCTGTGATTTCCACCAACTGCTTTTGGAGCGATTCTCAGCGAATTGGATCCTCGCGCTGAATTGGCAACCCGGGTACCAAGTCAACTGGAAGATCCCCATCGAGAACTCGCTGGAAGCCTACCATGTCCCGAGTGTTCACCCCCGCACCTTTCGCGATGATCCGGGCGCTGAGCGCTCAACACACGAAATACTGGCTCATCGAACTTCGCTTCAGACAAGCTTACCCTTTAGTCCTCACACGCGTTTGGATGCGGCGTTTCAGCGACTGGAAGGAGGGTTTGTGCGTTGGCTAGGGATTGCGCCAACCGGCATTTACCAACAACATCACGTTTTTCCCAATTTGCTTTTTTCATTCACCGATGCGATTAGTCTAGTGAATTGTGTACATCCATTGGGTCCGCAGCAGTGTTTGGCTATCGTTCGTCAATTTGGTCGACTGCCACAGTCCAACGGGTTTGTCCGCAGGGCCGTCGCGAAACTGTGGAGTCGCTTAACCGCGGCCATAACCAAAAAAGTCCTGCATGAGGATATGCAAATCTTTGCAGCCATTCAGCGCGGCCTAAATCATAGTCCGCACGCAGGAGTACTGGGGATTTGCGAAGAGCGTATTCACTGCTTTCAGAATTACATAAAGTGTCAACACCAGTAGACTTCAAGAATCATGATCGACCTTAGTGGACAAGTAGCTTTAGTAACCGGCGCGTCGCGCGGCATAGGCCGTGCCACAGCTGTTCGCCTGGCCGAAGCGGGCGCAGATGTACTGGTCAACTATGTCACGAGCGCGGCCAGCGCCAAAGAGGTTGCGGAGCAGATTGCTGCACTAGGCTGCCGCGCCGCCACTGTGAAAGCGGATGTTAGCGAAGCCGAAGACATACTCAGCATGTTTGATTTCATCGGGCGAGAGTTCGGTAAACTCGATATTCTCGTGAGCAATGCAGCCTCCGGTGGATTTCGAAACCTGCACGATGCGACTCCAAAACACTTCGAAGCGACCATGAACACCAATGTGCGGGCGCTAATGCTGCTGGCCCAATCTGCCGCGCCGTTGATGAAGCGCACCGGCCCGCGAAACAAGATCATCGCCCTCTCCAGCCACGGTTCGCATCGCGCGCTGCCTGCGTATGGCTTGATCGGTGCGTCCAAAGCTGCCCTGGAGAGCTTAGCCCGACACTTGGCCCTCGAACTCGGCAACCAGCACATCAACGTGAACGTGTTGCTCGCGGGACTCGTCGAAACCGACTCAACGAAAAATTTTCCAGGAAGTCAACAAGCCTTCGAGGCAGTCGCGCAAAGACGCTTGGTGAACGGACTTCCGCTTTCTCCGCAATCAATTGCCGACGCCATACTTTTCCTGGCCAGCCCGCTTAGCGATTTAATCCAAGGACAGACAATCGTTGTCGATGGTGGAGAGACGCTACATGGCTAGCTGCCCCACGACCGCTCCAACCCGACAACTTGGATTTCCAGGCGACGATCCATCGACTTTTTTTCCGCTCCGCCTCACACCATTCGAGAAATTCGTGTTGTGGGACGAACGCCCCCGTCAACCAATGACCAGCTTCATCGAGTTGTATTTTTCGTTGCCACTCGACCTAATCAAACTCACCACCGCATTAACGACTACAGTCCATCGCAATCCTCTGCTGGCCAGTCGCGTCGTCCAGCGCGATGGCGATTTGTGGTGGGACTACGATCCACTCAACAAACCAGAATTGCTCTCCCTATCTGCCAGCCCACCAGTCCGCCAGGGCTGGCCTATTCCTATCGACCTGCGCCATGAATGCGGAATCAGATATTGGTATGGTCCGGCCGAGAAGGAATCCACATTTGGCGGCTGGAAGCTGATGATTCAATTGCATCACGCCTGCAGCGATGGCGTTGGCTTGCGTCGCGTGTTGGTTGACGCTCTGACTGGATATGCATTTCCCTGTGCCCCCAGTGCGGCCGAGGACTGTCCGGCAGAAGACATTGCGACTGATGTCTGTGCGACTGATGTCTGTGCGGCGGGGGGGGATAGCGCGGACCAATTGACGAGCGCAACTTCAACGGGTCTGTCTGAAACAGAGCTGGCATCACACTGGGAAAGGCTGGAGCTTGGCTTATTGGCGAATCGCTTTGATTTTTCAAACTCGTACCCAGGCCCCGCCAAGCAAAAGCTTTCTACTTGGCAACGCATCAAGAATGCACACTACTTTCATTTTCGCTTGCCGGTCTCCATCCGCGGCACCTCCGAACCGGACGAGCAAATCCAATCTCGGGTTGAATGCGAGCCAGTTCGACATGCGATCTTGAGCAGAGAAACCTCAGCAGAAATATTGAATTGCTCGCGGCAATTGCAGGTTGGAATCAATGAACTCGCTTTAACGCTACTTTTCCAAACCTGCTCACGATGGAACCGGCAGCACGGTGACACGAGAAACTCTCATATCCGCCTGCTGATGCCCTACGACCTGCGTTCGAGAATCGACCTGCGCATGCCGGCGGCGAACCGCCTGAGCTTTTCATTTTTGGGACGCAACTATCAACAGTGCGACGACTTTGCGGCGCTTCTTACCAGCGTTCAGACAGAAATAAAAAACATTAAGGAAAGTCGTTTGCCTTTAGACTTTCTGGATGCACTGAAACTTTCCGCAACGCACCCGCGATTAATGCAATGGGCCATTCAACGCAGTCGACGCATGGCAACAGCCGTGCTAACCTATGCGGGCGATGTCAGTCGCGGTGCCAAGTTCAATCGCTATATGCCGGAAGATAATGGTGCGAGAATTGTCGGTGACTCGCGAATGACAAGCACGTTCGCAGCTCCACCGGTGCGGGAAAATACAAACATTGCACTCGGCTTGAGTGTCAACTGGGGGCAACTGTGCCTTTCTGCTGCCTGGAATCGAGCGGCGATGACGGCCGAGCAGTGCGAGCAGTTTCTGGCTGCCTATGTGGAAAGCTGGACGCGGTGGCTATCGAGCAGCAACTCGAGCTTGAGAAACGGATCGCGATAAAAAACGGCTCGCGGAGGAAACGAAATACGGCGGCGTTGCTACCAACACCACCGCATTCGCTTTGTTTTTGCAGATCCGACTTAGAACTACTTGGTAGCGCCGTCGATAGCGTCCTTGGCGGCTTCAGCGCCCGAATCAACTGCACCATCAACAGTTTCCTTGGCACCCTCTGGAACCATATCTCCAGTGGCATCCTTTGCAGTTTCCGCTGTGGTATCTACTGTATCCTTGGCTTTGTCAGCCGTTGCAGCATCGCAGCCAACGAAAGAAACCGAGAGTACGGCGACGCATACGATCGACAGGAACTTCTTCAACATTCAGATTCTCCTAGGGCAAACTTAACCAGAGCCAATAAATCGGCGACCGCTTCTGGTAGCGACCGACCGAGCGCAGAGTTTTTTCAGCTCAACCACTGAAAAACTCCATCGGTTATTAAGAGAGATGCAATGAGCCGGCTGAATATTCCCCTTCGTTCCAGAATATTCGTTTTTTTATGCTACGCTCGGAAACTACTTTGCAATTCTGCATGCAGGCCAGTGCTTAACTGCCAATCCGCCCACAATGGGGACTGAAAGTCGCACCAAAGAATAACGGACGCCACCATTTGCTTTATCTTTGTAGCAGAATGGGCGGCAGCATTAGCTGAACATATACCTCCCCACCAATTAGCTGTTAGGAAGCTGTGAGGTGGATGAGGAAGGAGTCCCAAGCTTTGGCCGTGAGGAGTGACACTTTTCCTTATCCTAATCGCTAAATTCACCTGGGATAGGCGCGACTGCGCTGTCCCTCCAAGTCGCTTCGACCACCGCAGCACCTTTGAGAGTTTGTAAAACGACACAATATCGCTCAACCAGCACGATCAATTTGTCTAGTTGTTCATGGCTGGCGGTAGACTGCAACTCAAAAACGACTCGTATGGCAGTGATTCCAACCGGGCATGTCTTTTCGATGCCAAGCGTGCCGCGGAAATCCAGTTCGGCATCCGCGTAAATTTTGGCGGATTGAATCGGAATTGACAAAGCTGTGGCTACCGCCGCCAGCGTTACTCCGCTACACGCGACTAAGGATTGCAAGAGCATATCGCCCGAACAGGCTTGACTTCCATCGCCGCCGGCCGCAGGGTGCAAACCTGCGATAACCGGTCCGCTCTGCGTTTCTACGCGGCAAGCGAGTTGCTCGGGGAGAATCGTTCCCGTCGCAGCCATCGTTGTCCGGGCCAAATGAGGAGCATCGCGATACTGTTGCTTTAACGGTGCTTGTATGGCACGCAATTGCTCCGCATCCATCGATGGCTCCAATTGAGTCTGCAGGAACTTGACTTTAACGCGCTACTGCGGGCGCAATCTGGCTTCGGGTGTTTCCGCCAGGTTGTGCCGCGGCGGACGACGTCGCAGATGCGGTTTTCACATCGCCCGCCTGCGCTGTCCCCTCGAGGAAGTTATCGATTTGGGCTTGTGCGTGGATCGCATCTAAACGCGAGTGCATTGCCAAGTTAAGTTTCTTCTCGAAGATCTCGCGATGAATTTCGTCGCGTACGGCTGCGAATTCCTTGACTACCGGATTGGTTAAACCTTGCTTGTAAAGTATGGCGAATTGCTCTCCCCAAGCCACGACACCGGAGACTTCGCCATTATTCAGCGAGAAGGCTACGTCCTCGAGCGCTGGCCGACCACCGTGCTTTCGCAGTGGAGGTATTTTTCCAAAATTGCTTCGCGAAACGGGTTCGACCGAGTACTTTGCCGCCAATTCGCCAAAGTCGCGCTCATTGGCGTGCTGACGGGCTTGGCTGAATACATCCTGGGCAGTGCGCTGATTGCTAAGCACGATAGCCAATACTTCAGCCCGAGGTCCGTAGTTCGATTCAAAACCTTTCTGCAAGTCTTCGTCTGAAACAGTCACCGTGTCTTCGACCAACTTTCGCAGTGCCACACTCGGCCAAACCGCGTCGTCGATGTAGAGATCATAAGTTGCTCCCTTCTCTTGCATGACGTTGGTTAGCCACGCCTGCACGTCCGCCGTACCATCGGATTTGATGAATCCCGCCAGATCGGCTGCACGAGCGATTTCGGCGTCGATATCCGGCTGAATGATTACTTTGCCCGCAGCTTTCATCTCCATGGTCAGTAGCAAACGATCGATCTCGCCTCGCAGGATCGGTCGCCCATGTCGAGATATGCATTGCATCGCCAGGTAGTCCCTGCCAACTGGTTGATCGTTGATAAATCCAGCGACACCAGGATACTTCTTCTCCAACTCTGGATTACCAACGACGGGAATAACTTTGCTGTTCGCTTGCAGAGCGGCAAATATCTCATCTGCCGCAACACCTAAACGCTGATCGCGCAATTGGTCGTGAATCCGCTGCTCAATCGCAGGCAGAAGTTGGGCGTTTGGTGCGGTTGCTTCGTAGTGTCGAACGCATTGTAGGAATACATACATCTCACCTATCGAAAACACCGGCGAGATCTCATCAGGGCTAAGTTGGAAGGCTATTTTTTCGAGCTGATCGTCACCGCTGTAACGGCGAATGGGCGGCAATAGTCCTTCGACGCTCGCGCTCACGGCGTCTTCGCTTTGCTCTTTTGCAATCCTGCGGAACGTTTCTGGATTGGCAATTGCCTGCGCCCTTAGCTGCTCAGCTTTGGCTGCCTGAGTAACCGCAATCATTCGCACCTGAACCTTCCGTCCGTACTCGCTTTGGATAACCCTCTCGATTTCTTCTTTAGTGACTTGAATTTTGTCGGCTGCCAAAGCCCGCAAGGCCAACATGGGCCAAACGATTTCACTGGCGTACTGTTCGGGAGAGATATCGCGTTCTTCTTCTAACGCTTGAAGAAACAGCTTCGTTGTCAAACCAAACTTTTGCGAAACGCGATTGATTTCATCGTGTACATCTGCCTGCGAAATGTTGATCCCCTTCGCCCCGCAAGCCTGCAAAATCAACTGTTTATTTAACAAGTTATCCAGAACAACGGAGCCGTAGCGACGCAAACATGCTTCGCCAAGTTGTTCTCGGGAAATAGTTTGACCGTTGATGACGGCCACTACCTTCGGCAAACTCTCCATGGGACTGGCCGGCGGAGCTGCCTTTTCTTGAGCAACTGCACTGGCAGCTGGAGCGAACAGAACCAGCACTAACGCTGTGACAACAAGTTTCATAATCGTTCGATTCAACATCTTGGTTCCTCCCGAACCAGTTTCCCAAGTTTTCCAGTCGAGCTCGATGGCTCGAGCATCCCATCGGTTGCCCATCGGTATGACCGCGCAATACTAGAAAATGAAGATCGGTCATTACAAGAGCAATTAAGTCGCTAGCAAACCCCCGACGACCAGGCAAACGCCTATGCAGATTGGGCCAACTCCGGCACGCCCCGAGATTTAGCAATTGAAAATAGGTTAAACTCACGGCCTGGGGTACAATCCTTGAGCTCAGCTTCAGTGCCCCTCGACCGTATTCTAAGATTTGAACCGTTCTTCACACGAGCAGATTCATGCGAACCCCAAACCCTATACTTGCAATTCTCTGGCTCGGCATGATCGATGTATTAGTCTCTGCCTCCACCTGGGCACAGAGCGAAATTGGGTTCCATCAGCATAGCCTCAATTCGGAGGCCGAGTTCAGCGCGGCAACCGCCATCGACATGAACCAAGATGGTCGGATCGATGTCGTTAGCGGCGCGTGGTGGTACGAAGCACCGCATTGGCAAGCCCATCGCTTTCGCGAAGTCGAACAAATTCGCGGGCGCTTCGATGACTACTCGAACCTACCGCTGGATGTCGACAGCGATGGACATCTGGACATCGTAAGTGTGAACTATCGCAGCAAGAGCCTTTACTGGTGTCGTAATCCAGGAACTAATTCTCAGGGCTCACTATGGGAAAAACGTGTGATCGACGAGCCCGGCACGAGCGAGACTGGCAGGCTAGTCGATATCAATGGTGATGGAAGACTGGATGTACTGCCAAGCGGAACAAGCTTTGCCGCCTGGTATGAAGTCAGTCGCAACAGCGATGGCGAGCCCAAATGGCTGCGCCATGATCTGCCTCAAGAATTGATAGGCCACGGTGTCGGGGCAGGGGACCTGAACGGGGACGGGCGAATCGATATAGTCGGCCCCAACGGTTGGGCCGAAGGACCAGTAGACTTCGCCAGCGGTCGTTGGATATGGCACGCCGAGTTTAATTTGGCAGCCGACTGCGGCTTGCCGATCCTCTGCAAAGACATTGATTCCGATGGCGATACAGACCTACTCTGGGCGCGAGGACACGACATCGGCCTCTATTGGACCGAACAAGTCAGCGCAACGGAGTCGTCCGTGACCAGCCAGATAGCCGACTCCGATTTAGCGGCTGACCTTTTGGAAAAATCAATTCCGAGGATCTCTCAAACCAAGTGGATCACACACGCCATCGACACAACCTGGGGGAGCGGACATACGTTGATGTTGGCGGATATCAACGGCGATAGTGTTGAGGACTTGGTCGCTGGCAAGCGTTTTATGGGGCACGATGGTAAGGATCCAGGAGAAAACGACCCACTCAGCGTGCATTGGTATGAGTTCCTACCGCCATCCAAAACTTGGCGCTCGCATCTAATTTCCTTTGGCGGCACCTGCGGTATCGATTTGGATTCAACCTGTACGGATCTCGATGGCGATGGTGACTTCGACATCCTGGCACCTTCGCGCTCTGGATTGCATTGGCTCGAGAATCTGAGAATTTCCGCTTCAGGCGAAGCCTCTGCACAGCGCAGCCTTGCTGTTCTCAATGCGGCAACAACCGCTCCTCGCTACGAGGCGCACGATCGTTTCGATGTTCTGCACACAAAGGCCGGTACAGTCCCGCTTGCCACTGCCATCGACCACGGTTTTCGGCGTCAGCAGATCCTACGGCAGATGGAACAAGTCATGGGACCCTTGCCACCATCGGTTCGCCGAATTCCGCTCGATATTCGCATCGAGCAAGTCGAAGATGCTGGTAAATACATGCGATTCAAACTTTCTTATGCTGCGGAAAGTTTTCGTGGCGCGCAAGAAACAGAAGTGGATCGCGTGCCCGCCTACCTGCTAGTTCCGCATGCACAACCCACAGCCCTGCCGGCTATGCTCTGCCTGCATCCGACTCAGTTCGAACTGGGCAAGGCACAGATCTGCGGCCTGGGAGGCCAAGCAAGTCGCTTCTACGCACATGAACTGGCTGAAGCCGGTTACGTGTGTTTGGCTCCAGATTACCCGGGTTTTGCAGACTACAAATATGACTTTGCTGCGAACCAGGCGGAGTATGCGAGCGGCACAATGAAAGCGATATGGAACAATATCCGTGGGCTTGATTTGCTCGAAACCTTACCCTGCGTGGACCGCGATCGAATTGGTGCCATTGGACATTCGCTAGGCGGTCACAACGCTCTATTCACAGCAGCATTTGACCAAAGAATTCGTTGCGTAATCAGCAGTTGTGGCTTCAACACTTTCGCGGACTACTATCAAGGCAACTTGAAGGGCTGGAGTAGCGACCGATATATGCCGCGCATTGCCACTCAATTCGAACTCGACCCCAAGAAAATGCCTTTCGATTTTCCCGAAGTTCTAGCGGCCATCGCGCCGCGGCCGACATTCGTCAATGCGCCCCTCGACGACAGCAACTTTGCCGTAGTCGGAGTCCGAAAATGCGAAGCAAGCCTGAAACCCCTATTGAGAATTTTGGAAAGAGAGCAACAAACTGTCTTTGTCTACCCCAAAGCCGAACACGATTTCCCAACCGAGATTCGCAACCAATGCTACGCTTGGCTCCAGGAGAATCTGAAGAACTGAGCACACGGCGTGTGCGCGATCAAGCACCTGAGCATGCCAGCTATTCTCGCAACATCGACTTGAGGTGCTGTATGACAAAGTACTCCATCCAACGAATGTTCCGGCCTGTGGCATCAATACCAAAGTAACCCATATGGCCTCCATGCGACGTTAGGATCAGCTCGGTGGATGCTGCATTGAGCTTGGATGGCGTGAACGATTTGACGGTGACAATCGGATCGTGGCGGTCGACCAGCAACGTAGTTGGCGTGGTGATCGAGGGCAACCAATCGATCGCGCTGGCGTCGCTGTAGTAATGATCCGTATCGCGAAAACCACACATAGGTGCCGTGTAGCGAGCATCGAATTGACGGATGGTCTTAAGTGGTGGGTAGGCCGGCGCTTGCTTCCATTGCGGCCAATGTGCTTGTCGCTGCTGCACTTGATCCGTCAACACTTTCACGTAGTACTTGGTATAGATGCGGCGACTGAAACGCTCCATATTGTTCGCACAGTGATGGAGATCCACGGGCGGAGCAATTGCTGTGGCGGAAGTAATGCGATGTAACTCTAGCTGGTGATGCGCGGCTTGGGCAGCAGCCTCACCAAGCATTTTCAACACGATGTTGCCGCTGAGCGAGAAGCCGACAATATGAATGGCCGCTTGCGGGTACTTTTTACAGGCTGTCTGGACAACAGCGACCAGGTCGTCGCTCGCACCAGCATGGGCGGGCTTCCAAGCGTACTTTATCCCCATACCGCTGCCGCGCAGGTCGACTCGCCAAACGCGAAATCCCGCCTGTCGCAATTGATGGGCAATTCGTTGCAGATACGGACTGCTATGATCGCCGCCTAAGCCGTGAATCAAAATGGCTAACGGAGCGCTTTCGGCCAAGGGTGCCCCCAACTCTTCGTGAACCACCAGCGCCTCATCTTCGCTGATTGGAATCCGTATTAATTCCGCGTTGTGAGTGGGCCGTTGCCCATACACGACGCCAACCAACAGAGTCTGTAAATGGCCGCTTCTGAGTAGCGGGTGCGGTCGGTAAGGAAGAATCAGCATCTGGACTAATGAAGAAAGCTAAGT
Organism: Pirellulaceae bacterium; assembly: GCA_041736515.1. Classification (GTDB taxonomy): domain Bacteria; phylum Planctomycetota; class Planctomycetia; order Pirellulales; family Pirellulaceae; genus Aureliella. The sequence goes on from JBGSTP010000199.1 coordinate 37,124, forward strand.
TTGGGTGGTAACAACGGTAGCCAAATAGATGACCATTAGTGATAATTGTTCGCCATTGTACCGGCTCTGGCGAGCTTCCACGAGCGCACTCTAAACAACCCCAGTGCGCGATAATTCCAATTGTTCGAATGAAGTGTTTGAAATGAAACAGTTTAATGTATGCGGGCTCGGAAATGCCATCGTCGACATTTTCCTCGAAGTTTCCGATGAAGATTTTGCCACGCTGGGTTTCGAACGCGGAACAATGCGATTGGTGGACCTGGAGGAGCAGCAGCAATTACTGCAGCGGTTCCACGATGGCCAGCATGATCTTAAGTTAGTTAGCGGTGGCTCAGTTGCCAATTCCATCATTGGCCTGTCTCAACTGGGTGGCACAGGCGCGTTTATCGGCTGCGTTGGCGACGATCGGTATGGATTGCATTATGCCGAGGAATTCGAACAACTTTCCATCGACATGGGAAATCCAATCCTGGTAGGCGAGACAACAGGCACTTGTATTGCCGTGATAACACCGGACGCCGAACGCACCATGCGTACGTGCTTGGCGGTTTCTAGCCACCTTGCCGCTCGGCATGTCGATCGAGCGCGGATTGCTGCGGCGGAATGGCTGTTCATCGAAGGTTATGTTTTCGCGAATCCGGAAACAGGGCAGCATGCTATTCGCGATGCCATTCGAGCTGCCCAGGAGAACGGCACAAAGATCGCCTTGACTTGCTCGGACGGCTTCATCCCCGAAGTGTTTGGTGAACCCTTTCGCGAGGCGCTGGCCAGCAGCGATTTGCTGTTCTGCAATGCTCCTGAATCAGTGGCCGTAGCGCAGGCCAATAGTGCCTCCGAAGCGTTTTCGAAGCTCCAGTCGATGGTACCAAATTGTGTCGTTACCGATGGCCCCAACGGTGCCTTTGTGCGGTTCGATGGCCAAGAATCCCACGCTCCGGCAGTAAGATGTGATCCCAAAGATCTAACGGGAGCTGGAGACATGTTTGCGGGCGCTTTTCTTTACGGAATCACCCATGGTTTGCCTCCCGCCACTGCCGCCCGTGGCGCCAATTTCATGTGCCATAAAGTAATCACCCAAGTTGGCGCTCGCCTTCATCACAGTGCCAAGGAGTTTTGGCAAGCCGGAATCGCCTAACACGGCCCAATCCCATCCTGTCGAAAAGAAAACAAGTGGATTCCTATCGAGCTTTTATTGCGATCGACCTGGACAGTTCCGCCGCTACCGTACTGTCCCGCCTACTCCGAGAGATGAAGTCGAAATCCAACGATGTGCGCTGGACGCGCCCCGACCAACTGCATATGACGCTGAAATTTCTTGGTGATATAGATAACCGCGAACTTCCACAATTCTGCGCAAGCCTGCGGGAAGCATGCCGGGGCGTCGAACCGTTCAGCATCACGCTCAATGGTTTAGGCGCCTTCCCCAAAAACAAACCGCCTCGGGTCATTTGGGTTGCCGTCGACGAAGGCAAAGCTCCATTGCAAGAATTGAATTGCAAGCTCGACGCGAAACTGGCTGCGCTCGGAATTCCGGGCGAAACTCGGGCATTCACACCGCATTTGACCCTGGGACGCGTCGCGCGCGGAGCGAATCTCGCGCAACTTCAAGCAACGATGGATGCCGCCGATTCTCAATTGTCGCTTCGCTGCGACATCAACGAGATCAAGCTTCTTGCCAGCCTAAAGGAAGACGGCAAAATTGTTTATGAGCCTTTGGATGTGGTGGAATTAGGCTAAGTGGCACGCAGCTAATCGCGGCGGCTAACGCACCTTGCCACATATAATGCTGGCGTTGTGTCCACCGAATCCAAAGCTGTTATTCATCGCAGTTTGTATTTCTCGCGCCACCGGTTTCAGCGGCGTGTAGTTTAAGTCGCATGCAGGATCGGGTTCCTCCAGATTGGCGGTCGGAGGAATTAGGGAGTTCTGAAGTGCGAGCAGAGTCAGAATCATTTCGACACCACCGCTGGCCCCTAACGAATGCCCTAAACTGCCTTTGGTACTCGAGATCGACAGGTCGTAGGCATGATTCTCAAACACGGCCTTCATCGCTTGCGTTTCAGCCTTGTCACCGAGCGGAGTGCTAGTTCCATGTGCATTGATATATTCAATTGCATCGGGCGATAGTTTAGCGTCGCGAAGTGCATTGCTCATTGCTCGCGAAGCACCCGAGCCTTGTGGGTCGGGTTGCGTGATGTGCCCGGCGTCACCGCTGGCTCCATAGCCCAATACTTCGCCATAAATCCGAGCTCCGCGAGCGACCGCATGCTCCAACTCTTCAAAAACTAGAATGCCCGCACCCTCGCTGAGTACAAATCCATCTCGTCCAACATCAAAGGGTCGGCTGGCTCGATGTGGTTCGGCGTTGCGATCCGATAGAGCTTTCATGTTCTGGAACGCACTTAAGCCCATCGCCGTAATGGCCGCTTCCGTACCGCCGGTGATGATGACATCCGCGTCATCATACTGAATCGTTTTGAGCGCATCTCCCATCGCATTTGTCGCGCTGGCACAGGCCGTGGCCACCGTAAAATTGGGTCCGCGCAGGCCGTATCGAATCGAGAGATTTCCGCCCGCCGCATTAAGCATTAATTTCGGTATGGTGAGCGGACTTACGCGATCTGGTCCTTTAGATAGCAGGCGTTCGACTTGAATTTCAATCTCGGCTAGCCCGCCAATGCCCGAGCCTAGAATTACGCCGCAGCGATAGGGATCTTCGTTTGCAAAGGTCAGTCCGGAATCTTCGATTGCCTTACCACCTGCATACATCGCGAACAATGTAAAGCGATCCAAGCGTTTGTGGTCCTTGGGATCGCAATAGTCGCCGGGGTCAAAGGCGGGAATATCGCCGGCCAATTTGACTTTGAACGGAGTCGGGTCTATCAGGCTTAATTCGTGAATACCGCTGCGTGCTTCCAGCACGCCGTTCCACAACTCATCCAGCTCTTTGCCGAGTGAGGTGATTGCGCCCATTCCGGTGACGACGACACGACGTTTCATAACTTAACTTCGACTAAGTTTGCTATGGCGGCATAGAAGACCACCCCAGGTTGGTTGCGGCGGAATCTTGATTCTTCCACTGACGGCCTGCGACCGACATTCGAGCCAGTTTGCTGGGGTGTGTGATGAACTGTTAGCTGAAATGCAACTAAGCTTGCTGTGCTTTTTCGATGTAATCGATGGCTTCGCCAACTCGTTGAATTTTCTCTGCAGAATCCTCGGGAATGCTGATATCAAACTCTTCCTCTAGCTCCATTACGAGCTCAACAGTGTCGAGCGAATCGGCACCAAGATCGTTTACGAAGTGGGTTTCGCGAGTAATCTTGTCTTTTTCCACACCAAGTTGCTCTGCAACAATATCGACTACTCGTTCCTCAACGGATGCCATTTACTACGCTCCCAAAACTTTTGTGTGAACAATTCGCCAAGGAAAATCCTGAGCGAATCCTAAATGCCTACAATATTTTCAACCAACGATTTCTAACAACGCTGTCCAAAGTCGACCAAATTTGGCTTGAAGTCCATTCTCGAGGAATTGCTTCCTTCCAAACCAGTGCGGGATTTTATCGCCCGCCCACGACTTCGCGAGCCTGGTAAAGGCCAAAAGATAGAAGATTCTAACAAACTCGGTCAAGTGAGGTAGTTGGAATCCGACTACCGCCTGGTTTTAGTGGTCGAACTATCTGAGACTCTCTCCCAATAGTAGGGGTGACCAACTACGCGGTCATGCCTCCATCTACAGTAATAACCTGCCCGGTAATGTAGCTTGCTCCCGCACTAGCCAGGAAAACGACAGCCGCGGCCACGTCATCGGCTTGGCCAAGTCGGTTTGCGGGAATGCGTTTCTTGACTTCCTTCAAAACTTCGTCCCCCAAGGCCTTGGTCATGTCGCTTTCAATAAACCCTGGCGCAACGCAGTTGATGGTGATTTTGCGTTTCCCTAATTCGCGCGCTAGACTTTTTGACAGTCCAATCATGCCTGCTTTGGAAGCGGAATAGTTCGTTTGCCCTGGATTTCCAATCAGCCCGGAAACGCTCGACATGTTAATGATTCTGCCGTACCGCGCGGACATCATGATTTTCGACGCTTCCCGGCAGAACAAAAAGCAGCTCGTCAAGTTTGTTTGAATGACCTCATCCCACTGCTGGTCGGTCATCCGGGGTAGCAGCGTGTCGCGCGTAACGCCAGCGTTATTGACCAGGATATCAATTTTTTGGTACTTTTCTTCAATCTGCTGGAACAACTCCGCGACGCTTGTTCGCGACCCGACGTCGCAGGCAACGGCTTCAGCTTTGCCGCCTGCGGCTTGAATTTCAGCTACCACCTGCGCGAGCTTGTCGACGCTGCGCGCAACGCAAACAACCGTTGCACCGCATTCGGCTAGGCGGATCGCACAGGCCCTGCCCAATCCCTGCGATGCGCCGGTAACCATGGCAATCTGGCCAGCCAAGTCTGTTGAAATACCAAGTCCGACGGAGTCGCTCATTTGTTCCTCGTGATGTTAGTTGGATTGACTATTCGCCGATGTTTTCGCAGGGGATCTTGCGGTTAATTCTTTTCAACGTACCCGCCAAGACGCGTCCGCAGCCGATTTCAATGAACTGTTCGCAGCCGGCTTGGATCATTTGCTCTAGCGAGGTAGCCCATAGAACGGGAGCGACCACTTGCCGAGGCAAAAGCTCGACAAAGGCACTGGGTTCGGAATGAGGTGCGGCATCCACGTTCGAATACACTGGTACGCGTGTGGCCTTAAAGTCCACGGACGCCAAAGCATCAGACAATTGCTCGACCGCAGGCTGCATGATCGGCGTGTGAAAGGCCCCGGCGACTTGCAAACGAACCGCTTTCATGGCACCCGCCTCTTCGCTGAGTCGTTCTGCCACTACCAGAGCCTCGACATGACCGGAAATCGCTATGTTCCCTGGACAAAGCAGGTTTGCGATGCGGACAAAACGATTTCCGTTGCTCGCCTGCTCGCACACTGCCTGTAGCTTATCATGGTCCAAACCGATCACGCTGCTCATGCCACTAGAAACGGCATCCGCCGCCGCCTGCATGGCTCGACCCCGAGTATCAACCAGCCGCAGCGCGGCCTCAAAATCAACTCCGCCAGCGGCGGCTACTGCCGTGTATTCACCCAAGCTTAATCCTGCCACCGCCACCACCGAATCCCACAAATCGGGCCGATCCTGCTCCAATTGCTTCAACGCGGCGAAACTGTGAACGAACAGGGCGGGCTGGCAAAATTCGGTTCGGTTCAGTTGCTCGATCGGTCCATTTGTGCAGAGACTGAGTAAGTCAAAACCCAGGATTTCGCCGGCCTGATGAAATAGCTGGCCGGCAATTAGACTGCGAACCACGAGGCCGCTCCCCATGCCGACCGCTTGAGCCCCTTGTCCAGGAAAAAGAAGGCCTGTCTTCAACTTGACACCCATGACCTTTCAGATAGTGCCACCCTTAAACGAAACAAGGACGGCACTCTGTGTGCGCCGTCCTCATGGTCTGACCAAAGTCTCACGACGTCCAACGTCCCGATCGGCTAAGTATTTTCCGACATATCCACTACATTGCGGCCCATGTAATACCCACATTTGGGACAAACCGAATGCGTAGGAACGGTGGTGCTACACTTGGGACAGTAACAGATTTGCTTCGGTTTAACCTGGTGGTGCGAGCGACGTTTACCACTTCGCGAATTGGAATGTCTTCTCTTTGGAACGGCCATGGTTCCAAGTCCTCAACTGTAAGATTTCAGAAATATTCGGGAATTATGTCTTGTGGGACTGACTTCAGCAGAAGTCAACGCGCAGGAAAGTGCTCTTGCTCGAGCGGGCACTCCCGCAGGATCCGAAACCGGACCCTCAAGAGCCCCGCAAGTTATGTCCAAGTCGCACTTATGTCAAGCCACGTTCGTTTGTACGGGTGCGTTTGCGGCCAAATCTTAGGCTCCCGCCCGAGGCGCGCAGCTGTAGTGGTTATACCGATTGCTGGGCTCCAGACCATTAGCTGCACAATAAAAAACCAAAAATCCGCCGACAGAAGCTCAATTTTCTGCCTGGAGACTGGTCTATTCCCACCAAACTCTCCTACACTATTTGTAGCGTCCTCCCAGTAATACCCCGCCGCGCTAACGATTCAAGATTGCGGGAACAACAGCTAAGGAAAAAACCGTGCTCTGGAATAATACGAAATTGTTCGCCACGCTTGGCGCGGTATCGATCGCTCTCTCGTCTTTCAATTCGATTTGCAATCAAGCCGTTGCCTGCCCGTTTTGCTCCGCCGTTTCGCAAACTTTGTCGGAAGAAATGGCGGCCATGGATACCGCCGCAATCGCATGTATAGTTGCTGGTACAGAAACCGATTCGGACGCCGAGTTCGAGATTCTATCCGTGATCCGAGGAGAGCGGCTGATTCGATCGGAGCAAAAGCTGCGAGTCAATTATTTTGGTAAGGCCAAATCCGATCAACAATTTTTGCTAATGGGCGTAGATCCTCCAGATCTTCTCTGGTCTTCTCCCTTGCCAGTTAGCCCGGTTGCTATCGATTACATTAAAGCGATTTCGCAACTCCCCAAGGATCCTTTGCAGCGTCTTGAGTTCTTCCTGCCGTTCCTGGAACACTCCGAATCGATGTTGGCTCGCGATGCTTACGACGAATTTGCCAAGGCGCCTTACGCATCGATAAAGAGCTTAAAAAGCAAGCTGAACCGCCCGCAGTTGATTGAATGGATTAAGGATACAAGTCTACCACCGGACCGGAAACGACTGTATTTGGTGATGCTTGGTGTCTGCGGCGAAGCTAGCGACGCTAAGCTTCTCGAAGAATTGCTCCGCAGCGATGACGACAACAAACGCTCGGGATTGGACGCGATGATCGCCTGCTACCTAACGCTAATGGGAGCAGACGGCTTGAAGTTAACGGACGAGCTTTTCCTGGCCAACAAGAAAAGCCAATACGCCGACACTTATGCAGCAATTATGGCGTTACGATTTCATGGAACCGAGGGCGGCATCATCGAGAAGGAACGCGTGCTCGAGTCGATGCGGCTAATTTTGGATCGCCCAGAGCTTGCCGACTTGGTCATACCCGACCTAGCTCGCTGGGAAGACTGGACTCAGATTGAAAAACTATCGCAACTCTTCAAATCGGCAGATGATAAATCAAGCTGGGTCCGCGTGCCGGTAATTAACTACTTGCGTTCCTGCCCACTGCCCGAAGCGGAGAAACAACTGGAACAGCTGAAAGAGCTGGACCCGGCTGCTTTCAAACGTGCGACCTCGTTTTTCCCAATCCCCAAAGCGGCTAGCGGCTCGACAGACAGCAGCTACGTACCGAACCCCCAACAATTCAATGACCTGGCTTCCGACGCGAAACTAGTTCCTGCCGCACCTGCCACACAGTTATTAGCTGCGCTGCCCGCCGCCATCCCAACTGAATCAGCTCGCGTTCAGGACTCAACCGCTGCAACCGCCCTTGCCAGCGATGCTCGATTGCCGGGAAGTGTTCCGATTAGATCTTTCTCCAGGACGAACCTGGCTGTTGCCTGTAGCGTAATCAGTTTGGCCGCGGTAACGATCTGGCTAGTGATGTGGCTCGCTATCAGCGGAGCTGGAAGTTCGACGATCGCCATTCGAAACCGTCAAGCCTAGACCAGCGTGCAACAGTTCGCGCGGGTCTGATTGCCGTATTTCCGGCTTTTGAACCCAGAGCCCTGCTAAACATTGCACCACTCCAAAAGCTCTCAATACTATGGAAACGACAGCACCAACAGTCCACCGGGAAATCAAGACTCCACCAGCAGACAGCCCGATATTATCCGGCGGTGATACGGAAGTCTACCGCGCAGTCTCGCGTGCGGCCATCGCTTCCACCGTCCTCGGTGTACTTGGACTTTCCAGCTTTTCGATGGCTTTCTTGCTCATTCTCCCCGTAGCAGGCCTGCTGCTCGCATTGCAGGCCTTTCAGTCGTTTAGGCGATTCCCCGACGAAATCATTGGCAAGCCGATCGCCCGCGTGGGCTTGGTGGTATGCCTGCTAACCTGCTTCCTGGCTCCCGCCTACCACACCTATGTCTACATGACCGAAGTTCCTGAAGGCTATGCGCGAACAGACTTTGCCACTTTAATGAGCCCGCTGGGAAAACCAGACTTTCCTCCTCAGGCAGCTTTAGATCTCAATGGCAGCAAAGTTTTTATCAAGGGATATATCCACCCAACGTCGATGGACACCGTGGTCTCCAAACGGTTTGTTCTGGTGCCGGACCTGGGGACCTGTTGCTTCGGCGGCCAACCACCGCTAACGCACATGATCGAAGTCAGCTTGGTGGGCGATCAACACGCTCAAAAGAGCTATCGCAAACAGCGTTTGGCCGGAACGCTTAGCGTTAATCCGAATCTAAAGCCGATAGAGGGATTAACGGGCGTGTTTTATCAGCTGAGAGCTGATATCCTTAAGTAAGGAAGCGACCGAAAACTATTGCTCCCGCCCGGCGCCAGCCTGTGATCCCGATGGGCGTGACAGGCACAGGTGACTCCGACAGTCGGCCCTGTGCAGTGTATGCAGGTGTCAGTTGGGCTTAAAAGCGATGGTGGTTGCGACGTTACCAGGGTGTTCCGTAGGCCCAGCTTGCTTCTTTGCTATATAAGCCTGGGGAACGACGCTCAAATCAGGGAGCCAAGATGTCTGTCCGTCACTGCCATGCGTTTACCCTACTGCTGCTGATATCCGCGGCTATGCCAGCAGGCGCGGTTGCCGATGATCCCGACAAGCCGATCGTCGAGGAACGAAAGAGCCGCGAGGCAGCCAAACAGAAAGGCGACCTTACCTTCGACGATATCAAATTTGAAATCGAAAAAGGCGGCAAATTCGAACGCAAAATGTTGACCGAGGAGATTGAGCAACTCAATAAGAAAACAGTCCGCATTCGCGGCTATATCCTCCCTGCCAGCGTTTTCAGACAAAGTGGCATCGATCAATTCGTACTGGTTCGCGACAACATGGAATGTTGCTTCGGCCCCGGTGCGGCGATTTACGACTGCATCATAATCCAGATGGAAAAGGGGAAAACAACAGATTTCACCACGCGCCAGATATCGGTTCGAGGGAAATTTGAAATCAAGGAATTCAAATATCCAGACAGCGGGGAACACTACGCGATTTATGAAATGGTCGCTTCGGAAGCCAAATAGGTATTAAATATGGCGAGAGGCGATCTGAAGACCCCGCGAGCTATCTGCATTAAAGGTCTTGTTTTCGTGTTGCTCGCTTGCTTCGCAGTCTGCTTGTTGCTCTTGCACAATCCGTCGATTCAATTCGCTTTCACCTTAATGGTCGCGATTTGGGCTTCCTGCCGCAGTTACTATTTTGCGTTTTATTGTATCGAGCATTATGTCGACCCAAGCTTTCAGTATGCTGGCTTAGTGGACATGGTTCGATACTTAATCGGCTACCCGCGAAGATAATGCGTAGCAATCGTCTTTCCCCACGCTGTCGTGGTTGCTAAATTTAATGTTTCGACTTTTGCTGTATGTAATGCCAGCACTTGGCTCAACGCCCTAGCCAATCGCCTAAGGATCCGGTCTATGAGACACCACTTCGCCGTTGCAATCTGTTCGATTCAGCTATGCCTGCTGCTCGCTCATTCCGGATTGAGCCAGGAATGGGTAAAGACGATGTTCAAGGAATCTTCGCACGATTTTGGCACCGTCCCGCGTGGAGCCAAGGCTGAGCACGAATTCGTCTTTACCAACAATTACTTGGAGAACCTGCACGTTCAAAGTGTTCGCTCCAGTTGCGGCTGCACAATTCCTCGGATCGAAGAAGGCAAGCAAGACCTAAAGACTTATCAGAATGGTAAGATCATTTGCGAATTCAATACGCGCTCTTTTATCGGTGCAAAGTCGGCTGTAGTCACTGTCGTTTTCACACAGCCCTACTATGGCGAAATGCAACTCTCGGTCAAAGGAAACATTCGCTCGGACATCGTAACTGAGCCAGGTGAGATACAGTTTGGCGATTTGGACCGTGGCACAGAAAAGTCAACTACCGTCAAAGTCACCTATGCTGGCAAGAACAAGTGGGAGATTGTCGACGTTCGTAGCGTCAATCAACATTTGGGAGTCCAACTGGACCGGGTCGACAAGGGGACAGGCCAGGTCGAATACTTGATGCACGTGCGACTTAAGGATTCCGCTCCCGCTGGAGATTTCTCCGATCAAATTGTGCTTGTTACAAACGACAACCAATTCAATTTGGTAACTGTGCCAGTACGTGGTAACGTGCTTCCACCGCTCGTGTTACCGGTATCCGTGGAACTGGGTACGATCCAAACGGGACAAGAGGTGCGCACACGCATGATGATTAAAGGCAATCAGGAGTTTGCGGTCACCAAAGTCGAATGCGAAGACCCGCGATTTTCGTTCACTCCCGAGGTTGGCAAGTCGGCTAAAGTTCATGTTATTCCTGTCGAATTTAACTCTGGTGATAGTACGGGCGCATTCCGACACACGGTTACAGTCCATACTACCCTGACCGAAGACGGAGCTGCGACGACGCTCGTCAGCGGTAACGTCATCGCAGCTAAGGCAGGCAAGAACTAACCCGAGCATACGCTGGTGCCATCGCTCTCTAGCCAAATTGCCTCTCAAGCCGGAGTCCCGACATCTTGCGCTACCTGATTTGTATCTTGACTATTTGGCTTGCAGGCTGCACCAGCTCTACCGCTCCGATTTCCGAAAGCGTCGCCTCAGCGCCAACCGACTCGCAACAAGCTGGCGAACAAATGAAATCCTTTGGCGACTTCTCATTTTCTATTCCGCCGGGTTGGGTTGTCGCTCCACCGGATCGAGGAAAAACCAAAGCGGTACTTTTACTGCCTGACAGCAACAGCCAGGATCCTTTGGCCATGATTAAAGTGGATGTCGGCGCGCCGTCGGCGCCAACCCCACAACAACTTGCCGAATCCTTTGCAAACAGTGCGGGTGGAAGTATTTCGTCCGAAGAAAGAATCTTGGATGGAAGCCCAGCAGCGGTAGCCACCACACCGAGTTCCGACCTTTCAAAACCGCAAACGATGATCATCGTTTATCGCGAAGGAAAGGCCTATCTGCTCATGGCTAGCGCCGTTCAGGGTAATGACATCAACGATGCGATATCACAAGTTTGCCTTTCCTGGAAATGGACGAACCCAAGCGCGCAGTAGCGGCTGCGCCGGGAAAGCGCCCTTAGTTCCGGCCCAGTTTAGGCCAACTCAGTTGGCTCCAACCCCACTTCAATAATTCGCCACTTAACAGTTGCTCTGTCCAAGTCCTACGATCGATTGAAAAGTTCGACCAAACCGCCTCCAAGTACGGTTCGCTACCCTTGGACAACGTAGCGACCAGGCCGTCGCGTTCGATCGACCTCAACCCGGACCAATAGTGATCGATAATATGTTCATGGAACATGTTCCCGGCGATTTCCAGACTAACAACGGCGCCCTGGCCTACCGCTCGAATGTTATTCAAGGCGATCACTGACATCGTCGCAGACACGTCCCAGATGGATGACTTTTGTTGCTTCGCAGCCAATTCCATTTGACGCCACATTTGATCGATTTCAGCAAAAGGCAACAACTTCGTAGGATCGACACTGGAAACTGCTTGCTGGGTTTCCTCAATTGTCTTGCGCAATCCGTCGATGGAAATTGGCGGTTGGTCAAACATGCCGACTGCGTTTCCGGAGGCTTTTTCTAGCGCGGCAATCAAATCGGTCGCTCCGTCGATTGTAGTTTCTTGATCAATTATTCCCTGTTCTTTCAGTCTGGCGCTCAATTGCTGCAGATAGACCTTGGAACCATAGGCCACATCGCTAAAGATTGCCAAGACGGTCAACGGCGACATATGAAAGGTGGCGAGCGCCGTCATGTCCAACAGGTTTCCGACCGTTTTTCGCGCCAAATCGACCTGCTGATCATCTTTGCCTGCAGCCAGGGCACGTTTGACACCACCAATATCGTTTACGACAAAATCCAACATCTGGCGGACGAAGATCGAATAGGATTTTGAATTCCGAAAGGCAGCCGGAACCAGCCAATTCGTGGATTCGCGGACAAACCCACCAGCCAACGCGCTCGCACTGCGCAACGTACGCTCTGGAAAGGACGCCGAGTAATGAAACATCCTTTGCAACGTTTTGGAAGCTTCGACTAGAGTCGATTGCTCCATATCGATCGCTTCGGGCAAATCGGCCAAATCGCGTTTGATTTCGGTTTCGCTCTTCGCGTCGCTCATCAATTTACCTCGCCCGCATGAGAATCGAACACGACAAATATTCTGTCGCCACAGTCTTAGAGTTCATACACATAGCTGGCTACAAATTGATACGAACGAGGCGCTTTCATGGGCGTGCCTTCATCGGGCCGCACATACCCGAGCAAGAATAGCTTCTGCCCCGCCTCAACGTTGCGGGCCACAGATCGAGGAATGGCAATCTCTAAGTTCTGCGAAATCGGCCGAGTAATTTTCGATGCAGAAACAACGAAAGCATCGCTGGGGGTTAGCTGGGCCGACTCGACAGTGATCACAATTGCAAAACCAAATTCGTTTTTGGGGTCAGTTTTCGCAATATCATGTGCGGGTATCGATGCCGCCAACCTGTCCAACCAATAATTGGAACCTTGTTGAATTAAGCTGCGCACTTCGGCGTACTGTTCGACTTGATTTCCAACCGACCGCAGCTCCGTAAGCAATGCAACCTGGGAAATATGATTCTGCTGAACAGACGAGCGAACTTTTTGGGCAAGGCTACACAGATTTGCGTAGGTCGATTGAGCGCGAGTTTTTATATCTGCTCCGCCGCTTCGATAGGCTTTGGGCCATTGCCCCAGTTGATCGCTGGTCTGCCTGATGAATTCAAAGAGGTTTTCATTGTCCGCAGCTTCCGCAGCACTATCGCTAAACTGCCGGTTAGGAGCCAATGTGCCGGAAGCAGGTTGCACAGCAGGTTGCTCAGCGGAATGGGTTATTTTTGTCGGACTCTCAGCCACCGGTTCGCCAGAACTCGGCTCGAGATTCTCGGCGGGCAACGCCGTCGCGTCGGTCGGTCCGGGCTGCTCAAATCCGCCGCGCCGCACGGGTCGCCGATCCGAGTTCGACTCGGTAGAAGCCATTGGCTGATAGGGCCTGAATTTTTGCGGCACAATCCATGGCATGATCCGTCCGACGGCCGGTCCCGCGCCAGCTACATCGGTACCAATTAAATGCCAGACCAACAAAAGTGCGATAGGGATGGCAGCCAATCCCCCAAGTACTACTTGAAGAATCTGCCACACCGGCGAGCGTGATTTGCGTTTCATACGCTCGAACTGTTCATGCGTGATCGGTTGAAAACCAGACCAATCTGCCTTCGTCGCGGCTTTTGCTGGACTGGCAAGTTCGGCAGTAGCCAGCGGCAATTCGCCGGATTGGTCGGACGGTGGTTCGATGGTTACCTCATCTCGGTACGCTAGGGCCTTCATCAATGAATCGTCGTGCACCGGAGCACTGGCGACGGAAAACTCGCTCTCCATTTCATCGACAATTTGCCAACAGGCGAGCTGGGAATCGACGACCTCTGCGAGTGAGAACTCGGTGCTGCAAGCCGGACAACGGATCTTGGCGGCCTGCGACAAATCCAGGTTTACGAATGCAACAGCCCGGCAGTTTGGGCAGGGCAGCAAATGGCGGTTTTTATCGAGATTCACAGGTCGGAATCCAATCGAGTTCGACTTTGAAACAATTTTTCAGTGCCGAAAAGGCTAAGTGATAGGACAATGGCAGTAGTTGCCGACTAAGGGCAGAACATCGACTGCCGGAAACGCGTGGCGGTGTCAATCTGCTCCTGAGCTCTCAAATCTAGCTCTCACGGGAACCGCCGCCTGGACGCAAGACAAATAATCTGAGTCCGTAAGGCTGTTCAGCGGCTCAGTCCTACATTGAGACGTGGGCGAGCGCTGACGTTGGGCAAAGTGCTTGCCCCCTTGAGAGATAACTAGTCTGATTCAAGATTCAGTAAACTTCTAGCGCTAGCCAGCAAACGGTCCATGGGAAATGGCTTACGGATGTAGTCGTCTACACCCAGCAATTCTGCATATTGCTGGTGTCTATTCCCTTCATTGCCTGTAATCATAATAACCCGCACGCGGTCGTTGCCTTCGCGCCGCAGTTGCTCTAACACTAGAAAACCGCTTCTTTTGGGCATCATCATGTCGAGTACCAGCAAGTCAGGTGTGGTTTTTTCAGCGAGCGCAAGGCCCTGATTTCCATCATGCGCCACGGACACCTGAAATCCGTCGCCTTCCAGTGCATATCGCATCGATTCGACAATTTCCGCGTCGTCATCGACCAACAGAACGTGTGGTCGGCTGTCAGAAAGTTCGTTTGTCGCTTCAATTTCGTGCATGGCAATTAAGTTTACGGGCAAAAAAGGCAAAAAAGCTCGTAATGATGCGAGTTCGTAGGTATCAACGCGAACCGCTGGGTGTCAAACTTGTACACAAAGCCTACGCTCCATTATAAGCGACTTTCCAACACTGGGCATTGCAGCGGACAGGTTTTCCGTTATCTGCCCCATTTTCCTGACGGCCAAACGCGTGACTGACTCCGATTCGCAACCCAAAATCGACCCTGTTCTGGTCCAGCAAGTCCTCGACTATGTGTACCACCCACAATATCAACCGGTAAAACCCAAAGGTATCCACCGAGCTCTCGCGTTGCCGCCAGACGATTATCAGCAAGTCCGCAAAGTGGTAAAGCGTTTGGTACTGGAGGGCAAGCTAATCTATGCCAGCAACCATTTGGTACTAACGCCACAGCAATTTTCCGGCGATGCCAAACACACACGCGGCACATTTCGCCAAGCCGCAGCTGGATTTGGATTTGTCCGCCCCATCGCTACAGGCAAACTGATTTCTGTTGAAGACATTTTCATTCCCGCTGCCGCCACAGGATCGGCCATGGAGGGAGATTTGGTCGCGGTTCAAGTGCGCAACAGTCGACGAGGCGGAAAAGAAGGTGAAGTTGTCGAAATCGTTCAGCGAGCACGCAGGCAGTTCGCAGGTACCTACGGTCTAGAAAAAGGGCAGTCCGTGGTATGGCTAGACGGGGTTGCCGCAGGCGCACCGGTGCTGGTTGGTGATGTTCGCGGCCTCCCTGTCGAACAGGGAGACAAAGTTGTCGTAGAGCTCGTGAAATTTCCGGACCAATTCTCCGTTGGTGAAGCGGTCATCATGGAGGTACTCGGGTCGAGCAAGAACCCAGCAGTTGACACGCTCGCCGTCATGCGTCAATTCGGGTTGCAAGAAGAGTTTCCCGAGGAAGTGATCGAGCAAGCTCGCGCACAAGCAGACGCCTTTAAAGAGGGCGAGATTCCAGAGGGACGGCGCGATATGACCAAGATCATCACGCTAACCATCGATCCACACGATGCTCGAGATTTCGATGACGCAATTTCTCTGAGCAAGAATGAAAAGGGAAATTGGGAATTGTTGGTGCATATCGCCGATGTATCCTACTTTGTTCCGATTGGTAGCGCACTCGACGACGAGGCTCAAAAACGAGCCACCAGTGTGTACTTGCCAGATCGAGTCATTCCGATGCTTCCTGAATTAATTAGCAACCATCTGGCAAGCCTTCAACCCGACCGAGTAAGGCTAACCAAAACGGTGCTCATGGAAATGACGGAAACTGGAACTATTCTGCATCAGGAAGTTTTCAATTCGGCAATCCACAATGACCAGCGACTCAATTACGAACAAGTCGATATGTATTTGCAGAGTCCCGAGGATTGGCGAGAGCGATTGACGCCTGAGGTGTGGCAGTTGCTGCGCGACATGCATACTTTGGCCATGGTGCTGCGAAAGAACCGCACGCGAGAGGGTGCCTTAGAGCTGCATTTGCCTGAAGTCAAAATCGACTTGGATAAGTCCGGCAAAGTCAGAGGTGCTCGGCTCATCGAGAATACCGAGAGCCACCAAATGATCGAGGAATTCATGCTGGCCGCCAACCAAGCGGTGGCCACCTGGCTGGACGACTTGGAGATTCCGTTCCTGCGCCGTGCGCACGCTCCGCCCGAGCGTCGACGACTGCAGAAGCTCAATGATTTTGTGCGGGACTTGGGCATCAGCTGCGAAAGTTTAGAGAGCCGTTTTGAAATCCAAAAAGTTATCGCTCAGGTTCGCGGAAAACCAACCGAATACGCAGTGAACTATGCCATCCTCAAATCCATGAGCAAAGCCGTCTATCAGCCAGAACTCGAAATGCACTATGCCCTGCAGTTCGATCATTACTGCCACTTTACCAGCCCCATCCGCCGTTACCCGGACCTACAGGTGCACCGCACGGTAGATAGGCTGATTCGCCAACAAAAACCCTACGGAGATCCACTGTCCAACCTCGTCACCCTGGGACAGCACTGCTCCGACAAAGAACAGAACGCTGAGATCGCCGAGCGGGAAGTCATCAAGATCAAGATCCTGCACTTCCTCAACAAGAAAATCGGTGAGCTCATGCCAGGCGTCATTAGCGGCGTTACGCCCGAAGGCTTTTACGTGCGCGGGACTAAATTCCCGGCAGAGGGTTTCGTCTCGATCAAAACACTTCCCGATGATCGCTATCGTTTTGAAAAACAGGGCCAAGTGCTCGAGGGCTTTCGCAGTGGCAATCGATTCCGCTTGGGTGACTCCGTCACCGTCAAAATCCATCAAGTGGATCTTGCGCGGCGTTCCCTGTTGTTGACTGTAGAAAACAATCACACCGCCCAGACCGAGGCTGGACCTCCCAGCATCCGTGCGAAAAAAGCTGCTCAAGCTCGCAATAAGAACAAAAGCAGAAAAATTGGTACCAAGAAAACGAAGAGTCCGAAGCGTTCCAAACGCAAGTAACGATTGACAAATCGTTTACCCGCAGGGAGTGCCTCCGCCGTCGGCTCCTGCATAAGTTACGACGCATCCATGCCACCGTGCCCGCTACTCGCTGCGGCACATCGCTTCCGACGCAAGTTGTCGGGGATGCTGTGCTGTCTCGGTCGCATTGGCTGGCAAAGTAGTCAATACCACGCACAGGCAATCGCGCTCTGGGTCTGCCCAAGCAATGGTGCCGGTGGAGCCAGTGTGCCCAAATGTACGCGGCGAGCAATGGGAGCAGTAATTCTGCATGCCAACATCAAATCCCAAACCGCGGGATTCCAATCCGACAGGATTATGATTGCGAATCATCAACTGCGCCGTGGCGGGACGCAAGAACTTATCCTCGGGTTGAAGAAATGCTTCCAAGAACATTGCGATATCCTCGGCTGAGGCATGTGCACCGCCCCAGGGGGCGCCCAGCGTACGCCAAAACGAGCTATTCCAATCCCAGTTGCGTGATTCTGCCGAACCTCCGCCAGCTTCCTTGGCACCAAATTCAACTTGAGAGGACATGATTTGACTTGCTTGAAGATCCCCCAACCCCAAGGCAGAGTGTTTCATCCCCAATGGCTTTAGCACTGTTTCGGCAACGAGCTCGCGAATATCTTTGCCAGCCAGTCGCTGAGCGATTTCCGCTGCCAGCAGAATGGCCATGCTCGAATACTCGTAACGCGTCCCAGGTTCGAAGCCAAGTGGCACTTTGATCGCTCCCTGCACGAACTCAGCCAGCGAAGCATGGCGCGAACGCAATTCCGCGTTCTCCGGCAATTGATCGGGCAAACCGGAAACATGGGTTAAAAGATGGCGTATTGTAACTCGCGTTCGACCTTCGCCCCGGAACTCCGGTAGCACCTTTTGAACAGCATCGTCCAAGTCGAACTTCCCCTGGTCGTACAGAGCCATGAGTGCGGCGACAGTGATGGGTTTGGAAATCGACCCCAGCAGGAAGGACGCATCTACAGATTTTGCTTCGCCGAACGTTTGCGAAAAGCGATCCGTTTTATAGCGTGCATAAATGGCCGCAGCCCGCACTTGCCCACTTCGTGTCGCGTCGCTTAGAACCCGAGCGGCAAGATCAAAGTTGTTTTCCACGACAGCTCCTGACAAGCGGGTTGCGAGTACCGAAACAGTTCCTTGGACTAGCAATTGACGGCGACTGATGCCACTCATTCTCTTGGCCTCTCGAAATGGAATTAATGAGGACTTGCCAACGCGGGCTGGAGCTGAGGCCAACCATGGATCCAGTAATTAACGTCTACCTCAAACGAATTGGCAAGCGCAGATCGTAGCACCCACGTAGCCTAGGCATCCTGCTGGGTTCTTCCTGCCTGGATTCATCCTAGCTAGTTGGACAGCGCCACGTTAGCCCCGAATATCAGCTCGACGCGTCAGTGAGTAGGTCCTGACCGTGCGAATTTATTTGGATTTTTTCAATTCTACAAGCGTCTCACTCGCTGACGCGTCTGCCGCGTCGAGCTGGTATTGCCACAGTTTTCCGCAAAGTGGCGCTGTCCAACCCAGGCTATTCCACTGAGTCAATCTTTGTTGTTTGTCGGCTCGAACAACGCAAATATTAGGTATCCCGCTATCGCACAACGCAATACATGATTTCGATTTTGCGATTGGTCGAAGGAGGAATCTACGTTTCATCCAGTCTTCTAACAGGTACAATCTTAGGATTAGATGATCATCTCTTGTGGAACACTTCTCTGGGCACCTCGCATGCAAAATGAATTCGATCGGCGCCGAGCGTTGCAATTGGGCTTGGCCAGCAGTGTCGTGTGGCTTGCCCAACCGGATGCGGTTTCGGCCAATGCGGCAGGGCGAACCGTCATTGATGAAAATCAGTTATCCGGTACGTCCGATTGGATGCTCGAAAAAACGCGCATTGACCCTGCTACTAGATATCGTTGTCCGTGGATCGAAGGCTACGTTTCGCACGCCAGTATTTTACCTGGCCAAACGCTGCAGGTGATGGTCAGCACGAACCCGGCCAGCGACTTTACGATCGAGTTCTTTCGGCTGGGATACTATGCAGGAACTGGCGGCAGGCAAGTTCACCGTACGGACAAAATTACTGGTAAGGTTCAGCCGATGCCAGAAGCTGGCGAGCGGCGATTGCTAGACTGCCAATGGGAACCGAGTTACGAGTTCCGCATTCCCAGCGATTGGGTCAGTGGCGTTTACGTTGGCAAGCTTACCGAGCTCACCGGTGGTGTGCAAAGCTATGTGGTGTTTCTTGTGAGAGACGAACGTCGCGCCGACTTCGTATTTCACTGCCGCGATCATACATGGCAAGCCTACACCCGCTGGCCATCACAGTTTTCGCTTTATGACGATGGTCAAAACCAATGGCACTGGGGAGAGAAATCCCAGGTGAGCTTCAATCGCCATTATGGCAAGTACTGCCAAATTTTAGACGCCCCCCTGTCGATTGGCTCTGGAGAGCTTTTCTTATGGGAGTTTCCATTCATCTACTGGCTCGAGCGCGAAGGTTACGACGTCAGCTATATCTCGAACACCGACTTGCATCGCGATGCCGCACAGGCGAAACGTGGAAAAGGATTCCTCAGTGTTGGACATGACGAGTATTGGTCCATTGAGATGTTTCGCAGCATGCAGGCTGCGATTGCGGATGGCGTCAGCGTCGGCTTTTTCTCTGGCAATGCCGTGTGCGGAAAAATTGCCTGGGATGAATCTACTCGCTCGCTACGCCGCATCGGTGTGTTCGGACCGCCCGGAGGCACGCGAGAGTTCGAAGCGATGTCCTCGCTGAAGCACGAACCGCCCTACGCCAACGAACTTATCGGTGCGCACAGCACTGGACCTGTCACAGGCGGTGCGGACTGGATCTGCAGTTCACCCGCGCATTGGATTTACGCTGGTACCGGGATGAAACAGGGCGATGGGATTCCAGGAGTCATCGGTTGGGAGTGGCATGGCGATCCGGCTGAAATTCCAGGCCTTGAAATCGTCGCCCGTGGGCCGACTCAGTCAGCGCCGGGGCAATTAAACGGTGGCGAATACACCGCCACACTTTATCCAGGACCGAAAGACAATTTCGTCTTTAACGCGGCCACATGTTGGTGGGCCGATGGTCTCTCATCACCTCCCGGATATGTCCGTCCCAACGTGTACACCTCTCCGCAAGGCCCCGACCCCCGCCTACAACAAATCACACACAACATTCTCAGGCGGATGCGAGCCCAGCTTAGCCGATAACACCGCACCGCCTTTACCCAGGCAGTCCATTTACCTGGGTGCGATATGAAAGACCGGGTTTAGGCTGCCGCTGCGAAAGCCTTCCAGATCGAGCGTAACGTAGCGAAAGCCGAGTTGCTTGAAACCATCGACCAACGCGGAACGAGTTGCGGGAGCGGCTAGTCGCTCTATGTGCTCGGCAGGTACTTCGATACGCGCAACTTCATCCGCATGAAGGCGTACCCGAAATTCTTGCAACCCAAGCTCACGCAAGCACTCTTCGGCTTGCTCGATGCGATAGAGTCGTTCGGGAGTGACTGGCACTCCATAAGCTATCCGCGAGGCTAAACAGGGACTGGCCGGCTTGTCTGCTATCTGCAGGTTCCAAAAACGCGCGAGCTGACGCACCTGTTGTTTGCCGATGGAAAGTTCTGCCAACGGAGCGCGAACGCCTGCTTCCTTGGCGGCATCGAGACCTGGTCGGTAGTCGCTAAGATCGTCGAGGTTTGTCCCAGAAAGAATGACTCGGCTTGGGAACGCAGTGGCAACGGTCGCGTAGAGCATCGATTTACAGAAGTAGCATCGACGCTGGCTGTTCTGTTGATAGCTCGGGTCTGCCGTTTCGTTAGGCTCCACGAAATGATGGACCAGACCAATTTGATTAATAACTTGGATAGCGTCGTTCAGCTCCACGGCAGCGACGCTAGAACTGCGTGCTGTGGCGGCTACTGCATCGACACCAGCTATCGCCAACGCTTGTGCCACGACCGCGCTATCCACTCCTCCACTGAGCGCAACGACATAGGTTTCGCTAGGCGAGAACCACGCAACCAAGCTGTTTGCCATTTCGGCAACGCATTTGTCGCTGACGATACTCACTCGCCGGTATCCTGCTCGGACTCGAGCGGCTCCATGATCTTCGTGTTGCGTTCCACCGCAACCACAATGGTACGCTGCTGAGTGCCGTCACGGGAACAGGCAACCGCAGGCAATACCTGCCTTCGATCTGGAAAAGGTACGCGGAGAGCAAACGTGCCATCGGTTCGTAGAGTTACCGGTTCGCCGTTGAGCGTCAGATAGCCGTCTGGCACGGTGGATCCATAGACTACCAACTCTACATCCATATCAAAATGAAAACCACCGCGACGACGAAATGGACCATCGGCCCCGGCCCCCAACTTTGCCAACGCTGGCGCGCCGAGCGACCGATGCAAGCGGTCCTCGAGCATCTCTTGCAATTCGCCCGTTTCAAGCTCGGTATCGTAACCGCCACTGATTGCAAAAATCCTTTCGCTCTCTGCACCCAAGTCGGACCAATGCTCGTCGACCGCGTCCGCGGATCCGGCAGCGGGAGTTCTCACGATATTGCTTTTAGCCATTACATGGAACCGACCGTTAAGCGAAAGGTAGCCGATCAGCACCCGGAAGCTCGCGGCCTCACCGGACCACTCGATGTACCAGTTTCGGCTGCCGCCATGGATTTCAATGTCCCTCTCGATCATCTCCGCTGTATTGGAGGTTCCCGTGTCATCCATGCGAAGCAAACGCAATATCGGTTTGGCTCCGTGCCATTGCTCCATCATTGCTGCTTTAGCGCGTTCGATGGCATTTCGTGTTATGTCCCACGATGCATGCATCCAATGAGCATCGCGGACAAACAGCGCAATGCGATCGCTGACCGGCTCCTTCTCCCAAATCGGTTCCGAAGTCCCAGGCGGACGCACCAGCGTGGGACGATAGGCTATGTCCTTGTTGGATTGCCGCTGTAGTTGCAACTCCCGAATGCGCTTTAGCACTTTGGGATCCGTGGGCGTCGGCACCAGTTTCTTATTGGCTACCAGCTTCTTGACGGGGGCTTTGGAAGGCGTCTTGGTAGACGGCGTTTTCGAAACAGCGGCTGGCAACTTTTCGGACTTCCCTACGGTTCGCTTTGCGCTAGCAGTGGTCGCTCGAGTGGGTGAGCTGGCCTTTGCCGCTTTCACTAGTCCACTCCTGCCCGCGCTCACAGCGGTTTCGTTGTTTTTCAACCGTCCCTGCGATCCGCTGGCTGGCATCTTTGGTTTTGAATCAGGCCGACTAGATGTCGGCTTGCCCACTCGCTCTGCTTTGGCCCGCTCCGATTTGGCGTTCGTTTTCTTTTCCACCGTGGCAATCTTAGCTTTCACAGTATGGCCGTTTGTCGCTTTCGGCTTGACGGTCTTGGAGGCTTTGGCGACGGCTGCGACCAATTCGTCTTTTCGCATCGCGGCGCTCCCCGAAACGCCCAAACGCTTTGCCATTTTGGCGAGATCAGCTTTGGTCTGGGCTTTTAAATCGGCTGTAGTAATCAATTGCGGAACTCCAAAAGCTAATCACTATCCAGGCTGCGAATCACACGACTCATTTGACTTCAGTTATAAAGATGACGATGTGGTCTTCCGATACCGGGAATGTCATCTCGATTGCTGGCTGAAAACATCGAGTAGCCCCGCGGAAGGCTACGGGAAGTGAACTTCCTTTAATAGTATGCCAAGGGGACGCACTTTTTTCTAGATTATGAACACGCGTACACTATCTCCAGCGTTAGCAACACAGCCTGCAAGGCAATACTCGACGCCACTAACCCCACACCTAAGGCCTAGAAAGGTAAACCGACCGCACAAACCACCCAAAAGAAGCTATTTATTGGTCAGTTTTTTTCAAGTCGAGATGGTTCATCCGACCCGTCCCGGCAATAACTCGGCGCACCATATACGCGAAGTCGACTACGAAGGAACTAAAACTGAAGAAACAAACGCGGTTTGACCAATCGATGCAATGGCTGTCGCGGACAATAGCCATAGTGCTAGTGATGATCGCTCCCGGAATCGCGGGATCGACCTTGGATCATCGCTTCGGAACGCAGTTCTTGACGCCCGCGGGGTTTGTGGTCGGCATGATTCTCGCAATGACGGTACTGCTGGTCCTCGCTAGGAAACTAACTCCGGCCGCGGGGGGAAAGCCCATTCCGTTTGAAGACGAATCGCAGCGAGTAGATGATCACTCCTCCTAAGACTAGCAACACCCTGGCTTAGTCCAGCGCGAGGCCAAGCAGTTTTTCAACTTTCAAAACCCTGCCCCTTTAGACAACTACACGGCGTGAGATCCATTCGCAACACTATCGTTATCAGTGCATCGGTAGTCACCACCGCCTACCTATGCACCCTTGCGACAATTAGCCACGGCACCGACCGTTCGAACCAAGTCGCCTTTCTAGCCGCGTTCGTGGTGCTCATGGCGACGCTACCGCCACTCCACTTCGGACGCTTAAAAATCAATGGTGCGGCCAAACAATTGCTGGTCGTCGCGTGGCGGTTAGCGATCCTGATTCCGGCGC
>JBGSTP010000268.1:0-18181 GCA_041736515.1 Pirellulaceae bacterium
TCCCTTCGTGCAGCTAGCAACCGGCAATCCCTTACCTCTAACCAATGGTGTGTGTCAGATCAAGTCTGGTTCTTTACAATTTACGCATGCTGTAGATAAGACGAACAGTCGGCAGACTCGCGAGCGCATTGTCGTGGAGGACTATCCTGATCGCTTGGAAGCCGTGTCACGCTACTTGGCAGGCGTCGACAATCCGCCGCTACAAGTCTTGATCGAAGCGCATGTTTTGCAGGTGACGTTGACCGATGACCAAAGGCACGGAGTCAATTTGGCTGGACTGCTTCGCATAGCCGGAGGCCGGGTCAATGTTCGTGCGCAGGGTTTTGCGAATGGAGACGCTAGTCCGGGATTCATGCTGGGACTCGATAGTTCGGATTTGGATGGTATGGTGGAAGCCTTGTGTTCCGACTCCAATGTACGCACCCTCGCGGCTCCGAAGGTATTAGTTGTCAATGGGCAGGAAGCCCGTATCCAAATTGGCTCTCGCTTTGGTTATTTTGTCACGACAACCACGCAGACGAGTAGCCTACAGAGTGTCGACTTTCTAGATATCGGAGTGGTGTTGCAGGTCCAACCCACGATCACGCACGATGGACAGGTAATGTTGACCGTTTCACCTAAAGTTTCTGGAGGACGGATCAATCCGGACTCGGGTTTACCCGAAGAGGACACGACAGAGGCCAATACCACAGTGCTCTTGCCCGATGGTAAGGGCATGATCATAGGTGGTCTAATCAAAGAATCGGATGCTCAGACGAATACTTGGGTACCGTGGCTGGGTAAGCAACCCATCATTGGACGGCTCTTCCGTCGCTCCAGCCAGAACACATCGCGCATCGAAGTTATCATCGCGTTAACGCCCCATATAGTGCCCTATTCAGATCAAGTAAATTGCCGAGAAGCGGCGGGTTACAATGCAACGACGAATAGTAGCGGTATTATCACGCGGCATCCGATCGTGCCAGCCTATGCGGGTGATATCGGCTTGATTACAGAATTCGATCATCGTCGTCGGGTCACCGCGCCCTTACCAATGGCCGCGCAGACGTCGGGCGACCAATGGATGTCCGACGGCTCGGAAGGGTTTGCGACGGTTCCAGTCGTCGTTGCTATTCCCAAGTAACGTGGCGCTACTCGGCTTGGATGTCGATAGCGCGAAAACGCACGGGATCGTTGTGTCCGGCAAAACCAAAGTAACCTGAAACTCGATCCTTTCCGGGATGGGGCGATTTCGCCATATACTCGTTGACTAGGCTGAGGTCGCCATGCAGTATTTCCGTTCCATTGAGCTCGACTCGGATCGTTGAGCCGATCACGGTTACCTTTTGATAGTTCCACTGGCCTGCTGGCCTCAAATAGCCGCGTTTTGCTGCCGCGATACCGTAGGCGGAACCGTGATACTGCCGCACGTCGAGATTGGCATACTTAGGATGCTCGTTATCGAGCACCTGCAATTCGCACATACCGACATAGGCTGTATCGCCCTTGCCCGGATAGCGAATCGCCAAACCATTGTTACCGCCTGGGGGAATTTGAAATTCCAGGCGCACGCTGAAGTCGCTGTATTCATCGGTGGTATGTAGCACTCCGCCGTGTCCCGATTTGCAACGAATTGCACCGTCTACCACTTCGTAATTGTCGACCGCACCTTTCCAACCGCTAAGATCCGTTCCGTTGAACAGCGAGGTATACGAACCTTTGTCGTTTTCACGAAGCCATTTGTTTGCTTCTTCCGTATCAATCTCACGAATGAACAAATTCCGCCACGCGATCTCGCCACCATGCGTTTGTAATTGAATCACACCCTTTGAAAACAGGGGTGATGCCGCATCCCAGAAATTTTCCATGATCGCGTTGTCTACTACTTGCTGTCCGTTGAGCCAGACGCTGGTGCGGGCACCTACTTGCACAATGCGGAACGAATTCCACTCGCCGAATGGCTTGTCGGCTAGCACCAACGGAAACTTGCCCAGATCCGATTTGTTATTCCACAGAGCTCCGCTCCCTTTGTCGCCGCCATTCTTAAACTCTTTTTCGTTCGTGTGGTCCCAAATTTGAACTTGTGGTGTTCCTCGCAAGTAGATTCCACTATCGGCTTTGGGAACGGTTTTGTAGTCGATTAGTAGCTCGATATCTCCGTATTCCTTGTTCGAGGTTAAAAAGACACCGTGTCCATCATTGACAAGAACGCCATCGCTGACCGTCCAATGGGTCCGCATATCGGCCAACCATTCTTGCTTTTTCTCTTCTGACGTCTCTGCCCACTTTCTGGGATCCAAGTGGGGCCGACCGTGCCACCCCTCGAGATCTTTGCCATTGAACAACGCGGTGAACCCAGACGGAGGGTTGCTCGAATTCTGTTGGGCGAGCAGGCGTGCTACGGGAGAAGAAAGCAGTAACGTGAGCGACGACAGTATCAATCCAAAATGCAGCTTCATGGGATTCCTCATATTTTCAGTTAGGTGTTTGGTGGAACAAACAGCCTAAGAATAAGCCGTTCGAATCCTGCTTTGCAAGTTCCTCTCGTCTTTTCTGAGTATTATTCGACCCAGAGTACTGGCCAAGGACTGGTCCGTGCGAACTGACGAGCCTCGAACTGAGTCCGAACGAAAATCAACACACTATCAAAGGGCAAACGGTCTAGGCGAAGATCGTCGATTATGCGCCATTCGCGTTCTGATGCCCAACTCTCGGCGTTTGGATTCTTGCGGTAAACAGGTTGAAAGAAGGGTCGCTGCTCGGAACTCAGTGCGTCGAATTCTTTTTCTCCGCCATACAAGACCTGTTGAGCACCCATAGTAACTAATACGTTCCTTCGAATCAGCAGTCCGTAAGGTTCCCAGTCCCAGCGGTTAAGATGAGATCGAAACTGCCGCCGATGCAGCAAGGGCACCAATGGCACGGCTGAAAGACTCACGCAGCGGGTTGGCGTTCGCGTGATGGTAGAGGATGCTCTCAGGCGCTGTTCCTTGCAAATCCGCGCCAGGGTTTCCAACGGTTGTTCCTGGATACTGTCGCCCAACACCAGCACACGATTTCGATAGCTGGCGATGCTCTCTTCGGGCAGCGGGCCCAACAAACCTCGCGTGCAATGCACCAAGTAGGGCCAATCGTCCGGTTCGTGCAGCGTGTGCCAACTGCCTGGCAGCGCCGAACAGATTTGCTGTGTGTGGCGTGCCAGCCTAGCGCTCATCCGGCTAGAATTGCATCGCACCAAGTTGGCATTTTTGCACGAATGCGGATCGCTCAGTAACCAACCAACTGCACCACGCGACAACCACTGCGCGGACCTGCGCTGGCGGGCTAAACTCTGTGTGTGGTCTAAAGCAACCATCAGCGATGCGCAGGGAAATCGAGCTTCGGTCAACCTGGCATCCACTAGTGTTTCTAGATTGCCAGCTGGGCGAATCTTGCATGAAAATACGCGGTCGGCTAGCACTATGGCCAGCCGATCTTGCAATGGTGTCTCGCTCAAGGACGCGTGAGATTCACCTGTGGCTGGTGAAATAAAGAGGATCTCATGATCGGTGTTGCGCTGGCCAATTAAACTATCGTCTAGTGCATGGTGCAAGAACCAACGAGAGAAGTCGGTCTCATCGTCGCATAGCGCCTTCAGCGTGGGTAATCCGGCGGTCAAACAAAAATGCTCAACGATTTCTGCCAGAGTCGTGCCCGGGCAAATTAGCATTCGCGATTTGTTGCGGCAAGCAAAGCGTAGGGCCGATTCCATCAGTCGCGGCCAGTGTGGCAGGTCGCGACCATGGCGACCAAGCTGTGAACTCACAATGCTTGTTAAACTCGTCGCCTGCTTTAGCTGGCTTGCGTGGCCAAAAAAAAATCGCGATCCAAGCCAACTGGAAACACAGTCGCTCCACGCTCGTGGCCAGCTTGCGCGGAGCATCCAACCGACATCGACCAACTGCTTCAACCGTTTCGCACCGTTGCGTGTTAGCAACGGATATCGCGACTCAAGCGACAGAAGACTTCTCAATAGGCAGTCGTCGGTTCCCGCGACCGCTATGGGTTTCTGAACCGTAGCATCGATCCAGCCCGCGTATTGCAGAGCCAGCTGAACTGGATTGGGGAGTAGCCTCTGTTCCATGATAACCGTAGATGCAGGGTACCATCAAAAGCAAATCCGTTGCGCGCAAGCTCAAGCTAGAGGACTGGTAAGCTAGCACCGGTAGGCGCTTCGGCTGCCCGCTGTCCAATGAGCCTTATCATCGAACGCACAATATTATCGAGCGCGCGGCTGCATACCGGATCTTCCAGGGCTGTGCTTAAGTTTCCTGAATCCGATTGTTGACGCAGTTGGATATTCAAGGGCACCTCACCCAAGAAGGGAACGTTTAGTTCTTCGGCCTTCTCGCGCGCACCGCCGTGTCCGAAAATATCGTAACGTTTATTGCATCCGGGGCAAACAAAACCGCTCATATTCTCGACCATACCCAGCACGGGGATCTTCACTTTGCGAAACATGGCAATGGCTTTCACCGCATCCAGCAAGGCGACCTGCTGTGGAGTGCATACCACGACTGCGCCGGTGAGTGGAACCATCTGTGAAAGAGTAAGTGCAATATCGCCTGTCCCCGGTGGCATATCAATGATCAAATAGTCTAATGGACCCCAATAAGTATCCCGCAAGAACTGGGTTATCGAACCATGCAGCATGGGCCCGCGCCAGATTACGGCTTGATCGGGTTCAATAAGAAAACCCATCGACATCACTGGAATATTGCCACAGTAGATGGGCCGAATTTTTCCGTTGACGACTTCTGGTCTGCCCGACAATCCCAGCAAGTGCGGCACGCTCGGTCCGTATACGTCAGCGTCCATTAGTCCAACCTTGG
This sequence comes from Pirellulaceae bacterium, assembly GCA_041736515.1. Classification (GTDB taxonomy): domain Bacteria; phylum Planctomycetota; class Planctomycetia; order Pirellulales; family Pirellulaceae; genus Aureliella. The sequence goes on from JBGSTP010000268.1 coordinate 4,851, forward strand.
CCCCTGCCTTCGACAAACTGAGTGCGATCGAAGAAGCCACCGTACTCTTGCCGACGCCCCCCTTGCCAGACCCCACGGCAATAATATTGCGAGCCTGCAAGCCTATTTGCCCGATCGCGACTGGAGGTCGGTCCAGTGGCTCAATCGTCACATCTACCGAAGTAGCTTCGGGGTAGGCAACTCGCACGACCTCTTGAACTCTTTCCGAGAACTCGTCTTTGATCGGCCAACTGTGGGTGGTTAAGCGAATCGTGCAATAGACTCGAGTACCATCCAAGGTCAACGCATCCACCTGGCCTGTTTTGCCCAACTCGCGACCGTTTTCGGGATCGCGCAGCTTAGACAGCGCAGAGCGGATTGTTTCGATGCGAGGTTCGTTGTCGTTCATAGTCAGAGTATTAGCTCATTAGGAAAGGTGCAGCTCTACGATTGCTACGCCGCCATTATTGGGCAGCTGTACTGGAGCAGGTTGCTCACAGGGGCTGGACGCAGCAAGCAATTAGAAAATGGTAGCCAGCGAAAGGACTTTTGTGCACCCGCCCCAACCCAATCGTCGGCTTATTGGACATCGTTCGCCAAGCACGGTGCCAGGTTAGCCGCTAGCAGACTATTATTTGCAGTTGGAATGTCATGCGTTTCTCACCGTCCGTTGGGCCTGTCAGCCACGCATCGCTAGATGCCGACTCGTGCATTATTTTAGCAATCAGTCCAGGGAAGCCGCTGCAGCAATCCCCTGGTTAGCGGGTGAAATGCATGTGGTGAATGTGGCGCTACGCTAAGGATCTTAGGTAGTGCGAGCTGCAACGCCGCAATACTTCTGAGAACCATATGTGCGCCCGCTTCTATCAAAATTGGTTCGCCAGCTAAATCGGTAGAGTCGATGAAAGCAACGCAGACGGTGTCCTTGCGCAGCTTACGGGCAGTCAGAATGGCTCGACAAACCGGTGGAAAATCGACCTCGTGCCGAACAACCCACAATGCCATAGAAAACAACTGATTCGTAAGATGCGGAATCAGCTCCTCAGGCCCGCTAGTTCGCGTTAGCATGGGGCGAATTCGTTCTGACTTGGTCAAATCATGGAGCAGGCTGCCCGTAGCAGCGGAGACAACGCCCGAGACATCCGAACTGGCCCAGAGAAACGCGGCATCCTGGTTTACATTGTTCATTTTCAAAGCAATGGTTGGTTGTAAGTTTGCAAATCGATTTGTCCAATCCGGAGCTGGCAATCATCGATTCGTTTAGCGTAACCAATCGGCGACGGCGTTTGGCAGTTCAGGCCAAGCGCGCGGCGGCGCCACACGCGGGTAGAATCAGCTCTAGGGTGCGTCCTGCGCGATCGATTCGTAAAGTTGCTTGAGTCGCGATACGATTTCCGGATGATTGGCGGCCACATCGTGTTGTTCGCTGGGGTCGTTCTCCAGGTCGAAGAGCTGCATTGCCTGGGGCGCGTCTCCCGTCGACACGCCGGGCAATTCGTCGGGAGTGGCTTGCTCGTACGGAGCCAAGATGGTGACGCCATCAGGGCCGCGCGGGTCGACATACGGTGCCTTGACTCCCCGCGAGAGTCCCGGGGTCGGGGGGAGCAAATGCAGTTTCCAACGAACATCGCGGACACAAGCCAATTTCGCACCTTGATGGCCAACAATTGCTGCTCGGTCTGTGGCTGCATCGCTGGTGAACAAAGGCATGATGTTGACGCCATCGATAATGCGATCGTTGGGTATGGAGACGCCAGCAACACTCAGAATCGTCGCGAATAGATCCATCATTACAGCAAGTTGGGAAGTGATTCGACCGGGGGAGATTTTTCCTGGCCAACGCGCGAGCATCGGTACCCGATAGCCACCTTCGTAGGTACCGCCTTTCATGCCGCGAAGCCCACCCGTGCTGCCTCCAAACGTCGCACCATTGTCGCTGGTAAACAGAACCAGCGTCTTTTCATCCAGATTCAATTCTTTCAGTCGTTGTAGGACTTGCCCGACACTCCAATCCAATTCGAGCATTACGTCAGCGTAGAGTCCGGCACCGCTCTTCTTGTAGAATGCTTCCGAGGCGGCCAGCGGTTTATGCGGCATGGCATGTGCGATATAGAGAAAAAATGGCTCCTGCCGACTTTGCTCGATAAATGCGAGCGCCCGCTCGGTGGTGCGCTTGGTAAAGTTCGCCTGAATCACCGGGTATTCGACGCGTTGGTCGGCTTCAAACAGGGCGACTGGCCGCATGTCATTCGAATAGGGAATTCCAAAGTACGAGTCGAAGCCGCGATGGGTCGGCAACCATCTCGGTTCATGGTGTCCCAAGTGCCACTTGCCGAGCATCGCAGTGCGATAGCCAGCGAGTTTGAGCAGTTCGGGGAGCAGTATTTCAGAGGGTGGCAAGTGCAGCGTTTGCGACGATTCGTTGCCGTCGGGAGCAGGATTGGATGTCATGCCGCAACGGAAAGGATAGCGTCCTGTCAACAAAGCGGCTCGAGTAGGTGCGCAGAACGAAGCAGGAGTATTGAACTGAGTCAGACGAACGCCTTCGGACGCCATCCGGTCAAGATGCAGCGTGCGATAAGCGTTTTGGCCATAACAGCTTAAACCGCCGTATCCCAGATCATCCGCCAGAATCAAAACGATGTTGGGTTTGTCGTGATCCGCCAACAACGAATTGCTCTGCATTAAGAACAGCAACCCAATCAATAACGCTGCACGAGCTGGTAGCAAGCGCGGAACGCACCAGGTCACCTGGCGTAAACATAATCTGTGGAATGGGATTGGTTGCATGGGGCATTAGGCTTTACGAACAACAAAATTGAGTGGCGGACGATTGTTTCTGCCTTTGCCACTGGGATTAATACCACTTAACTGCAACGCCGTAGCGTAAACATCGCCGTGGTTGGGTATGAATGACTGCTCGCTCTTGTGATGATCGGGCTTGAGGTCGCCGGTAAGCGGATCGTAGGCAGGATCGAGTTTGCCATCGGGCAGTATTGGAATGGCCATCAATGTCGCCTCGCCGATGCGGCCAACCTGTGTATTGCCATTCACGTTACCCCCCAGAAAGGCGCACGAGGTGACTTGCCAGTGCGCGCTGATATCTTGACCACCAATTTCGGATTGTTTCTTTTCCTCATCGATCTTTTTGGTGAGGATACCGGCAACATCGCCGTGGATCGATCGCCCAAACTCCGAGGTCAGTACGATGTTGGTATGGTCGAACAGCGAAGTTTGCGTGTCTTTATATTGCGTGTTTTTCAATTTATCGACAAAGACCTTGAGAGGAGACCAGAGGTCTTCGTTCATCTTCTCGGTTTGATCCGGGTTTCCAACCGGTGTATTGTTTTGGCCTTTCCACAGATTCTTGCGTGAATTGTGAGAATCGAAGCGACGGACGTCGCGCGATTCGATAAAGAATGCACACGATAAATCGGCGCGCATCATTTCGTAGGACATCATTGCTTGAACATTTGTGTTGGGTGAGAATTTGCTCCGAGCCTTGTTGCCATTGACACTTCGGTACGTGATGAGTTCATCGCCGGGTGTTACGCCGAATTGTTCGCGCAGGGCCGGGTCTCGGAACAGTTGTGCAAGCTGTGCGCGATCCAGCCGTCGCCCCTTGGAGGAGAGTTGCAGATAGATGTCGCGGGCACTTTGGTAACTTCGCACCGCGTGCACGTTCTCGTCTTTGAGGATTTCGTGGTGCGCGTTGTCGAGAAACTTGTCCACTTGTGCCGCGACGGCATCGCCGGCTGTCTCCTCCATCTGCAGCAATAGCTTGCTCAGCTTTGCTGGCGTGCCCGCGTAAATCGTATGGGCATGAACCGGTCCCAAACTATGGTAGTAGCCTCGGCGTCCCGAGTACTGCACCTCATTCAGTTCGCCATCCGATAACCACCAATGCCAGCTTAGGCTTGGCAGCACATAGGCTTGCCCATATTGTTCGGCGAATGCCTGCATCACAGAACGTTCGTCGTCCTCGCGTTCGTCGCTCTGTTTAAAATCGTAGCTTCCCATGTGAACTTTGAGACGATCTCGCGAGTGTCCGGAGCCTGTATGCATCGAACTAACAACAGCCATATCGCCAAATAGTTCTTTTCCCGCTTCAGCTAAATAGCCGTAACGAATATTGCCATGCGTCTTGATGGTATAGTCGTCCTGTCCCCAATCCAGCACGCGATAGCGCTCGTCGCTGATATTTTCCAGCCGTTTAATGACGTTGTTTTCAGTGTTTACAGGATTGAACATGTCATAACCACACCAGCCCCCCTCAAGATACCAGTACACCAGGAAGTGCGGATTCTCACTGGCCCGAGTTGCATCTTTGGCCAATTGATTTGCCGATTGTTCGCCGGGCATGCCATACGCGGCAAAGTAGGATAAGAAGTCCGCGCAGGTGAGACCCGCCAACGAAGCCGTAGCTCGGCGCACAAAGCTTCTTCGCGAGTGCCAAGGCGGCGTCAATTGCTGAAGCGGTTTGGGTGAGGATGCAATTTCAACGGCAGCTTCGACATTGCAGCGTTCATTAGTCGACTGTTCACACATGAGCTAGCTCCCAAGATACTCTGACGAAGTGACGATAGCTTTGATCAAAGGCCGAATCTGAAAGTTGGATTCTTGGACATTGTCCCACAATTTTTTGTACAGCGTTCGTTCGTGGTCGCGATGTTGCAATTGTCTACCGAATAGGAAGTCGACATGCGTATTGATGATGGTGCGAATGAATCGCTCTTTCTTTACCGCCTGGGTCGCAAAGGCTTCGAGTCCATCGCCCTTAAATGGGTATTCTTCGACGATTTCGTGGTCCGTCGCATCGATCTCTAATCCATTTTCGTCCTGCATTCGAAACTCTCCCGAGTCAGTCCAATTCTCCCGCTGGAATGCGAGTGGGGTCAGAATTTTATGGCAACTGTAACAGCTTGAATTCGGATCGGCGGTGCCTAGCGCAGTCACCCCCTCGCGCTGCTCCACGATCTCTGGAGGAACTTCATAAACGTAACCCAAAAACAGCATCGAAACCTGAGCCGCATAGTTGTAGTGCGGTAATCCTGGCTTGCCATCAATAAAGCCTTTGGTGGTCAGCACGCCGGTACGACCGTGGTAATCGGGCCGCGAAATTTTGGCAAAGTTCTCATCCACGGTGTAGTCCGCGGTCAATATTTCCTGAAATGGTCGATCGTTGAAAGCCACATAGCTCCAAAGGCGCGCGGGTTCATCCTGCAATGCGGTTCCCTGACTTTCCAGATAAAGACGCACGCGATGGAAATAGAAATCGCGAAAGTCCGACGAGTCGAGATAGCTATCGACGAGTTGATCCAAGCCAGCCCCTGAGGCTAGGCGGTTGAATTCTTCGGTAGTAGGTGGACGACCGACCAAATCAAGAGCGATCTTAGAAAGCAAAAGTGCGCGCCGCTCGGATTCCGAAGCGGTGGCGATCGACGGAGCGTGAGTGAACAGGAAGTCTGGATGACGCAGAAGCGCACCGCACAGCGATACCCAAGCCATTTCTTGCGCACTTGCACGTGGCGCAGTAAACTCGAGCGTTGGCAGGTTCCAATCTTCAACGTCGACGGCAGGCCCGGCAACTTGACGCCAGCGATAGCTTAATTCGCTACCTTGCAGCGTATAGCTTGCAGATGCATCTAGTCTCAATGTTGTTTCAGCTCGCGCTATCAATGGGTAGGAAACCTGTACAATCGGCGACGACTGCTGAGCATGAACGACCACCGGAACGCGTGGTTCTTGATCCCGTTTGCCCGGATAGTAGACACGCACACGATACAGCTGATCTTCGCGCCAACCCTGCTCCGCGGACCCTGCGAGCAGGTATTTTAGCGCACGCTCCCCCTTGTGCTTGTTGTCATCGTGTACTTTCAGCCCTCGAACGTTGTAGGCTTTGAAGCGACCTTCGTCGAACTTCTCCCAGTCATCGACTCCCTCGGCCTGCTGGCTATCAATCAGGAAAGTATTCTCGGAATCGGAGTGATTGGTGAATTCAATACCTCCTGCAGTGACCTGATCCAGAGTGCCTTTGTTCGAGAGTTCGACAAAGTCCTGTTGGCTGAATCGGAATACGCCTGGCAGCTCAACAAACGGTACCGTGTCGTTGCTACAGTCAAAATGAAATGATGCAGTATTAGGCGCGAGTTTGTCGAAGCGGTGAGGCGACTTCAGTGCACGCTGCGGTTCGTGGCTATTGCCGAAAAGTTCGAATAGCACGTTATTGGCGTTGCGCGGGTCGGAAACCCAAGTCGCCATCACTTCAACCTCTTCTCGCGCAGCACTTGTAAGAGCTACCGTGATGGTGCTAAGCCCTTTATGCTGGTTCTTATCTTCTAAAATCTTTACACCGCGCGCGTTGTCGGGTACCCAAGCTCCGTCAACAGCAACCTCCGGCGAGTCGACCGCGATGGTTTGTATCGATTCACCGTTTAGACGGCGAAGTTCGATACCTGCAAACGTTACGTTTCGATGCGTGCCTTTATTGTGTAAGACAACTCGACCAGGGCTTTGAGGGCCAAGGTCAATGCGCCCCAATGATTGCTTGCGAAGGCTGGCGTTGCTTGCTTGTTTCTCGGAGTTCGTATCGCTCTCTCGCTGGTCGATAATTGTTTGTTGAATCCCCAAGCGATCGCCGTTGACCGGGATCGATAGGGTCGACTGAGCAACCAAGCCCGTAGCGGGATCGCTCACGGTCACTTCGAATGTCAACTCCGTATTTCGCTCGGCGATTGTCTGCTCGAGAGCTTGGACACCCTCCAGCAATTCGAGCGACTGCAGCATCTCTTGCTCGCTGGGCCCACGAAAGAGGATGCGACGAAAAACGGTCTCAATATTTTTCCGCAAGGCCGATTCATTGGCCTCTGCGTTGAGTGGTTCGTGCCAATCGTCAAATGGCCCAGTTTTTTGCCGAACCGCGCGGCTGGCAACATCGCGTGACAGCACCTCCAAAGCGCTCAAGAAACTTGCGGACGGTTCGGTGGACTCGTTGAACCGCGATTGAAAGTCGGCGCCGCCGAAGGCGGCAATATTCTCAGAAAATAGATCGCGATCGCCACGGTTCCAATCGTCACCAAAGATGGCCAGCACTTTGCGGCGCAGTTGCCAGTAACTAAGAAACTGGGTCGGTGCAGTTGGAGGGCTCGGGGAGGTTAACGGATTGAGCAGCGATCTTGGGAATTGTTCGTCCGTTGCTACTCCACTAGTATTCTCGTGTTCCTTGATCGCAGCTAAAAATTTTTCGAGCTTGCGGACCTGGCCGCGGTTCCACGGCTCCGCGTCCTTCGGCATCCGTCGATCCGGATGAGCGTTTTTTATTCGGCCAAGCAACGTGTCGGGACCGGCCGAGCGAAGATATCCATCGTCCAGCAGATGCCGCAAATCCTCCAAGCTGTTTCCTGTTAGTACTAGATTGGACATGCTCTGACTGGAATGACAGTCGATACATCCGCTGTTGGCATCTGCCAACGCGGCTGCAACCTTCTTTTCATATTGCTTCAACAGGTTGCCCTCAGCCTTCTCAAGTGGCTCTACGGCGTTTGTTTGGAAGCCTGGGCAAAGAAGTCCGATAGCCAAAACAGCAATCAACAGCGAATGTCGCATACACTTGAGTCTCTATTCAATGAAGCAGGCGGGGGTCTTCTGCGGGTGGGACGCTGGCAGCGGTATCGAGTATTATAGAGTCAATTCCTGCTAAGGCCTAGAGAAACGTGCGTTAGGTCAGATCAAGGCGCTAATCTTGGACTTATTTAGTGCCCTCTTGCCAATCCCAAGCAACCCGCTCTCAGTCCGTGGCGGGCAAAGGCGAATGGGCAAAGGCGAATTAGCAGCCAATCAACCAACTTGGCCCGTCCGATCACGGTCATATAGAGGCTAGTGAATACTACTTACTGTTTGGACTGTCGAGCAGTTTTGCGTCCTCGACTTGCCAACTCCATAGTTTTCCGGCTTGCCCACCCACGATGACACGCTTGCCGTCGGTGGTGACAGTAGCCGCATAAAGTGCGTCGTTGGCACCACTGTAACTGCGTATCGTCTTGCCGTCGTCGGCGTTAGAGAGCTTTACACTACTGTCCGCAGAGACCGTAAACAGCTGAGATGTTTGACCCACAAAACGCACAGCAGCGACTTCCTTTTTAAAATCGGCTATGGTCAACTTTTGCTCGCCCACATCCACTTTCCAAATCTTGACTGTGTTGTCTGCGCCAGCCGTTGCCAGCAATTGTCCATTATCTTGCCAGGCGATTCCAAGCACATGGTGCGTGTGGCCTTCGAGGGTTTTAAGCAGCTCGCCTGTTTCGACGTTCCAAAGTCTGCAGAGTTTGTCCGCGCCGCCACTAGCCAGCGTCCGGCCATCGGGAGAGAACTCCAGGCTGAGGATGGAGTCGCTGTGTGCTTCACCTAAGTCTTTGACAATAGTGCCTGTGTCAACGTCGAGCATTCTAATATCGCCAAAACGGCTCGGGGGACCGCTGCCAACGGCTAGCATGCGACCATCGGGACTGAAGTCGAGCGCAGTGATCCGGTCGCTAAACGGTGATTCCTCCGCAGTGCCGACCGTCTGCTTGAGACCCCAGGGAAGCAACAGATTCCAGGCAACCAAACGACCATCTTGGCTTAACCCAACCAGGTTGTGCCGATCGTCGGATTGCAAGGCGACCAACGCCGCGCTTTCGCCTGGATGAGGTTCCATGGATAGATAGGCCAAGGGACGCCCATCCGCATTGCCATAGAGACGCAGCCGATGGTCGTTGCCGACCACAATCGATAGCGAATTGTCTGCACTGAATACGCAAGCTAGGGCGGGGGCTACAGCGGGTTGTGATTCGATCGATTGAACGAGTCCTTGAAGCGACACCAGCCGCTCCTTCTCACTCGCCACACGCGATTCCATGGCGGGTATCAAATCGGCGGCCCGTTTGACGCTATCGAGCGCAGTCGCGAGCGCCTGTTCGCGTTTAGCCAATTCCGCTTCTGCGGCGCTCTTCTTGCCCTCGACCTCGCTGGCTGCTTTCTTCTTGGTTTCCAGTTGTGCGACCAACTCCTCAACTCGTTTTGCCGCCTCTGCGGCCGCAGCTTGTGCGGCTGACAGCGATTGCTCGGTGGCGGACATCTCTGTTTTGGCGGCTTCGAGTTGGGTTGTCGTTGCCTTCAATTCTTCGGCCGCTTTGTCGCGTGTTTCTTGTACTTTCTTTTGCGCTTCGACCTCTGCCTCTGATGCTTTCTTAAGCTCGGGAACTTTGGCAGCGATTTGTTCGATCAAGCTTTGTTGACGAGTGACGTTGCGCTGTCGAGTGCGCAGCTCCTGGGCCTGCACGTAATCGCTATCAAAGCTGCGAAGCAATTCCCCGGTGGCGATTTTCCAGAGCTTCACTGGGCCTTCCACTGGCACTGTGGCCAGCGTTTCCTGGTCGGGGCTGATCGCCATCGATCTCAACGGCGAGCCGGTTGACCATTCACGGGTGACACTGCCCGCGTCAGGAGCCAACACGACAATTTTGCTCGATTCAATCACAACCAATAATTGCGGGGCGGGTTTTTCGACTGCAGCGATCAATGAAGCGGTCGCGTCCAGTGGAATCTCGCGTAGATGCAGTACGACCTTGGATTCGAACGACACGGTGCGGAAGTCCTGATCGGCTGTGCGGAGTTCCAGCAGTTTCCCCTCTGCGGATAGCGCAACCACACTTGCGCCAAGCATAACCATTTGCTTTATCGTGGTAGCGACGCCATCGATGCTACCACTAGTTACTTGATACGAATCCGCTCGAGTAAAAACGAATTTTCCTGACTGATCGCAGCTCAAAAGTAGATCGGGTGTGAGCCATAGCATGGCAGTGATTGGTGCTGTATGTGACTTCAGAAAGCGATGGCTTTGTCCAGATGCGATGTCAACGAGTTCGATACTGTTCGTCGATGTAGCGTAGGCTGCCCGAGTTTGCGTCGAGTTCAAGACAGCGATGGCCGAGACGTTTGACAAGCCGGAAAGCAGCTCGCGGCCGGCCGTTTGCCTCTCCCATATCTTCACGTCACGGTAGCCACCCGTGGCCAGGAGTTGGCTGTTGGGGCTAAAAGCAACCGACTGCACAATGTCTAAGTGGGCACCCTGCAACTGGGTACCGTCGGTAAGCGTCAAACTGGGATCGACGAGCGAATGAAGTGGAGTGGGTGGCGTTAGCGCACTGGCGTTGTTGATTTCAACTGCGTTGCCGCGCCCAACTGCGACGTAGTTACCGTCGGCAGATGCGTCGACAGCATAGATCGGAGCCAACTGTTCCGGAATGCGTTGCCAGACTATGGGTGTCGACGGCTTGGTGTCCGATGCAGGTGCGCCAGCCTCGATCCAGCGTCGAAGTAGGACTACTTGTTCGTTCGTTAGCGGCTTTGCTCCCACAACATTATCTTTGGGGGGCATGGGATCCTCGCCGTCGATGACGCGAGCAAGCAGCGAACTGCTATCCAGGTCCATTGCGACAACGGCTTGTCCGCTGTCGCCGCCCAGCATTAGGCTGGAGTGCGACTCTAAATTAAGCCCACCCTCGGGCTTTTTAGCGTTATGGCAGGCAGTGCAATTCTGCGCAAGCATGGGCGCAATATCGCGAGCAAAGTCAACGTCTGCAGAGGGTGATGTTGCGTCTTGGCCAATCGAGCGATCGACTGCGGTATGGCTGCACATCAGCAGCACAAAGAACACGAAGTTCCTCGAATTTGTCGTACACCGGCGGGACATTGCAATCACTTCCTAACTGAAGCGAGGTGGGAAAACGGGGGACTGGCCAGTAGAAGCCTCTAGCCAGTTGATGGTTCAACCCATTATAGTCGACAGTCGGTGCGTTAATAGTTATTGGCTGGCAGCTACGACTTTCAAGCGAACGGAATCGCTTGGAATCCAGACGGTCAATTCCCTTTCGGCCGTCGCTTTCTTTAGCTCGTCGACTCGTGCGCTCGTCGCCGTAATGGCCGTTTCGATGGCCGAGCGCTGAGCCGCATCGGAAGTCAGCGCAAGCTGCTCGTTCAACTTAGTCAAGTAGGATTCCTCGCGCACTAACGACTGCGGGTTGTCTCGCCACTTGACTTTTGTTTCGTTCTGCATCCAAAAGGTATATTCGCCAAGTGGCGTGTCCCCTGCAATGGTCAACTCCGCAGTGCCATCGTTCTTGTCGGCGGCGATCGTTACGTCACTTAGGCTCGTTTTGGGTGGCAGGTCTTTGGGACGCAATAGGCAAGCCGCGTTACCGCCAGCGCGACGGATAACTTTGATGGGCAGAGATAGTTTCGCGCCTTGGGCAACCTCATGAACGCTGTCGCCTCCTAACTGGATCCCAATTGGTGCAGTGTCTTGTTCGCCAATGGAGAGCCGCAGTTGGTCGCACAGACGCGATTGGATTGCATTGTGAGTTGGTGAACGCGCCCATAACAGTGTGGCCGCCTGAGATTCGGCTGTAAGCGTTTCGGCCGTCATGCTATGCCCAACAAATCGCAGAGCACCGTTCCAAGCAGTCGCGTTTTCGGTGCAAGTTAGTGTTATGCTGCCCGCGTTGGAGCCTGCGGGAATGATCAGCGGCGAAGCGGCTACACCTGTTGGCAGACCCTCGGCTGTGACTGTCACTGCATCGATAAATCCTGCCTGTCGTTGTAGCAGAAGTCGTACCGACTCAGCACCACCTCGCATTAAGTTCGATCCGGTTGGGCGAGATGTATTGAGATCGTTAGCAGGGTAGGGGATGTAGGCGTAGAGATTGAAGCTGGGTTTGGCGGAACGAATCAGCAGCCTAACAGCAGTGGCATCCGGCGGTCGTCGACCGCTTTCGTTATCCAGTAAAACAAAGCGATAGTTGCCGTCTTCGGGTGCTTTCCACAGCAGTTGCGGATCCTGACTGAAAATCTTTACAACGTCGCCAATGGCGGGTGGATCGTCTTGTTCGACTAATTGTCGTGGAGATTGTTCGGAAGTTCCTGTTCCATCAGGCAAGCGGTAAATGATGAGTCTGGGATCAGTTAATTGCCCGCATTGCTGAGAAAAAACTTCGATCCATAAATTCTGATCTTTCTTCAATGACAAGTCCTGTGAAATCAGGTGTTTTTCATGGAAGCTTGCGTGGTGGTCGAGCAACGCTGAGTCGTGGTCGGCTGCCGGGGGACGTGACTCCAGCGTGGGGCGAAGGAGTGCATCGAGCTCCAGCACTTGGATAGCAGCCTGCGGTGAGCGGACGGCAGCTTCGAAGACGTAGGCGTGCTGACTACCACCTTGGTACAGAAAATCGTTGATGATCACATGGTATTCGCCATCCCGACTGGCTGTGTGTTCGATCTCTGCTGGCCAATTTGCAATCGCGCGCCCGCTGGCTAACTCGCTACGATCGGGGCCAAGCAGAATCATGCTGGGGATGGCTAGCGAGTCCAGTGGTTTGGCATAGCACACCGCTCGCAGAGTGTCGCCCGATTTCATTGTCAACGAGTAATAATTGCGTTTCAGCGGCTGGCAATGAGACAAAAAAATAGTCGACGGGCGCCATGCAATTGCAGTGGAAAGACTCGCATGGTCAGTCGCAACAGCATGGATCGGTTGTTGTGTGACCAGCAAAGATCGCGGATTGCTAACCCCAAATCTGCCCAGCGCTCGCACATCGACCAGCCCACGCGGAGTCGAATCGCTTAGAGTAACTTTGAAAGCACCTGTCGAGATGGAGGCATCGCTCAGTAATTTAGCTGGTTCCTTTACCGACTCAGCGAGAATTCCACTATCAGAAAAAACTAAATCACTCAATTCGTCGGTGCGGCTTCCCGCAGATACTTTCAAATCGATCGTGGTACCAAGCTGCGCGGCGGGCTGTGAAATCGCCTGTAATTCAATGGTGGGAAACTGCGCGTACAATGAATTACCGATGCACGATTGGAAAATGGGAATCAATAACGCAATCGCAGGATATCGCATCGCAACCTGATGAAGTCGGTGGGCAACCATGTCGTTGGTTCATTGCCTAGTGGTTGAACATGAACTCTTTACTATTGAGAATCGCCCACAACAGATCTTCGTAAGCTTGTCTAGGCTCGGCTGATTTTGCAGCGATGTAAGCAATGGCAGTATTTAATTCATCGGGATGCGGTCGACGACTGAAGGCTGCCAGGTACAGTTGCTCGACTTTCTTGTCGACAGCATCGGAACTGGCCGCCAGGCTAGCAGGCAAACTGCTGTCGGCCGATAGTTTCGGTAACTTCTCAATAAGCGGTTGGCGGTTGGTTTTTGGGAAGATTGATCTTTACGCGGGAGCGGATTTTGTTGTTCTCTATTATGCATGTCAAAAGTACTTCGAGATTTAGGAACCGAAATTCCTCCTGAGGAGGATACG
>JBGSTP010000277.1:0-57708 GCA_041736515.1 Pirellulaceae bacterium
CGGCGTCCGCAGAGGATTATCGCTCGCATGTGTTCCAGAGAGTGGTCATGCAATATGGATTCCAAGGCGAGTCTGGCTTTGTAACGTTCGTGGGTTATGCAGATGGCGAAGTGCAGCAGTTCGATGTGAACGGCGAGTCGGGGGCTCGTACCAAGACACTGGACGAGACAGACAACGGCGACCAATCATCGTTGCAATCCGTCCTCAATGGCTCCGACCAAGCGACAGGCTTTAGTCGAGCTATCGCATTTGACAGTAGTTTTCTAGATGCAAACCAAATGCTGCCCACCGTGGCCATTTCTCGACGCGCGGCCGATTTCTTCCTGTTCGAGAACGCGTCTGCGGATGACGTGAATGCAATCCGAGACCTGACTGTCGAATCGTTTTTCGTTGAGAACGTCTTTGCCTTGGGAGCCCAAGGTGCCACTGAACTGCCGCAGGATGCACCTCCGGTTCAGCCACCGGCAATTGTGAACATTTCCGCGCCGCTGTTGCTGGCGAATCCTACTCAGCTGATTAGCAATGAGCTAGAGCTGCCTCCGGTTCAAGAACGATCCATGGAAGTGGCTATTTATCGAGTCTACTTCGACGACATCAACGAAAACGGTCAAGCCGAGCAAAACGAGCTGCCTAGCGCTGAGCAGATTCTGAACGCAGAGATCATCGATGCAGAAGTAGAAGGCGATGTTGCCCAGGATTCTGGCGATCTAGAAGAGAAGAAACGACTGAAGTTAGAGAAGGTGAAGACAGCTACGGGGGGCTCACCGACCGCAGAGGATATTGAGGACAAGAAGAACGCGTTCGTGAACGACCCCAAGCGACCAAGTGGAGCCTATGCGATCATTGAGCGTGGTCTCGATGATAAGGAAGTGGTTTTGGACGTTTTCTCCGTACGTGACATAGACGAAGCTAGCGGAGAGAGCGAAGGTCCAGTGGTTCGTCCGCAGACGGAAGAAGAGGCCAGCGAACAGCCAGAGGCGAACAATGATTTAGAGCCGGTAGTGCCACTGCCACCGCCGCCGAACGAAAACGCACTTCTTCTCCCTAACTCCGAAACAAACGAGCAGACTTATGGTTGCGAAGATTGGAGTATGGGGCGAACGGAATCGCGATTTGCACATGCGGGCCTAATTGCAAGTTCTCTGTGGTTTGCTCGATTCAGCGCCAGGAACAAGCAACTCAACGGTGTCGATGAACAGAACCCTTGCGTCGGTGAGATTCAAGGTGCAATTCATTGCGACACTGATCGAACGTTGGATCTAAGCCGAAGAGCACGCCGTAGGCGGCGGTGGCAACGCCGACAAGAGTAACCCAAGCAAGAGCGCCAACTAAACACAACGAACCAGTCATCGAAGGAATGCGTTTTTAAACGTATTCGGATGTACTAAAAAACTTATAGAAGAACGAACTGGAGATTCGCGATGAATCGCTGCACCGAATGTAAGTTCCCCTTGGAAGAGGGCATGTTGATTTGCCCACAATGCGGAGCAGATATTTCACTCCAAAGTGACGTCGAATCCAGGGACGAGAACCCGGGCATCACGGATACGATCGATTTAGCGGGAGGCTCGAGTCCCGAGGCGTTCGGAATTCCAGATGCGAACGAAGACGAATCACTTGATTCGGACGGCAGGCATGAAACGATCGATGTGGGCTCGGGAACAGTATCCGCGCCCGGGATCGAAGCCGAAACTCGATCTGAGTTCGACACCTTTGAAGCGTTTTCAAATCAAGATGAGGAGGCAGAGGACGACGAACTGAGTCAGACAATCGACGCAGGAACAGAGCTGGACGAAGCGGACGATTTTGAATTCGACGATTTCTTTCCCGGCGTACAGAGCGACGTATTTCCGCTACCTGGACAAGGCAAGACGGTTTCTGCAACGGAAGGTGTGATAGAGGATGATGATGCGGGCGAAAGTAGCGACAGCCATGAGTCGACGGATAATCAGGCGACGCCCAATCAAGAGTTTGCGGGGCACGGCGATTATCAGGCCACACTGAACTTAGACGCAGAAGGCAATCTCGATTCCGAAGAACGCCTAAACACAGATAATCAAGCCACCATTGATGCGTTTCAGACCAGCGACCAGGGTGTGGGAGCGATCGACCCTCACGCAACTCACATTTCGGACGACCACGTAGACGAAGCAAATAAAGCAGGTCAGCTGACCATTGATATGGCCAGCGAGGATCGTCCAACACATCATTCAACAGACGGTCATGTGACGATTGCGGCGTCACAGGACAAGCGTCCTCGGGATGTCCCAGCGCCCGAGGGCGGGGAATCGGGTAGCGACGATGCGGGGACGGTAGTGCTGCCGGGCGGATTTTCGGAGAATTCCGGCGAGAGAACGGTTGTCTATGAATCAGCAAGCAATGAGAACTCGACCATCGAAGCCTCGGGGACTTCGGGAACGGAAGGTCGATTAAAGGCGCTGTGGGCCGGCGTAGCGGGCTCGAGTGAAAACCCGATGCATTCTCTGCAGGCAGGGGGCTTGCAGGCTTCCGACACTGTATTCCAACGCGTGGCAACCCGCCGTGTTGCCGATGCGAGTACTGCAGAAGATTCCCTGGCCGACTATCAAATTGTGGATAAGCTTGGTGAAGGAGCGATGGGGATTGTCTTTTCGGCGCGGCAGACGGCTGTGAATCGGATCGTTGCGCTCAAGACTGCTAAACCGAATTTTCAAGCCAATGAAGAAAGCCGAAGACGCTTCCTCTATGAGGCGCACATCACGGCAGACCTAGACCACTCAAACATAGTTCCTATTCACGAACTAGGCGCCAGTGAAGACGGCAAGTTGTTTTACTCGATGAAGCTGGTGCAAGGAACCGAGTGGAGTCGCGTTATGCGCAAGAAGACTCGCGAGCAAAATCTCGAGATCTTCATGAAAGTAACTGATGCTATGGCTTTCGCGCACTCCAAGGGAGTTATCCATCGCGATCTAAAGCCCGAGAACACGATGTTGGGACGATTCGGCGAAGTCTTTGTAACAGACTGGGGAACGGCCATCAACTTGGACAAGGATACGACCCTATTGGCAAAACCGGCTGCCAAAGGCGATCGATTCTTGACAGTGGAGGACGGCTCAAACTTCGTGCGCGGCGACTCGTTAGTTTTGCACGATGGCATTGAAGCTTTCGATCGCATTCAGATTGTGAGCATCGATGAAGCCAACAAGAATCGTATCTATCTGCGGAAAAAGCTGACACACGATTACGAGCCTTCGACGAGCTTGAGAGTGATGAAGGCCATGAACCTGGCAGGGACACCCTGCTACATGGCGCCCGAAATGGCCGGGCACCAACTGCCCAAGATTGGTAAAACCAGCGATATCTACATTCTCGGCGCGATACTTTACGATTTGGTTACCGGAAGGCCACCTCATACGGGCAATTCAGTAACGCAATGTTTGCGCGCTGCGCTGAAGAATGAAGCCGTGGATGCAGCCCAGGATCATGAAGACGCATTGATGGTTATTGCACTGAAAGCGATGGCTACCAATCCGCACGAACGCTATCAAACCGTCGAAGAGTTGCAGGATGCAGTGCGCGAGTATCGACGTCATGCGGAGAGTATCGCTCTGTCGGAGCGTTCGGATGAGCTGCTGGAAAAGGCAATTGAACAAAAGGATTATCAATCGTTCTCGCGCACCCTGTTCGGTTATCGCGACGCTATCGAGCTGTGGCCAGAGAATAAGTCTGCAATCAGTGGACTACGAAGAGCGCGCTTAGCTCTGGGCGAGGTCGCATACAAGAATGGTGATAACGACCTAGTGCTGCAAACGCTCGATCGCGACGTTCCGGAGGAGCGAACTCTCTACGAACAAGCTGTTGCAGCGAAGAAGAAGTCGGACGGTCGTGAAGCTAGTCTACGACTGCTGAAGAAAGTTATGGCGGCCGTAGTGCTGTTCGCGATCGCTGGTCTCTCGGGCTTGGCCTATCTAGCCAACCAGCAGAAGAACATTGCTCAAGCCAATGAGAAGAAGGCAAACGAGTCTGCTCAACAGGAGTCGATCGCAAAAATTGCTGCAGAGAACGCACAGCGGGAAGCAGAGGGAGCTCGCGAAAAAGAGGAAATTGAGAAGAGGAAAGCGCTCGATGCACAGAAATTAGCCGAAGAGGCAAAAATCAAAGAGGAAATTGAAAAAGGAAAGGCGTTGACGGCGCAGGCTGATGCTGAAAGACAGAAGGTCATAGCCACTGACAATGAGCGAATCGCTCAGAACGAAAAGCGTATTGCGGAGGCTGCAAAGGCCCAAGCCGTAGAGGCCGCTAACGAGGCTAAGCGACGGTCAGCGCAGATTCAACTGGGCGAATACAATTCTTCGCTGGCGCTTGCCAAGTCGCAGATCGAGTCGTTTGACGTGGCGGCGAGCAACGGTAACCTGGCGCGCCTCGATAGCATGTTTAAAGCAACTGGCGACGAGGACGTTTTTTTCGGTAACGGACCCAAGATCGATACCTGGGGTTGGAAACGAATTCAGCTGCTTGGCAATGTCGATTTGCCTCGCGCGCAAATCGGCGGCCAAGGAGCAGAGTTTGAAACGCAAGTAAGTGTGTCCGCGTATGCTCCCCAAGCCAATATGGCGGTGATTGGAACAAGGACCGGATTGGTGCAAGTACTTGTACACGAGAATCAACAGTTGAAGGCCGCTTACAGCCTCAACGAGCCCGGTGCGGTCATTGTTGCATTGGCCATTTCTCCCGATGGCAAGGAAGTTGTCTACGGCACAACACGTGGTGATGTCAGCGACGTCAAACGCTGGGACGTTGCCACGGAAACGGCTCAAGAGGTCGTGGCTACCAAGAATCGGCTCTTTCAGCATTTCACCTATTCAACCGATGGTCAGCAGCTGCTAGCGGGGATCAGTGGTGGAATCTGGATTTGGGATCGATCCAACGATTGGTATAGTCGAGAAGAGCCCACGCAGCGCGTCAATAGCATTCGTGGCGAACTCACCAATCTGCAGGGAATTGAGCCTCAACGAACTCTGTTGACAACCCTGTTCAAGGGAGAGGTATTGCTAGGAGTTCTCGATCATGCTGCGGGTTCGATCCAGTTGGTAGAGGGCACCGAATCGTTGGCGGCCCCAATTAGCAGCGCCGGGCATACACTGATCGACAATCAGATAGTTCTCGGGCTGAGCGACAATCGCTTAGCCGTCGGAGCTTTGGACGCGACGACCGCAAGAATCTCGAGCCTGATCGAGCTCGAAGAGAAACACCGCGCTCCCGTCACTAACTTGGTAAGCAATGGGCGAGATCGTTTGGTCACGAGCAGCACCAGCGAACCCGTAGCGCATGTTTGGAGCTACGATACGGGGCGACGCGAATGGGCCTACGATACCTACTTGACCGGTACAGCTAAAAACATTTCCGGTGTGGGTTTGTTGGGGCAAGATCAAGTCTTTGCGGTTGATCAAGCAGGAAAGTCGATCGTTTGGGATGTAGAGCGCCAGAAGCAACGCCGACGGCTGGAACGCGTCCACGATAGCCAGCTGGAAGAGTATCCCAGCGCCGTGCAAGCTGTTGTCGCGGGTCCCAGCAATGGACGTGCCATCGCTATCGACGAAAACGGAGTCGTCGACCTGTGGAGCCTGACCGACGGTACCACATCTCGCCTGGATTTGTCCCGTTGGAGCTACTTTGGACATACTCCGGGCGCAGTGTTGGTCGACTCGGCTGTCGACATCGATCGCGGCATCATTGTTACGGCTGCCTCGTTGCAGAACGCACGTAAAGAGTATTTGAGCAATCCAACGCATGCCTGGGAATTCTGTACATGGAACGCGAGCAGCGGTGAAATGCTGCGACGTTGGAGCGCTGACAAACGGGAAGTTGCCGATGCACGCATTGAGTCGATAGAGCAGAGGATTTCCTTAGTCGATCAAGGTCGGCAGATCCTCTTTGCCAGCGACAGTGAAACTCGCCTGGTGGATCTGAACAGCGGTAGTGAATCGTTCCTGCAGAAGGATTTTGGCAGCTACTTCGCGATTCCTAATCCTCGCAATCCCGCGTTATTGATGTTGATTAAACGCTCTGGTTCGCTAAGGTTGTTGGACCTTGATAATCTAGCGAGTTGGAACATGTCCGGGCATCGCAATTATGCTTTGGCCGATCCAAGCGATATCCCGCTCCAGGGGATTTGGTCGGAGGATGGGCAACGATTTTATCTTACGTTTGCTACCGGTGGCTTGGCTCAGTTTCAATGGAATGGCAGCCAACTGGAACTGTTATGGTCAACTCGAAGTCGCGCTGAACAGGGTCAGAACTCATCGTTGTCACAGCTGTTGGGTACCAGCAGTCGCGTAAAATCGCATTTGGATGTCGATATGATGCTGACTGGTACGGCAGCGAATGAGCAACTGCACGTGGCGACGCGCAATCGCGGTTTGAATGCTGTAACCAAGCTCGTCACGCTCCGATTTGGAGCCGCTGCGGAACCCTCGATTGTCAACAATGCAACTGCCGAAGGCGTGCAGTGGTTGCAAGTTGGTCTCGATGGGGCTCCCGTACTGTCGAAGAAGATTCACGATGTGCTCGTTGTAGACGCGGCCAGGATTCGATCGCGCCTAAGAGTCAACAATAGAGTTTTTGTTTCGACAGCCTCTGCTCAGGTGCTCGAATTCGTCGATGGGCAGGGCAGTGTGACAAGCTTTGGAAGGTCAAAGTTGATTTCAACAACAGGCAGCCGCGATGGTAAATCGCTCCTAGCGCTGCACGAAGATGGGTCGATTTGGAAGTTTACACATGAGGCTGAAACCGGCCTTTGGTCTCGAATGACTTACACCGCTTTAGGGGCTTCGTCGATTTCATTGTCGCCGGACGGTACGCAACTGTTGATCATCGAAGCTGGACAAGGCAAATTAGTTGAACCAGCTACCGGGAGAGGAATTGCGCAGATCGGCGAAATTCGAGCGGCAGCTTGGGATCGGAATCGCGAAGCCAGGCTGGCTGTGTGCCGCTCAGATGGAGAGTTAGAGTTGTTAGAAAATAGCAACTCGATCCAGTTGGCAGAGAAGCCAAACTATTCCAACAGCGATAAAGTCGTGAGCGTTAGTTTCTTCAACGAAGCGTGGGGCAACGGAAATCCACCTAGACAATTCCTGCTGCTACAATCGGAACGCGAAGGCAAAGGCTATATGCAGTTCATCCCTATTGATCCCGCGCCTGCTGACGCGACCGATGCTAAGCCAGAGTTAACTGAGATTAGGTTAGGCAGTAAAGTAACGGTATCGCCCACGGAAAATATCATCGCGACCGGAGCACCAAGCGGCACAGTTGCAATACTCTTCGCTTCTCCAACGCATGAGCGACAACCGCGACAGTTATTTGATTTAGAAGGCCATCGCGGCGGTGATATCACATGCCTCGAGTTCTCGAGCGACGGCCGTACAATCATCACGGCGGACAGCAAAAACAGACTGTTTGCATGGCTGTCTACCGACCCGTTGCTCGGCAAATAGAGGTTAGAAGTTTTTGGCAAAGCGGCAGCTGCATCTGTACTGAAACTGCTGCCGTTGCCTACTCCGCGTGTGCTTTCGCCAATCATCGAGCGCGTTTTCCCGCGATTCGCAGTGTTTTTCATATCCCGACGCGTGAACATACGCTCCTGTGGTGTGTGATTCACTGCAAAACGCAACTTCAAGATACGAATCCTTCGTGACTTCATGCCTCTGTGAGAAACAATCCGCACTCATGCTGCAGCATCAAAAGTTTCCTCCAGGATGGCAACCGAGATCATGCTTACCACTGATGAGAGAGGTTCTGCTCGGCGTCGCTCTGCAGGGCGAGTGGCAGGTGACTCTATACCGCCATGGTGGACGAGTTGAGGACGGTTACGAGTCCCTGAAGCGAGAATTGGCCTGCCGAATATTTCCACAAGATCCGAAAGCAAACGCAGTCTGGGATATTCGATGTAAGCCAATTCCGTCTAAACTGAACACTCTTCTACATGTTTTGGCTGGTCTTCAAGATCGCGACCTAGTTGGACAGCGCCAATTTAGGCCCGAAAATTAGCTCGACGCGCCTGCGAGTGGGTTGTTAGCGTGCGTATTTCTTGGGATTTTCTCAATTTACAAGGGCCCCACTCGTTGACGCGTCGGACGCGTCGAGCTGGTATTACCACAGTTTTCCACAAAGTGACGCTGTCCAACTAGAATGAGCAGCTCGGCGGTAGCCGAACCGCTCAATACGCGGTGAAACCACCGATTTGCATTGTTTTCGAAACTAAGTGGCGCTGTACAAATAAACAAATAAGTACACCCAGGAAAAAGGAGTGGTAGCTATGCGCATGGTTCAATTCCAACTGTCTATTGGCGTACTGATACTCGGAATTCTCGTCACGACCAACGTGTCAGGACAAAACCAGGTAGAGCGACGCGAGTGGATTGAATCCCAAATGCCAGAACTACTTCAGGTATACATCGATCTGCATCAGCATCCTGAAGTTTCCTTCCACGAAACCAAGACAGCCCAGGTTATCGCCAACGCATGGCGCGACGCGGGGTTCACAGTGACCGAAAATGTGGGAGGGACTGGAGTCGTAGGCTTGCTAGACAATGGAGATGGCCCCAGAGTCATGCTGCGAACCGACTTGGACGCGCTACCTGTGACCGAAGCCACTGAGCTGGCCTATGCCTCCAAGCAGACGGTTGTTACTGAGTCTGGAGCCATTTCGGGAGTCATGCACGCTTGTGGGCACGATATCCATATGACAAATCTGATTGGCGTTGCCAAGTACTTTTCAACGCACCGCGATCAATGGCAGGGAAAGTTGATGTTGATCGGCCAACCGGCAGAGGAACGGGGATCGGGGGCCATGGCCATGCTCCGCGATGGGTTGTTCGAAAAGTTCGGCAAGCCGGACTTCGCACTGGCCCTGCACTGCGAGAGTTTTACGCCAACAGGAAAAGTTGCCGTGAGCCCAGGATACTCGCTTGCCAATGTTGATTCTGTCGACATCACAGTGAAGGGCAAAGGTGGGCACGGCTCCGCTCCAGAGACCACCATCGATCCGATTGCCCAAGCTGCCGAACTGGTGGTGTCGCTGCAATCGATCGTTTCTCGCGAAATTAAGCCCGGCGAACCAGCGGTTATCACCGTCGGATCGATTCATGGCGGGACGAAGCACAATATCATCGGCGATACCTGTCATCTCCAACTCACAGTGCGCAGTTACACCGCAAAAGTCCGCCAGCAATTGCTTGCAGCGATCAAGCGGAGAGCGCTGGCTGTGGCACAAGCTTATGGCGCTCCGGAGCCAGAGATCATTACATCCGAGGGCACTCCGGCCCTCGAGAACGACGCCAACCTCACTCCGCTGGTTGCCGACAGTTTCCGTGCTGTGTTAGGCTCGGAAAACGTGTTGCCCATGGCGCCTGTTATGGGGGGCGAAGACTTTAGTCAGTTTGGCTTGGCGGGAGTGCCGATCGTCATGTATCGCCTGGGAGTCGTATCGCAGGCGCGGCTCGATCGCTTCAAGCAACTTGGACAGACGCCGCCTTCGCTACACTCGCCCTCCTTTTATCCTGATGCTAGCGAAGCACTACCAGTGGGGCTATTGTCGATGATCACGGCTGCAGCCGATCTAATGCCCGTCAAACGCTGAATGCAAGTGATCCTTCGACCTGGATTTGCTATCAAATCGTTTTTCATGTTAATTTATTCCGATCAAGCAAAGTTTGCGGGGTGGTGCGACGATAACTCCTGTGTCGGAAGGAAAACCGAGTCGCTTTGGCGTCAACGTTTTCTGGAACACAGGGGGGTTCTAAAACAAGATTCGGTCGCAGATGCGAACTTAGGTTCTGGCAGGATGCCTCGTAGGTATCATCAGCTTGGCCAAGGAGAGTTCGTGCGACGGTCTCGGTAGGAACCTTGCTCCGATGAGCCGAAAACTATTCCGCTGGGCAGCGATCACACAACTCAGTTTGTCAATCTTCACCGGTTGTCAACCGACGCAGCCCTTCTTTGTGCGTCGCAATGAGTCGATGGCCAATTATATGGCCCAATCGATGGCCATTGAATACGCTGACGTTCAGGTCGAAAGTTTGCCAGAAGCCACGCAGGCGCAGGTTCCGTTTGGGCCCAATCACATCCCCACCGATTTCGTCGATCTGACGTTGGAAGACTGCATTTCGATGGCGTTGCAAAACTCGAAGATACTGCGCGTCGTCAACGGCACCAACTCGCAGAGTGGTGGTGTTTCAGCAGCTCTGCTCAGCGCGGCCCCAGGTCAAATGCCGAGTATTTACGATACGGCATTGGCCGCGACCACAGCCAACACACAGCCGCTGGTCGTAGATAGTCAAGGAAATCGTATCGCACCCCGAGGCTCGGCGAGAGCCAATCAGGTTGGCGGTGTGGAAGATGCGTTGAGCGAGTTCGACACTCAATTTTCGGCACTGTTCGGATACAACACTACTGACCGCCCACGGAATGTGGGAACGGGAAACGTGTTCAATCCTCAGTTCTTCGAAGCGGTCGACGCGAACGCTCAAGCCGCACTGTCGAAACGCATGGCAACCGGCACAATCGTGACAGCTCGCACCACGACGGGCTACTCGCGAAACAATCTTTTAGCCCCCAGCGTTGCCCGTAGCGTGCCCAGCGATTACACAGTGGCACTGGAGTTGCAAGCCACTCAGCCCTTGATGCGTGGCCGCGGTGCTTTAGTCAATCGAATCCCAGTTGTGCTGGCTCGTATGAATGAAGAGCAGCAACTACATGATTTTGAAGCAGCGATTCGCAACTTGCTTAAGTCGGTTGAAGACGCTTATTGGGATCTCTACTGCGGATATCGCGCATTCGAGACGGCGACCGACGCTCGCGACAGCGCTCTTGCCTTGCATCGCGTGGCTTCCGACCGAGTTCGCGTTGGAGCAGAGGGGAGCGGACCTGAAGCGGAAGCACAGGCCCGCGCACAGTACAAGCAGTTCGAGGCACAGATTCATACTTCGCTCTATGGGTCTTCGATCCCGGGAAATGATCCGCGTGGACTGTATGGTCGGGAACAGACTTTGCGTGAAAAGATTGGCTGGTCCGCCACAGACGGTCGCCTCATTCGCCCAGCGGACGAACCCACGCAAGCACGCGTGCATTTCGAATGGTGCGACATCCACGGCGAAGCCTTATTGCGCAGCGTGGAGTTGCGCAAGCACAAGTGGGCCATTCAAAGCGCTCAGTTGGAAATGAAGTCTGCCAAGAATCAACTCCTACCGCAACTTGACGTCACGGCCTTTTATCGTTGGCTGGGAGTTGGCGATCAACTGGCTGCCGCAGTTCGCGATCCAGCTCGTTTTCCCAATCCAGGCTCAAACGCGTTACAGGAGCTTACTAGTGGTGATTTCCAGGAGCTAGGCATGCGACTGGAACTAACGCCGCAAGCGATTGGAAGTCGTCGCGCTTTGGCTAACATCCGCAATCGCCAAATACAGATTGTGAAACTCGAAGAAGAAATGCGCGAGAAGGAGAACTTCTTGGTGAACGAGCTCTCCAACGCTTGGAGAAACATGGAGTCAGCCTACACGTCCATCAAAGATTATCGCGATATGCTGCAAGCAAACATCGAAGAGATCAAAATCTACAACGATCAAATTGGAAGTGGCAGCAATCAGCTTGGGCAACTCGCTGACCTGTTATTGCGAGCCGAAGAGCGTCGAGCCCGTTCGCAGCTTCAGTACTATCAAGCGATTTGCGAGTACAACAAATGGATTATGAATATTCACTATTGGAAAGGTTCGCTGCTGGACCTCAATGCGGTTGACTTGGGCGAAGGCGACTGGACCGACAAAGCCTACTGGGATGCGGAGGAACGTAGCCGCGAGCGAGCTGGCGGAGTTTATTTTGACTACGGCTATACACGTCCTGCTGTAGTGTCCAATGGCCCAGTTGAGTTTGGTGGTCAGACAGAAGGCAACATTTCCGATCCAGGGGCGGCCTTGGACAACCGAAGTTACGGCGAGCCAGTTCCAGCCGAGGAACTGAAAGACGAAGAACCTGAGGAAGATAGGCCAGCACTAGAGCCGCCGACTGCAGGTCGCCTTCGCAGTACGATTCAGGCAAGTCACAGCCAGGCTGGGACAAGCCAAGACGGCGTTGTGCGTGCTGCCACGGGGAACAATTTCGATTGGAATGGATTCGGCGATCAGCCCCACAATGGCCGCTCGGCTCAGCCTGCGATCGTTACTAGCACCGGCTCAAAGCAAACACTCTCCGACAGCCCAACTGCGAACAATAGGCAGTGGCGGCCCCGCTAGGCTCTAAACAAGGCACATCGTGGCGAGAACACACTCTGCTCGCCGCATCTATGATTTTTAAGCGTACAGCTGATGCTGTGAACGAGAAGCCGGGGGGCGACTTTTGAAGCGGGTCGCGCAGTATTTCGATACGAGCGCGGCCCGTTTCGCATTTTAGGTAAACAATGAAACAAATTTGTGCACCAGAGAAAACTAATCTCGCCGCGACGTTGACTTGGTGAGCTTGATGCCGCTGAGCAACGGCTGCCCAAGTTTGGCTTTAAAGGTTAATACGAGCTGTTTGCCAACTAGAACGCCCGGGATAACATGCTTGATTGGCGTTGTGGCTCCGTTCATTCCACTACCGGCGATGCGAACATCATCTAGGATAGTTTTCCCCTGAGCTGATACATCGAAGACTCGCGTTTGGGATCCACGCGGCGCGGCAAACACCAATTCAATATCGTAGGGCCACACGTCGACGTCTGTATTGTCCTCTGGGATCTGGTTCTGGTCAGCGCGAATGATCAGCTTGGCTGCCTCAGGATTGCCCCCTTTGGACGAAGCCGCGATTCGCTTTCCGGTACCGGTTATTAGTAGGGCCAACGAACTATTGGATTTCCACTGGGGCTGATCGACAATTTCCTGGATTAGTGTGGCCAGGTTGGGGCTGCGTTGTGCTTCCCCCGATTCACCGATCTTAGTCCATTCTGGGACCTGCCACGTTACCGCTGCATTGGAAACTGTGCGGGAGCTAAGATCATGGCTTTCTGCGCGGAACGGTTGTGAGTTGGTTGCACGTTCCCCCACGATATTCAAAGTTGTTGGCTGGTCGCTGGCTTCATCGCAGGTAAATTGAAGAAATGCCTCGCGGATTTTAGCTCCATGCGCTAACGGCAGGTCCGCGAATCGCAGGCCAACGGTCTGTCGTCCATTGTCGTCCACCAACTCCAGGTCGCTGCTCGCAAGCGATACTTCGCCGACTTCACTCTCTTCTGCATCGTCCTCGGCGCTCGCAACAGGGATTCCTTCCGCCAAGTCGCGTCGAGGTGAAATGTCGACATCGATTTTCAGTTCGGTCAGTCCGTCGACTCCTGAGGCTGCAATCCAGGCCAACGACGGTTCGCCAACAGTCGACGAATGCTGCTGATAGCAGCTGGCCTCTGGGTTTAAATGAATCTTTACTGGTGGTGAGTCTCCTGCCACGATCGGATACTCGAGCCACAGATTACCATGCACATCGCGGCGATCTCCGGGAGCGCCAAAATTGATGCCTACCGATTCCAACCGCGGTTGCGCCGCTGCAGGGCTAGTGGGGGGACTCACACTCCAAACATCAATCTCGGGCATGTGGACCAGAGCCAACGAGGTCTGATTCTGGTAGCCGCAACTGCAAGTTCGTGTATAGTCGGGTGCATTCAGTACACCATTGGCGACCACCAAGTTGGACGTGCAACCCGATTTGAAGCCGCCTAAGTTGCCTGTGCCGGAGTCGGAAAGTAGGTCGTAGTATCCAGCAGCACCAGATCGAAACGTGAGCAAGTTTTCGCTGGCAATGATATTGTTGCATCCGTACGCACGGGTCATCTTCCACGGTTCTAGCGCTCCAGTGACTGGATTCTTTACCATTCTCTGTTGGCCGGTCTTTAGATAGAAAGCTCCAGCGGATTCGGAATAGGAGTTTGCGTTGGTAACAATCAAATCATTGTGCAGAATACAGGGGCCGGCATACTTCAGAGCGTCCTTCTTCCACTGAAGCTGGCCGGTCGAAGCTTGATAGACTCGCATGCCTTGACCAATTTCTGCAAGCAATCGATCGCTGCCCTGGGCTCCGGCTTGCAGTAGTAGATCGTGGTGTTCGGAGTAGCCGAGCCAAGTGCCAAAGATACCTTCCTTGATCTCCCATTGAGTCTGACCATTGGCTGCATCCAAGCATACAATGCGGTAGCTGTCGGGCAGACTCAATCCGCGTCGTAGCATGGCTTCTTCGATGGGAGTCGGATTCTTGTCCAAACAGAAAATACGGCCGTTTCCAGCAACGATCCCATTGTGCCAAAAACTGTGCGTGGCGGAAGTTTTCCAAAGTAGCTTGCCAGTGTGACGGTCGAAAGCTGCCAGCTCACGACTGGCAGCCACATCAAAGCTCTTCGATCCGAAACCCGCGCGGGAAGTCGACAGGTCTTTGTCTCCTTCAAACTCCAAACCATATCGCTTGCGATACTTGGCAAAACCAATTCCGCCGAGAACCATATCTTCGTAAACACCCAAGTAGCCCCACTCAGGTTGGTCGCCTTCCGCATCGGCCGGCAGTTCGATCTGTCCGACAGTTGCCCCGGTTTTGGGATCCAGCATTAGACAGACCCCGCCATCGAGAATGTAGACGCGATCTTCGGTAACCACGTAATTTGTTCCACGTCCATTTGCGCCCGGGATATGCACTTGATTGTATTTGGGATCAAGGGGCGTGTCGTCGTAGGTTGCATCGTAGTAGATGTCATAAGTTCCCAAGTCCTCGAATTCACGTTTCCAGAGCACGCGGCCGGTATAGACATCTCGCGCGCTCAGGCAGTTCATGCCTTGGATAAACAGCCGCCCGCCGATGACTTGCTCGGGTGGGCCGTGACCGTGGCGCGGTAGCACGTCGGCGTTGCTGCTTCCGCCGAACCAGAGAATTCCCAACGGCAGCTTCACTCGTGCATCGTTAGACTTGATCGTGTTGGCCACGTTTCCATATTGGTGCGTCCAGTCTGCCGCTCCAGTCAATGCGCCCATTCTCTTGACTAATACACCATGAGCGTTCATCTGGGCGGCAGCGTTCTCGAGTTGCAACGCTTTGATCGCATCGAGCGACGTTGCCGCGTTTCCCGCTTCCGTCAAAAGCGCCATCGCACCTCCGTAGGGTCTTACACAATCGTAGATGGCCCGTAGTTCTGTTTCGGAAAACAACTCTGGGGTAGCTACAAATACCCAATTACCAACGAATTGCGGCGCACGAAACTCACCTGCTTTGGAAGCATGCACGGTGACTTTGCCATAGAGGTTCCGCTGGTCCAGTCTTTGTCGGAGTCGTTCCACCCGGGAACTATCCGCATCAACAATGATCAGCTGTTCAAATGGGCTATTGATGGCTAGCGACCACAGTCGCTCATCGTCGGAGCTGCCGTACCAAAATGCATAGCCTTCGGCAGGCGCCTGGTCCAGCAACTCAGCCAAACCTGACGAGTTAGAACGCTGCTCGGGGATTGTCTCAGTACTTTCTGCGCTCCCTCTGGATTCGGCAGCTTGCGCCGTGGAGGGCGTCGTTGCGCCGAAAGCCATCACTTTTCCCGATTCCGTTACGGCGAACAGTTTCTGATCGGCGACCAACAAGCGGGCGAGATCCTGCTCGGTAGGGAATGAAGCCAGCAGTTTGGGCTTGCCATACTTTTCCGATGCAAATTCAGGCACAGCAATTACGCTGACCGTACCGTTGCCTGCGGCAATTAGTTTGCCATCGGACATAATCAGGTCGCTCTGGCCCGACGCGGCAAACTCCCATACTGGTTCGCGCGCCAGATTGCTTGGCTCACGGACATCGTAGGCGCGAATCATTGGTCCTGCATCAGTCGTCTCGGCCGAAAATAAAAATCCAGCAGAGAGTACCGGCTCATTGGGCGTGAAAGCCGTCTTGACACCCGTCTGCAGCTCGAATGCCCGCGTCCCCTGCTCGCGCGTATGCACATAGAAGTGCAACGCGTCTGCACAGACGAAGTCCCCGCCATTGCCTTTGCCTGCCGCGTTGATTTCGAAGTACTTCAATTCACCCGACTTGCGCTCGAATACGGCTGGCACGCTGCGTCCTCCAGGTGCAATCAAGTGTTCCTGCGTTGCGACCATCGCACCCTGTGGGGCCACGCCAGCAAACGATGGAGCACTATGCGGCTGCTTGATGTACTGGGCTCCGGTGCGATCATTGACCCACTCGACAGCACCGGTGGCGGCATTCAAAGCGTAGATAAACGTGCCCATGAAAGGCCAGATGCTGGCTGCGAAGTAGACCTTATCCTCAAAAACCACTGGGCCTCCTCGAGCGGGCCAAGCGGAAGTAAGGCGGCGATTGCCAATGGCGTGTTGTGAGTTGGGGCAGCCACTGAATTTCCAGAGCAGTTCACCTGTGGCGGCTTGAACACAGTAGAGGTAGCCATCATCGCTGCAAAAGTAGACGCGATCCTGCCAACCTACCGGAGGCAAACGAACGGGGCCCTCAGCAAAGTAGGTCCACAGCGTTGTGCCCGTTGTGGCGTCCAAAGCCATTAACTTGCATTGATCATTGAAACCGAGGAAAAGACGGCCACCTAAGACAATCGGTTCAAATGTACGGTCATATGACATTAAATCCAAATTCAATGGGTCATCCCAAGCTTGGGTACGAGCGCCAAAATTCCGGCTCCAGACCAGTTTGAATTCCTGCGGCAAAGCGTTTTTAGATGCCGCAGATCGGCTGGCATCCGCACGCCACATCGGCCAGTCATCGGCGGCCGCACTTCGATTCGACAGCAAAAGCAACAAACCCGCAAGGCACGACAGATTGGAAACTAATGGGACCTGGACGCTCATCGTCATTCCTAAAGTGGGAAGTGATTTTTTTCAGATACTTGGTTCAATGGCACTGTAGCTAGCTTGTGAGCAACCCGCGGAATCGCGGAATTCACATCTCCAGGAATCAGCGAGGCGTAAAAGTAAGGTGGCGCGATCGTTGCGGGCCGATTCAATCGGTGCCTATGTAACGCGGTCATGTCATCCATTGCAGACACGCACTTGGTTGCGTCGCTGCGCTTGTTGCGGCAGAAATGTTCCACCGACCTGAATTGTCTGCGGTGTTGACGCTGAGCCTGCATGGCTCCCCATTGCACTTCCACGATTGGGACTCAAACGGCCTCGAACGTGGTGAGAAGCGGTACTGAGATTCTGCCTCAACTGCGCTGCGCTTGTTGCGGCCTACTGGGATAACCAGTACGGCACGTTTGATCACACGTTTTCCAACGGCTACAATGTGGCTGACGAACTGTAACGGCCGCAATTCTGAAATCGTTGACTACTTCGGCGGCGAGCGTCCCGGAGGAATTTTTAATAGAACTGGTGCGGCGTTGGTCGGTACGCTCTCGATCGGCTCGCTAATGAGCGTGTCTCCAACAGCTTGGTTCCAATCGCATTGCATTAACAGATCGAAACCGGGATTCTGATTTTTGACTTGGCAGGAACACGGCCCGACGATAAATGAGGATGCGGCGCGAATGGTGCTATCGGCGATACCCTTGCCAACCAGCGCGTAGAGTACTCTACCGCGTCCGAAAACAGGAAACGCGATTGGTTCGGCATACTGCTTCAGGTCCGGTTCGCTATTCAATAGGGTTTCAATCAAGAAGCCTTCAGACTTATCCTCTCGCTTTAATCGCACAATTGAGAAGTTAATGCGTAGCGGTATTTTGGCCTGCTTTAGTATCTCAGGTGCAACTTCTAGTTCTTCAGGAGATGGTAGCTCGAGCCACGTAGCATCGAGCTGAAGTTGTCGTTCCAAGATCGCGTAGGCTTCCGCATCTTTAGCCGTATCGCCAGATTCGAGGAAGATCCACACAGCTGAATCGCCTGCAATCAAGTGATTGGCTATCTTCTGCCGTACGGGCGAGTCCAGCGTGGTTTGCAGACTTTCCGTGGTCAGTGGCGACACAAAGGCTGGTCGGTCACCGGCCGCTTCAGAGCCAATCGGGTAATAGGCTGCCAGCATAGGGAGCGCAGTATCGACGCGCGCCTTCCAAACAGCGTCTAGACGCGGATCGTGGTTGGTGTGGATATCCACGACGGTCACTTCAAACCGACCGGAGGCTACTTCGCTTTGCCGTTGAGGCACTGGATGCTTCGTGTCAGCCGTGTCTGGCTTAGCAGAGAGAAGGGCGAGTTTGGCAACCTCCTCGTGGAGTGGACCCTCATGCAAAATCACCAGGCGATATTGGTCCGCGTTCCAGCGTTCGAGCGCGTAGCGAAATACGGGAACCTGACAGGCCCAGACTGCGCTGCACAACAGCAGAAATGCCAGCAATGTGCCGGTAAAATTCTTGGGAGTAATCATGCGTTCAACGATCCTTAACCTAATCCCGAAAAATCAACCTAATCAATCAGGCTGACTTCGATGGCAGCCAATTCCGGAAAGTCATTGTTCTGATTGTAATCCAGGTCAACCGTCAGTTTGTCTTTGACAGTGGTTCGGTACTCAAAAGTCACTTCTCGGTGCCCGGCATCGGTGCCGGGCAGAATCGCCGTCGATTTGCTTAATTCGCCTTGCAAGCGCACCGCCAACTGTTGGCTTTGTTCTGCTGTGATGTTGGAAAAGACAAGCCTGAGTTGATACTGGGCGGGTGCGTCGCTTTCACCCAATAAATCCAATTCGAAGTGCTCGAGCCCGCGCACTCCAGAGGAGTTGAGCCATGGCATTGTTAATCCGGCATAGTCGGCGGCATCTTCGTTGTGGTGGAACCAACCGCCGCCCTCCGCGACTCGCGCTGCAATGTCGAAATCGTATTCCAAGCGTCCAACTAAATTCGGCCTGGGGTACCCAAACCACTCGCGTCGGCTGGCATCCATGCGATCGCCGGGTGCACCCAGGTTGATGCCCATCCGTTTGACAGGCGTATCACGCCCGACAGCGCTAAAGATAGCCCAAGATTTGCTCTCGCGCTTAGGTTCGAGCACCACTGTGGAAGCGATGGAGAACTGGCACACGCAACCGGCGCTGGCCTCAGGAATCATCACGAGTCCATTGCCAGGAATGGCGTTAACCCAACAACCCAGACGTTGGCCGGAGAAGTGCTTAGTACCGCTGTCGCGATAGAGGTCGTAGTAGCCGATAAAGCCCGAGCGAAAGAACATCATATTGGGTGTGGCCGTGATTATACCGCAGTGGTGACCGGGACGACTGAAACGCCATTCGCTATCCTCGCCGGTGACAGGGTGAGGGCGAGTTTTAGCCTCACCGGTCGCCAGCTTGAAAGCCCAGGGCTCGGCGTAAATGTCGTCACCGATGATCGCCGGGCGATTCATGTAGTTCGCATTCTTTGACCAAATTTCATTTCCATTGCGGGCATCGAGCACCACCAGTTTTCGAGTTTCGAATTCGCCCGCCAAGAACTGTTTCCAGTAGTGACCATTCGCGTTTGCTCCACATAGTAGCAAATAACCTTTGGAAAACATGACAGTCAAGCTGCCGCCGCCTGCGCTCACATCTGTCGTGTCGGTAACATTCACCGGATGCTCCCAGATTTTCTCGCCGGTTCGCTTGTCAAGTGCCACAGCCAGTCGCACGTCGAGGGCTTTCATTTCGGCTTCGGCCTGCAGTGCGGCGTCGCCAGTTAGCGCCTTTAATTCCCCTTTGTCGCGACGGTACAGTTCTTGACGCTGTTCTGGGGTAATGGAGCTATCAATAAAGTAAAGATGGTCGGGGCCGACCGTAATGGTATTGTGCAAGATGTTTGATCCGCGATAGATCCAATTCTGCTTGCCACTGGCCACGTCGAATGCAAAGATTGCGTCGGTTTGCGTTTTTACGGTCAGTCCTCTTCGACGCAGCTTTTCTTCCAGTTCCTCGCGAATGGTGCTGGTGCCGAACACCACACCGTTGTCAACTGACAGGTAGGCCCAGGCACGCTCGATGCCGTCTTGCGACTGAGGTGCCACAAGAGTTTTGGCCACTTTTCCTGTTGCCGTATCAAGCGCCAGGCACTGACTGCCGACCGCTACGAACAATAGGTCTTCGCTGGCAGCCAGGTTGTGCGTTTCGCGGTTGTTAAATACGCCAGTTCGTTGCGCTCCAGGGTTGGCGAATTCCCAAAGAAAATTGCCGTTATAAGCATCGTAGGCCATAACGCTGTCGACGCCTTGGATAAACATTTTGCCGTTGGTGGATAGTGGTGCGCCCGCGGCTTCGTGCCGGTTGATCATTGCACTGGGGCCTGGATCTCCGTACCACAGCACGCCTAAACCATCTCGGACCAATTGATCATCGCTGACCGACGTGTTGGCCGCATTGCCGTACTGGTGGGACCATTCGCCGGCGCCAGGGAGTTTGCCACGTACGAAGTAACACCACGGTGAATCACGCGTCACGTCTCCCTGGTCGATTCGCAGCAAATCGGCGAGCCAAGCTTCAGCAGCATTGAAATGTTCCTGTGCGGAGTCTGCATGGGGAGTGCCGAGGATGGCAACGCCTCCACAGGGCTTCAATAGGTCTGCAATCTGTTCAGCTGTACAAGGCATTTTGCCATAACGCAGTTGTGCATCGGAGACGATCAAGTTAGCAAAGAAGTTGGAGAAGGGCAGGCGTTCGTAGTCTGCACGAACGACTGTAACTCTCGAGCCATGCAGTCCAGCGCGCTCGAATGCCTCGCGCGATCGCTTGGCTTTCTCCGCGTCTGGCTCCACTGCTAGAATTGTTAACGCACTTTGACGCGCCAACTCATGAGCCAGCCGACCTTCATCGCTGCCGAGTACCAGGCAATATCCCGACCGTTGGCCGCTGCGTTCTAGGATGTCCCTCGCAGCCGACTGGTAAAAATCCGACTGGTCATCGTGGGCGAATGCATCCGTGGGTTTGGCCGGACGTTGGAATGGCTCGCCATTCTTCGTTGTCAAGTTACTAAATGCATAGATGTGCCCATGGTTTGTACTCACGACCAGCGTCGAGTCCGATGCCGCCAGACCAGTTACATTGCCCTCGACCGCCGACTCGAAAACCAGCTGGCCAGTTTGGCGATCGAGAACTAGGAACCGATCCTGACCGCCAGCGACCAGCAGTTTTTCTGTAGCGATGAGCGCGTCGTCAAATTGGCTGGCATGTTCCCACAGAATTCCGATTCCGGCATACTTTTTAATTTCGGCTTCGGCTTCCGCAACTTTCTTCGGCTCGCTGCGAACCTCACGAGCGCGCAAGAACCATTTCTGCTTTTCTTGACTTGCGCGCGCATGCTCGTCGCGATTCACGCAAAAGATCTTTTCCCCATCCATCAGATACGCGAGGTCGTCGGTCAAAACCATCTGACGGCCGCCAATCCACGATTCGCCTATATCTCCCGTGTTTTGGTCCATGGCGAGAAAGTGGTGGGGACCACCAGCGTAAATCTGCCCATCGCCCAGGAGTGCCTTCGTACCGCCGACCACGCCGCCCGCATCGGTCCGCCACGAGTACTTACGTTGAAAAACGAGCTGGCCGGTAGCTTTGGAAAACGCTACAGGCAAAGATCGTCCTGACGGCACGTACAACAGATCTTTGCTGGCCAGCATATATCCCTGTGGCGAAAGCTCGTTGCGGCCCGCATCTTCCTCGCTGATTGTATTATTGCGCCAAATGAGCTCTCCGGTGCTCGCCTTTGCACTGCACAGGAACACGCTTTCGTGTGGGAAAATACCTGCGCCGAAGTAGGCTACGCCGTCGTCGACCAACACACCTGTACGAACCGGCCAGCGCGATATCATTTCTCCGCGCGAGAGTAGCCGATCGTCGCGCGGGCCTACGCGCATCTTCCAAATCTCGCGACCGTCGGCTTGGTCCACACAATAAACCGAACCATCGTCCGAACCAAAGTAAACCTTATTGTCCACTAGACTTGGTGCTAATCGTATTGGTCCATCGGTATGGAACTTCCAGTATTGCTCACCAGTTATAGCGTCTAGGCAGTAGACATTATTGTCTACGGTACTGCCGAAAAAGAGTCGGCCTGCTTGCATTGTCACTTGAAGTGACGAATCGAAATCGACGCGGTGACGCATCACGTGACCTTCGATCGGCGTCTCGCGCGGTCCAGACCACGCCAACTCAGGTTTGGCTGGCGTTTTGTAGACCCACGCTAAATGCAAATCAGGCGTTAGCGATGCATTGGAATAGCCGGTTCGGTCCGAGCCATTCATGTAGCTGGTCCAATCGGCGGCTGCTGCAAAGGTGCCGCTGCAGATTGTTACCAACAACCAAACACCTAGACAAAAATTGGAATTAGAGCGGTTTGGCTGTTTCATGGGATATTCCTCGCGGTTTGTGCTGCGAAAAGGTGCGGAACCAAGTAGCGAAATCGCGTCAACCTGCGGGAGGGAAGCGGTTTTCCGTGGGGATGTTTCACAACTCCGTCCAATTGGGGTTGTTTTCGTAGCGGGAACGTTGCGTTCCAGGAAGTCTATTAGAGCGAAAACTATCGGCGCGAGGTGCTGCTACCGCAGGAATTCTCCAAATCTTCAGAATCGAGTGCGTTGCCACCGATGATTTAACATTAAGATCTGTAGATAACTTCATGCGGCACATTGCGCGAATTGAGTCGCGCTTATCAAAGTGACGAACAGGCGATGCAAATCGAGCGAGTCGGGCAAAAAGGCGACAATTCGTAGCGCATGGTCGAATTGGAAGAATTGGTTTTTCAAAGGTTCGTCCATCGGGTATAATGTGGGGTAAGGTGAGCCGCAGGTAGACTCCAGGGGCTCGACTACGTTTGGCAGCGTCTCGAAGAAAATGCTGTAAGTCGCATAGGCTCGACGACATGTGACGGAGTGAGTTCCCAGGCAAGTTGATACTGTGTGAGTGAATCATGTCCAAGACAATATTTGCAGTTCTCGGCTCGATGTTCGTATTGGGTAGCCTGGTATTTTTGCTGATGCGTGGCGACATCGCGGCTCGCGGTACGACTGGATTCAACGAGCCAGGTGCCCAATCGAGCAGCGGCGGAGCTGAGATTGCCCTGTTTTGTGCGGCTAGTAATCGCGCGGTGATGGAGGCGATTCGCCAAGAGTATGAAGCGGAGACAGGACGTCGCGTCTCTATCCAGTATGGATCCTCGCAGACACTGCTGTCCCAGTTCGAGATATCTGGTACCGGAGACTTGTATTTGCCTGCAGACGATAGCTTCCTCAAATTGGCAGCCGACAAAGGGCTAACGCAGGAGGTACTGTCCGTGGCCACGATGCGAGTCGGTTTGGCTGTCAAGAAGGGAAATCCGCTGCAGATCGATTCATTGGCCGACCTGCTCCAGCCTCAGATCAAGTTGGTTCAATCCAACCCAGAAGCTGCCGCTGTCGCCAAACTGACGAAGGAAGTGCTGACAGACTCGGGCGATTGGGAAGCGATCGACAAGGCGACAACAGCCTATCGCGCAACAGTAACGGACGTGACTAATGACTTGGTGGTCGGTGCTGCAGACGTCGGTATCGTCTATGATGCGGTATTGCACAGCTATCCAGACCTCGAGTTTGTGGAATTGCCCGAGTTCAAGCATGCGACTTCAAAGGTGGCGATGGCGGTGCTCACGTCTTCAACACAGGTTCCGCAGGCACTACACTTCGCCCGCTATGTGTCCGCTTCGGATCGTGGACTAGAGCTATATGAAGCCCATGGGTTCCAAACTCAGCGCAGCGATAGTTGGGCGGATGCTCCGGAAATCTCGGTTTATGCGGGCTCCATGTTGAGGCCAGCCATCGAGGATACGATCGTCGAGTTCGAGAAGCGCGAGGGTGTCACCGTCTCGCGCGTGTACAACGGCTGTGGAATTCTAGTAGCTCAAATGAAAGCAGGGCAGCATCCCGATGCATACTTCGCGTGCGACAGCGAATTCATGCAACAAGTCACCGATCTGTTTCCTGAGTCGGTTGACGTTTCTCAAAACGAATTAGTGATTATGGTGCAGAAAGGCAACCCAAAGTCTATCGCCACGCTGAAGGACTTAACGCGTGAAGGCCTGCGTGTTGGTATTGGTCATGAAAAACAGTGCGCCATGGGCTGGATTACACAAAACACCTTTCGCGAAGGTGGTATCCAAACTGAAGTAATGCAAAATGTCACTGTGCAGACACCCTCGGGTGATATGCTCGTGAATCAACTTCGCACAGGTTCGCTCGACGCCGCAGTGGCCTACTTGAGCAATGCCGCGGGTGCCGCAGAGCATCTGGATGCCATACGTATCCAGGGAATCTCTTGTGCAACCGCAACCCAGCCTTGGGCCGTTGCTAAAGAATCAAAGTACCCGCAATTGACCAGTCGGTTGTTCGCCAAAATATGTTCGGTCGAAAGCAAAGAGACTTTTACGGCCGAGGGTTTCACCTGGCGACTTAACGAAGGCAAGTAGATCACCAAGCGTACAGGACCCAATACCAGCTCACTGTGTTCCCTGTTCATAATTGCTTTGGTAACTAGTGCCGCCCGTCACATCGCAGAGAATGGACTTGGTTTCGACGTTTGGTGGAGGGTGTTTCTTGATTGGCGGTTCGTGTTACATTAACGCACCGACGATTCCTGACGAGTACCTGCCGTACGGTGAACTTGAGTGAGCATGCAACACCCGAAACGAGCGAGCCGAATTGGAGAGGCGTTTTTCTTCCTTGTCATGGGTGGCTTGTCTGCCTGTTTCGTACTCTTGATCGTACTGCTGCTGGCTGCGGACGTGTTGTTTACCTCGTTTGAGGATTTTAAGGCCGCGCTATTCAAGCCCGAGATTCAGTCTGCGTTCCGATTGACGATTGTGACCTGTACGGTTGCAGCTCTTCTGTCGCTGTGGGTCGCGACCCCGCTGGGCTATTTGTTGTCTCGTTATCAGTTTCCTGGACGTTGGCTGGTAGATACCATTGTCGATATTCCGATTGTGCTGCCGCCGCTGGTGCTGGGTTTGAGTCTATTGATTCTTTTTCACTTACCGCTGGGCGGTTGGTCCTTGGAATCTTGGTTGCGGGACGAGGTTGGGTTTCCGGTAACCTACCGCTGGCCCGCGGTGGTATTGGCCCAATTCTCTGTCTCCTGCGCATTCGCAGTTCGTACCATGCGTGTTACCTTTGATCAAATCAACCCTCGAGCAGAGGACGTGGCTAGAACACTTGGTTGCAGCCGAGGTCAAGCATTCTTACAGGTTGCACTGCCGCAGGCTTGGCGCGGCATGGTCGCTGCCGGGACAGTTGCTTGGGCACGGGCGCTCGGTGAGTTTGGCCCAATCCTGGTGTTTGCAGGTTCGACGCGATTTCGAACAGAAGTGTTGTCGACGACCGTCTTCTTAGAGCTGAGTATCGGGCAGCTCGACGCCGCCGTGGCTGTGTCGTTGCTCATGGTTGCCATAGCCGTCGTGGTTTTGTTGGTTTTACGAGGGCTCGGAACAGGAATGTCCTCGTGATTGAATTACGAAACGTGTCTATTCGAGCTGGAAACTACCGGTTGCCCAATATCTCGTTCCGAGTCGAAACAGGTAAATATGCAGTGGTGATGGGAAAAACGGGTATTGGCAAGACGACTATTCTGGAGTCGGTGTGTGGGCTTCGAAAGATTGAACGCGGCAATATCATGATCCGAGACGTCGATGTGACCGATTGGCCACCAGCGGATAGGAATCTGGGCTACGTCCCGCAGGACCTCGCACTTTTTCCAACGATGACTGTGCGACAACATCTGGAGTTTGCCATGCGATTGAGGCGATTTGCAAAAGTAGACTGCAATTCACGTATTGCAGAACTGTCCGATTTGCTGGGCATACGCCATTTGCTCGAACGAGGTGTTCGCAATTTGAGCGGCGGAGAAGCTCAGCGAGTTGCATTAGGCCGCGCGCTTTCATTCCAGCCTAATGGCCTAATATTGGATGAGCCCATGAGTGCTTTGGACGCTGACACACGCCATGCAACGCAAGAGTTGTTGCGTGAAATAAATCGTCGCGTGGGCATTACGGTGCTGCATGTCACGCACAACGCAGAGGAAGCCGCTGCGCTTGCCGACATGTGTATTCGCCTTAGTACTCAAGAGGGTAGTGGCGAAATTCAAGTTAGCCTCGAATAGCCCGTGCGCAGGGTTAGAACCTGCGAGAAGTAAGTTATCGAATTAGTGGAGCAGCGCGAGCCCGCCCGAATTGTCAGGAAAGAGCTGCAGCCTGGCCGCTGACTTTCGAGTTGGCTTAGCTCCGTGCTGTCCCAACTTTCCATTTTCATTTTTGCTCGCGAGTGTTTACATGCAGACCCTAACTATTACACGTCCCGATGATTTCCACTTGCACGTTCGCGATGGTGAGCTAATGCGGTGCGTTGTGCCGCACTCCGCCAGGCGATTCGCGCGTGCCATTATCATGCCCAATCTAAACCCTCCGATTATTTCAACGCAGATGGCGATCCAGTATCGCCAACGCATCCTGGCGGCAGTGCCGGATGGGCTCAGCTTCG
The DNA here is from genome assembly GCA_041736515.1 of Pirellulaceae bacterium. Taxonomy (GTDB): domain Bacteria; phylum Planctomycetota; class Planctomycetia; order Pirellulales; family Pirellulaceae; genus Aureliella. The sequence goes on from JBGSTP010000277.1 coordinate 26,433, forward strand.
AACCGCTGATGACGCTCTACTTGACCGAGCAGACATTGGCGGCGGAAATCGCCATTGCCAAGGCGAGCGGGGTGGTCCATGCCCTGAAATGGTATCCGGCTGGTGCCACAACCAATTCGCATCACGGAGTGCGGGCTATCGAAAAGTGCTTTGACGTACTGGAAGCGATGGAGAAACAGGATGTACCGCTGCTGGTTCATCCAGAAACGACGGATCCATGCGTAGACACCTTTGATCGCGAAGCCGTGTTTATCGACCGCGAGTTAGCCCCGGTTGTGGAACGTTTTCCAAACTTGCGAGTGGTGTTGGAACACGTGACTACCCAACAAGGCGTACAGTTTGTTCGCGACGCGTCGACTCGAGTTGCAGCTACGATTACGCCTCATCATTGCTTGCTCAATCGAGTTGCTTTGTTCGAAGGTGGTTTGCGGCCACACCACTATTGTTTGCCGATTTTAAAGCGAGAAGAGCACCGAGCGGCGGTCATGGCAGCTGCGACCAGTGGACATCCTCGATTTTTTCTGGGGACGGATAGTGCACCGCACGCTCGATCCACTAAGGAAGCCGCCTGCGGATGCGCCGGTATTTACACGGCACACGCGGCCATTGAGCTGTACGCTGAAGTCTTCGATCGCGCCGCGGCATTGGGAAAACTCGAAGCTTTTGCCAGCTTTCATGGCGCCGACTTCTACGGCTTGCCGAGAAACACTTCGTCGATCACACTTCTGCGTGATGTGTGGCGGGTGGGTGATTCCTATGCCTATGGCCAAGATTGCATCGTTCCTTTCCGCGCGGGAGCGGAAATAGCCTTCAGCCTGTGTGATTCCTGAGTTTTTGCGTCTGAGATCGAAATAGAGAAGGTTGACACCCTAGATGAATCCAGAGCGGTTACGACAATTGCTAGAAGCGGTGCAGCATCGGTCGCTCAGTCTTGATGAGGCGATGGGGGAGCTGATTGAACTGCCGTTCTCGGACCTTGGATTCGCAGTTGTCGATCATCACCGAGCTTTGCGTCAAGGCGTGCCCGAAGTAATCTTGGCTATGGGAAAAACGTCCGAGCAGATTGCTGGCATCGCAGACGAACTGATTCGCAAGCAGCAGAATGTGTTGATCACGCGCGTCGATGCGGCGCAGGCCAACTATCTCGCCGAGCGCTTCGTTGAGCTAAGGTACACAGCGCTGGCTCGCGTGGCTACTATCGAAATGCATCCACCGACGGCCGTTGCCGGTCGACCGGTTGCAATCGTGTCAGCGGGGACGGCGGACGTGCCTGTGGCGGAAGAGTGCGCGGAGACACTGCGGATGTTCGGCGTTCAGTTTGAGCGAGTATATGATGTTGGTGTGGCTGGCATTCACCGTCTGTTGGCGCGACGCGCAATGTTGGAGGGCATGTCGGTGGCTATTGTCGTGGCCGGTATGGAAGGAGCCCTACCGAGCGTGGTTGGCGGGTTAATCTCGATTCCAGTGATAGCCGTTCCGACGTCGATCGGTTACGGTATCGGCCAGGGTGGTTGGGCTGCCCTGAGCGGCATGCTTACGAGTTGTGCCTCGGGAGTTACCGTCTGCAACATCGACAATGGTTTTGGGGCGGCATTTGCAGCCTTGCGGATTCTACGTAGCGTTCAGGAATCGCCCCAGACATAGCTTCTAAGATGCAGAACAAGCCAACGTTGAGAAAGCGTTGCGCAAACAAGCCTAGTTTCGAAAAAAGGAGTGAGTATGGCCAGCGGCCTACTGTTATTACTGGATGATATTGCTGTGATCTTGGACGACATGGCCGTATTGACGAAAGTTGCGGCTAAAAAGACGGCAGGCATCCTCGGCGACGATCTGGCATTGAATGCTCAGCAGGTAACGGGCGTTACCTCGAATCGGGAATTGCCAGTTGTTTGGGCGGTGGCCAAAGGATCATTCTGGAACAAAGTGATTTTGGTTCCCTTGGCACTGGGACTAAGCGCCATTGCGCCCTGGGCTATCACGCCTCTGATGATTGCTGGCGGAGCGTACTTGTGTTACGAGGGGTGTGAGAAACTGGCTCACAAGTTCTTCCATCCTAAAGAGGATCAGCAGCATCGAAAAGAACACGAATCCCACGTGGCTGACCCGAAGGTGGACATCGTGGCCGCGGAGAAAACTAAAGTGCTCGGTGCGATTCGCACAGACTTCATCCTGTCGGCTGAGATCGTAGTTATCACGCTGGGTACGGTTGCAGCTGCCGAATTCATGACGCGTCTAGGAGTGCTTGTGGCCATTAGTCTACTGATGACTGCTGGAGTCTATGGTTTGGTAGCGTTTATAGTAAAGCTGGATGATCTCGGCTTGAGTTTGATTAACACACCGCCAGGTCACGGTTTGCGCTCCCTGCGGATGCGCATGGGCCGAGCCGTAGTGGGTACTGCTCCGTATCTAATGAAGTTTTTGTCGATTGCAGGCACTGCAGCTATGTTCTTAGTTGGAGGCGGCATTCTCGCGCACGGAATTCCTGCGTTGCATCACTGGATTGAGGAGACTCAGTTACACCTTGTCGCGATCGAGGGTGTCGGTGCGATCCTGGCTAAGCTGGCTGGTTTGGTCGCCCACGCTGGCTTGGGGATCGTTATCGGAACAGCTCTGTTGGCTGCAATCGAAGGCGCGAAATTTGTCATGAAGAAGCAGCCTGTTTCGCAAAGATAAGAACAAAAAAACCCGAGCCGTGTTCGACGGCTCGGGAAAAGGGTGTTTAGTGGTAGAACTCTCAATTGCAATCTCTGGTAGGCGTCGACCTAGTTCGGACGATCGGCCACGTAGACTTGCATACTGCGATAAACCAAATCAGTTCGACGACTTGCAGGTGCGGCGGGGCCGTCCAGTTTCGGAAAAATGTCCCCTCCAGCTTCCCCTGACGTATCGATCAACAAACTCCATCGCAATCCACGAATCTGATCTGGAAGATGGAACTTCAACGATTCGGGCGTGCCGTTAAACAGCATGATCAAATCGCGACCCGCGCCCTCTGGGTCGTCCGCGGCCAGCGGTGCTGGTAACCAGCACATTAGCCCGCCGTGCGGATTGTCCCAATTGAACGGCATACCAAGGTGGTTAAACCAGTTCACATCGGGAACACCTCGACTATCAAAGGGTCTTCCAGTCAAGAAGCGTGTGCGACGCAAGGTTGGTTGACTCTTTCGCAGTGCAATCAGTCCACGCACGAAGTTGAATAGTTCCTCGTTGCGTTTAACCAGCGTCCAGTTGAACCAAGAGATTTCGTTGTCTTGACAATAGGCGTTATTATTTCCTTTCTGTGTTCGACGAACCTCATCTCCCATCACAATCATCGGGACCCCCTGACTGAACAGTAAGGTCGCCAACATGTTCTTGATCTGACGCAACCGCAAGCGATCGATAGGCTTGCGTCGAGTCGGACCTTCTACACCGTAATTGTCGCTGCAGTTGTGATTGTCGCCGTCGCGATTTCCTTCACCGTTCGCCTCGTTGTGCTTTTCCTTGTAACTGACCAGGTCATTCAAAGGAAAACCGTCATGGCTGGTGATAAAGTTGATGCTGCAGTACGGTGCGCGACCAGCGTGCTCATAAAGGTCTGAGGAACCAGCCAAGCGGGTTGCCATGGGACCGATGAGCCCATCGTCGCCGCGCCAATACCGACGTACATCATCGCGATAACGACCATTCCACTCTGCCCATCGCAGGTCGCCGAAGGAACCGACTTGGTAGGCACCTGCCGCGTCCCAGGCTTCTGCAATGATCTTCGTATCGGCCAGCATTGGATCCTCCGCAATCATCTCCACCATAGGCGGATTGGGCATCAAATTGCCATTGCGATCGCGGGAAAGGATACTAGCCAAATCAAACCGGAAACCATCGATGTGGTAATTGTGAACCCAGTGCCTGAGGCAATGGAAAATCAATTCCCGGCAGATCGGATGGTTGCCATTAAAGGTATTACCGCATCCGGAATAGTTGCTGTAGTGTGTACCGCCACTATTGAGAATGTAGTAAACCTGGTTTTCGAGTCCCTTGAAGCTCAGGACTGGACCATGCTCGTTGCCCTCGCACGTATGGTTGAAGACAACGTCGAGGATGACCTCGATTCCAGCCTGGTGGCAAGCCTTGACCATTCGCTTGAATTCATTAACCTGAGCGCCCGGTTCGCTGCTGGCAGCATAGCCACGATGCGGAGCGAAGAACGCCATCGGATCGTAGCCCCAGTAGTTGGGACGCTCGGGTTGATTTCCATGAATGTCCAAGATAGGGAACTCATGTACTGGCATGAGCTCGACTGCCGTAACGCCGAGATCCTGCAAGTACGGTAACTTCTCGATCAAACCCAGGTAGGTACCCGCATGTTTGACACGAGATGTCTTACTCTTTGTGAATCCACGGACGTGTGTCTCGTAGATCACGGTTTCCGAAAGTGGACGACGTAGATGTCGGTCCCCTTCCCAATCAAAAAAGTCATCGACCACAACACATTTGGGCGGACGAATGATTCCATCAGTACTCTTCTGGAAACAGCCAGCCAGGGCTTTGGCATAGGGATCGATCAATCGTGCATTGCCGTCGAACCATTGTCCAGATTCTGGATCAAACGGTCCGTTGGCTTGAAAGTGGTACAACTGACCAGGTCCCACGCCTGGAACAAATGCGCTCCAAACATCACCCCAGCGATCGGTGTCGCGGTCGAACTCGATGATTTCCGATGGTTCACGATCGTCAACTTTGTCATACAACAGAACTCGCATTGCTGTAGCGCTGCGACTGAAGACTACGAACTGAACGCCACGATCAGTAACCACAGCGCCATAGGGCAACTTGTATGCAAATTGTAACTCAGGATGCGGGTGTCGCATGAGCATACTTTTTAGAGTCCTTCTCAACTTTCGGGGATGCGTCGGGTCATCATTGACACTGAAACATACCACTCACTTATCGGTGGCAAGTTAAACGATCCGCACGGACTCACGAAATCCACGCCGAGTGGTTCCCGATACGCCGCGCACCGAAAGCTTTCCGGAAGGTACGAGAAATCTATTTTGAGAAACGGTAACGCTAGACTGGACTTTACAGTCTAACCTGATGCAACCCTACCGGTTGCCCGCAATGCGCTATCTGCGGCGAGAGGATGTCGTGCGATCGAGCCATCCGAGCGGCTACCAACCTCGCTAACCGGCTGGAAGAGCATCACGCTTCCTTAAATCGCTGCTTGAGGCGATAAAGCTAGCCTTCGAGATCCTGACGAATCGTTCTGGAATCTGGTCGACATTTTCTGCGAAATTTCCTGCCTGTGGCTGTTTTCGCTGGAGTATCCCAAGATTTACCAATCGGCGTTATCAGCTCTCGATGGCTTCATTTTCGAGCGAGCTCTGGTTGGTCGAGACACCATCGGGGCTTTGCTGCAGTTTGATGTCAATGGTGCTTGCATCCTGCAAGGAAATATCCCGGACGATGGCTCTGCCGCATCCCAGGGGGTCGAGCTCGATGGCTTGCAGTGCAGTGGACTCACCACTTTGTCTAATAGTGCAAATTACGTATTCGCTGCCATTGGCTGGCGTGGGTAAGTCGTGGCAAAAAAAGTGCAGCTCGCGACTATAGGGATCATAGACGGCTTGCCAAGCACCAACAGACTGTGCCCCGTGAGCAGTTAACGATGTAAAAACTACAGTCGACCTGCTAACTTCTCCCTCAGATTCGTTAGAGTTGGCTGGAAGCGGATGATTGAATAGAGCGAACTGGCTCTCTTCCTCGCGGTTTTCCTCTGCGTTGAATCCCCACAAAGTAAGCGCCAGTAATAATCCAACAGCAAAGCAGGCAGGATACAGCAGTACGCCCACATTGAATTGCTTCTGTCGAAGGTCGGTTGGTATCTTTTCCGGGGCCGCGTCCGCAGGCAACGTGAAAATGCTCGCTTTCACTGCGCTTGTCAAGTGTTTGCCGCGTGCAATCACACTCGCCACAATTTCTGCTTGGACCTCGCCGCTCAGCGATGGCGCGTTATCCGGTTCCAGCATCGCATTCAATGCGTGGGAAAGCTCCGCTAGTTCGGCATTGCAGGCGGCGCAGCCGGACCGTAGATGTTCGTTGATTGCCTGATCGTCGCACTCATTTAGCTCGAGCAGCAGGTATTCAACAAGCTTGTCTTGGACAGTTTGACAATTCATTTAGTTTCTTCTGAAGAAAATTCTTCGGGAAGCGATCGTTTAAGTTGTAGCAAGCCCGTGCGGATCCGCGATTTAATTGTCCCCAACGGCGCGTTAAGCTGCCGAGCGACTTCACTGTGGGTATAGCCGTCAAAAAAAGCCAACTCGATCGGGCGTCGTTGCGAAAGTGGCAGGTTGTGCAGTGCGGCTTGCAACTGTGCCGACCATTCCATACGTATCGTCTCGGAGCTCGGATGTTCAGACGCCGCCGAGTCCGGGAGAGAACATTCAGAAAACTGTACGAGCTTCGCCTGTACTCTCTGGCGGGATGCCGCTGATCGCCGGTAATCGATCGATTTGCAGCGCGCGATCATCATCAGATAGGTTCGCACACCGCCTCGGGTAGCATCAAACGAGCCCGCGCGACTCCACAGCTCCCAAAAGACTTCGGATACTAAGCAGTTTGTTTCGCTTTCGTCATGGCAAATGCGACGACAAACTCTGGCAACCTGCCCGCTATAGCGGCGAATCAGCTCTTCCAGCGCAGCTTCATCGGATTGAGCCATCTTGGCCACTAGTTGTTGGTCCGACTGATGGTCCGCCAACCTTATCTCGTCCTGGTGTGGGCTATCGTTCCTAAGCGAAATCTCACTCACCGCGATCGTCTCCCGCATCGCGCGGACTTTCCTCGGTGTTCGAGCCGGCCTCGTTGAAACTGATCTGCGAAAGAGGTTCGACGCCTTCCGTCATCCAAATGTTCTCGTAGGGTGCATCCGATTGTTGTCGCAGCATGAAACGAAACGCATGGATGTCGTCATCCGATGTCGCGGTAGCTAGGACCACTGCGTATATGCCCTTTACCTCGGCTTTGCCGACCTGCCAATCTTTAGCGAGAGCCAATTGGTCATAGGGCGGTGCAACTACCATCTCCGCAAAGCGGGCGATGGGACCAGTCATCGAGCGATTGGCGGGCGAAGCTAAACTATAACACACACGCAGTTTTTCCGGATCAGTGAGGGAGTTCTGGATCGATCGAATCTGCAACTCAACCACTTGTTCCGGTGTGTAACCGACATCTGCAACCTTGGGGTCAATATCTGGGTCATCATCTGTAGCGTCGGCGACCTCAGCGGAACGGAACAAAGTGCCGCCTGCACTTCCCTGCAGAAAAATTAGAATTCTTGTCGTGGCCAATCCGGCTAGCAAGAACAGTGCCGACACGGCTAAATGCCCGAGCACCCGGTGATGGGTTCGTTTTTCAAGTGAGCGGACCATTCGGGAGCACTCTTTTCAGATTTATGCACATGGGAATTAGTCTGCCGGAATGCGTTTTCATTGTGCCACCTGGCCCAGGACAAGTCGCACTATCTTTAGAGATTTTGAAGTGGCAACCAATAATGTTCCCAAATAGGCAGGGTGTTAGTATAACTTCATCGTGGACCAATTTCGTTAAAAACAGAAGCACGGCACCCGCGAAATACGCGAATGCCGTGCCGAATAATGATTCCGGAATAATGTGTCGCAGAAAGACTTGCGCGATACTACTGTCTGACAGAAAGAGCAGCATTCCAACCGTTTCTATTACGGACCTAGCGCCCTGCCGGATGTGTACTGGCAAAGATTTTTTTGACTTTATTCGGTGACCGCTACGTCAGCCATCCACCCTCTATGATTCGGCACTAACCGGGTTCGAGCACTAGTCTGGAATTCGCTGTGCATTGCTATACGGGGAAGCCTAAACCTAAGATTCTTTAACAATTTACCGATTAGGGTTCATCTAACGGCTAGGTAGCTTCGTAAGTCGATTCACGTCAAAGTCTGAAGTCGGTTTGATTTCAGTTCAACGAATATTTCTCTATTGAGGTACCAACATGTCATTCCTACTCAGAACGTCGACTTTGGTTTTTGCAGTACTTGTCGGCTTAGCAACTTCCGCACCGGCGGCAATTGTTTATTCGGTTAACCTGAATGGCCCTAATGAAGCTCCGCCCAACGCTTCCTTGGGGGTGGGGACCGGTACAATAACATTCGACGATACACTCAATACGATGCGCGTGGCAGTATCCTTCAGTGGGCTTACGGGCACGGTGACTAACGCTCACATTCATGCCCGCACTGCAGATCCCTTTACTGGAACAGCCGGCGTGGCCACGCAAACGCCAACCTTTGTCGGATTTCCATCTGGTGTTACTGCTGGTTCGTACGACAATACTTTTTCGATGACCGACATAGCAAGTTTCAATGCGGCTTACGTGACGGCAAACGGCGGAACGGCTGCGTCGGCATTTAGCGCTCTACTGGCGGATGCGGCCAACGGACGGGCGTATCTCAATATTCATTCCACTAGTGTACCTGCAGGTGAGATTCGCGGATTTCTAGTTGCAGTGCCTGAGCCGTCTGGACTGATTCTCTCGGGTGGACTGTTGCTTACCTTCATGCTACGACGGCAGCGTAGGATAGTTTGACAAGGCAGGTTAATCCTGTCCTACATTCGGCAAATGCCCGCGATGCGTCTGCCGTCAGATGCTTCAAATCATAGATGGTCAACTTGAGTATTCGTTTCAACGAGGTTCTGATGAGGCAATTTTCAAAATCGGTAGGGATCGCGCTTTTCTCACTGCTACTGGTTGGTGCCGGCACAGCGGACGCGCACATTGTTGTCTTTGCATTTAATCTAAGTGGTGCAAGCGAAGCTCCACCCAATCTTTCGGCAGGCATTGGATCCGGTTTCGTTACGCTGGATCTCGATGAAGTCAAGATGCAAGTGGAGGCTACGTTTTCCAATCTTGGTGGCACTGTTACCGCTGCACACATACATGCTGCCACCTCCGTTCCTGGTGTTGGAACCGCCGGGGCTGCCACTCCCAGCTTTGTCAACTTTCCCATTGGAGCCACAGCTGGGAGCTACAATCAATCCTTTGATCTGACTGTCGCTTCTAGTTACGATCCAGCCTTCATTGCCTCGAGCGGCGGTACTGTATCCACAGCACTCAACTCGCTGATATTTGCGATGGAAGAGCAGCGGGCATACCTGAACATCCACACGACTGCATTTCCCGGTGGCGAGGTTCGTGGTTTTTTAACGGCAGTTCCCGAGCCATCTAGTGTAGTACCAATGATGTTTTTTGCAGCCGCGGCGGCATTCAGAAGACGGCGGGCGGTTCAAATTGCATAGGGAGCCTAATCCCCATTCTTTTGAATGTTCGAAGCATCAATTTGCCTAGCATTATATTTCGAACCGTTGCCAACATTTCGAGACTAAATTGAGTTACAGACTGTTGGACCAACTTGTTTTTGCATTAGTCGTTTGTTTTGCCAACACACTGCCTGCACAAAGCACTGACTCGCAAACTCTGGCGAGTGGTGCGGAACAGGCTGGCCTAGAGGACACTCGCAAAATCTATCGTCAACTGTGCGCGGATTGCCACGGGAATGATGGACGCGGCAGCGAATATCGAGACAACGGCATCTCTATTCCGGACTTTGCGTCCAAGAAATGGGTAGAAAGCAAATCTACGGCCCAACTGCGCATTGCCATTCTATTGGGAAAGGGCGAGGAAATGCCCCCCTTTGAAGACGAAATATCTGCCGAAGAGGCCAGCCTTCTGGTCGCGCTGATTCGCGACTTTGCCGGGCTTCGTGCGGTGGCAGATTCACGGCCCGAAGGCTCACAGAAGTTGCAGAAGGATATGGCGGCCTTTCAAAATGAGTGGAGTATGCTGGCGAATCGTTGGGAGCAAGAGTATGCCTTGTTGAAGCAACTTGCGGATACTCGCCAAGTACGTCAGGCCTCACGCGGGCGGAAGTAACCCCCCTTGTTGGAGGCTAGGTCCGTTGGTTACGCGATTTGGCTCAAGCGTTATTCAGCACTGAAAAACAGCCATCCAAACGAAACGGCCAGCAGAGCGCCTGCAACAGAAGCGATAAGGTCATTTACTGCGAATGTGCGCTTAGGCATAACAATCTGCATTAATTCGTAAACCACCAAACCGCTTGCAATCAATCCGCAGAATGAGAAAAAATCCAGCATACGAAGCTTTCGATTGCTGCAAAGAATCGCGAATGGTATCACCGCGCCGCAAATGAGGTTAGGCAATGCGTCTAGGACCCACATTGGTAAACCGACTGCCATGCGAATTCGAACAACCTTGACCGCTAACGTCAACACGAATCCAAAAAACAGGATCGCGGCGGCGACAAGTCTGCGTCTCCAAGTTGGATAGGAAATCACTTTGCCATCCCCGCTGAGCACAGAAAATGGAACAAATTTAGACACTTCGGTGATCGCCATCAATCATAACTCTAAACTGTCTACGCGTGTGAGTTAGTGACGACGTCGGCAAGTCGCGTAGTCGAGTCTCTCTGAGACTCGAAAGACCACTGCTTTGTTGGTATCAGCCTCGGAGAGGCTGACCTACGTGGTCGCGATCGGCGAGAAGTGTCCAAATTTAACCGTTCACTCCGGTGAGAATTCCGCGTCGGTAGCCGAGCTGCTACTGCTTGCGACCTTAGACGGATTCAGTTCCGCGATAGGTTGATCGTAGTAAAATCGCTTGGGCGATGGTTCATTTTCGGGGACAGGTGGACCAATCCCATGCCAGCGCCTCAAGTAATGGATCAATTTGCGGTATTCCTCTCCAGTCAAGTAAGCCTGTGTGCGCATGTGGCTGAATGAGACCTCGGTCTCCCTAAAGTTTCGCTCAGCCAATGGTCGCGCGTTGTGACACTGACCGCAATACATTTTAAAGAGCTGTCCGCCTTCAACACAGTCCTCAAATCCTCCGCTCGTCTTTTCCGAGTCGACGATACGCGTTGGAGCGTTACTATAGTCTCGGCTAAATGTGTGGGCTGAAGGAACGCTACAACCGGACATCATTAACCAGTACAGGGCGGCACTTGAGCCAAGATGCCGTTGTCATCGAACTCCGCTTGAGATAATTCGTCGTTAATCTCAAACGCAAGCTTGCTTACAAGGCTCGGCGAAAAGTAGTAGTTCGCGCCCATCGTATATCGATTGCGGTCAATCGGAATATGATCGGATCCACCAAAATCGAAGCCGGTCACGCTCAGGTCGATGCCGTTGAACTCCACATGACCGAATCGAAACAAATATTCCACGTTGCTCCATAGTGGATGAATGCTGGCGTAATTGCGATAGGCTGTTTGTAGGTAAAAACCCTGACGATCGATGTGTCCATGAGGCGACTGCTGGCTTACGTCCACGTATTCAAATTTGATGTCCCAATTGCCGTTGTGCAAACTTGCATCGTAGTCGACTAAGCTCATGTCTTGCTCGCCGTCGATGTCATAGGCTCCGTTCAGCATGCCAGAACCTCCCACTACCAAGCCGATCAGCGGGAAAGATAGTCCCAAGCGGCCACCGATCGCTTTGTCTTGATTGACGTCGGTAAACGACTTGCGCATCAAGCGAAAATCTGCGTAGTCTTTGGCGGTGGGGGATTCCCTGTCGAGCGAAAACCCGTTGGCAGTAAAGCAGTTGTACTCGAGTTTGACTGGCAAGTCCCCAATGTACTTTGCACCACGCAGTTGGAGTCCATTCATGGAAAGTTGGTGTGGATAAATGACTTCAAATACCATGGGATCGTCCGGCGTCTTGAGCACCCAACTCGTGTGCAAACGCTCGTTGAAAAAGCCCAGCGGCGAGTAGAACCTTCCAACGGAAACCGTCAGATCGTCTCTCAAGAACCAATCGATCTGTCCGGATAGCAGTTCGAAACTTTCGCCGTTTATTTGCGGATTGATCTGCAGTTGAAAATCTTCGCGAAACAACATGTAGAAGTGCGGCAGCCAAGTGGGCGTGCCAAAGCTGCCATCTTCGCTTTCAAAGTCCGTGTATCCGGCTTGCAATGTGTTGTACATCACAATGGGAGTCTGGTCATATCGCGACGGTAAAAATAGCTCGCGCAGATTGGATGGTAATGGTGCTCCATTGCGTGCAATACTGTCCAGGTCTTCGGTTAAGCGATCTATTTCATAGGCAGCTTCCTCATCCCGTTTAGCGCCTTGAAGCGAACTGGCTTTCAGTCGCTCCACATCTTCAACAAGGGACTCTGTGTCGGAACCGGAAGGTTGAGCGATGACCTGTTGCCCCGTGGACTCAGCCAGTCGCTTCAGGGCGTCAAGTTGTTGCTGCTGAATTTCGAGTAGGGCTCGGACCTGATCGAGTTCTTCTGAAATCGCCGACTCAACCTGTACTTCAGTCGCGGGCAAAGGATGCTCCGCGGTAGGAAGTGGAGACTGCGCATGCAGAACGACCGTTGCACCGAGCCATATTAAAGGCAAGCTGAATTTCATGGCTTATCGCGACCTCAGGAAGACCGGAGTCTTGGCTTCGATTTCCTCTGTCTTTTCTGAGGTATCTTTCTCTGGTTCGGAGCCGCGATCGTTTTCCGACGCTTTTTTTGCTTGCCTCTCACTTTCGGCCTGATCGTCTGTGGTTTCCCTCTCAATAGGTGGCTGACCAAGCGCTCGAATATACCGCGCGATTGCCCATGCTTCATCTGTAGTTATGGTGCCTTTAAAGGCTGGCATGCACGCACCCCGTCCGCTTAGCGTCAAACGCACAATATCGGCGTCCGTTCGACTTTGTTGCCATCGTCGATTGGTAAAGTTGGGTACATCCGGAATGTCCCAAACTCCCTTGCCCTGCACGCCGTGACAGCGCACACATTGGACGTTGTAAATACGAATCGCTCTGCGGCGTTCCTCCTCAGGGTCGCGAACCCACACCCAGCTTCCCTCGCCATGCGTAACACAGATATTGCAACCGCAATTGCCAACGGATTGATGTTGCATCAGAGACGCTGAGTATTGGGCCGGAACGACTTGCCCGGCAGTCGTGGTCGCGTTCGAAACGGGGAGTGGCGATGCTATGCTCGCAACCAGAGGAGCCGGGGAGTTGGCACTTGCATCCGTGAAGCGTCGTTGTGCTGAGCCTAAGCTTGACTGAGTGGAATCGCTTCGCAGGGGTGACCAACTCTCAGTAATTCCACTTTCGGAAGGCAGTTTTTCCTGAGAATGAGTGAAATTAGAAATTGTCAATGCAATAAAGCAAGCAAAGCACCTCGTCGACCAGTATCGACGCGAAAATAAGCTAGTAAACATACTATGACCATTCGGCGAATTCCGTGATAAAAAAAGTACTCAGCTTGTATCGACCGCTATAAGCGTCAAAGTTTACGCAGATGGAGCGGATGGAAGCAGTTAACAGGCCGAGAGGACTTCAGTGCTAAACTGACGGTGACTGGGGAAGATCGTTGAACCACCTAAAACCAGCGGCTCATCTAATCGGTCACCTCTATGAGTATTTCCGCGCTGAACGTTGCGGCGGGGTCACCACGGTCCTCCAGAGTGCTGGCAATGGTCCGAATTCGCCGCATGGCTGAGCCACGCCAAATTTCCTGGCCAGATTTTTGCACGGTGACTTCTTGGTCTAGGTCGAGCATATCATCCCGCAGCAGCAGCCTGAGTTTACCATGGGGAGCTTGTTCAACGGTAATTGTGTTGCCGCTGCGCGATACAACTACCAATTCACGTCCTGACGAGTCCTCGGCGGCCGGTTCAAATCCAAGCCAATAGAACCGAGAGTGACGCACATCGTCCTGAAGCCAGACAACCTTTTCAGGCACAATGTTGCGGGAATACTTCATCATCCACGTAACGCCAGCTCGATCTTCCCGATCCATCCAATGTCCCTTCTCTGGGTAGACCATGCCCCAATGTTCGTAACCAAGGGGATCCAGCTTGCGTAGTTCGCCAAGCTCATCAATCCACTTGGCAACAATCGAATTGCGATTGTATGCGGAATCCTTTCCGCCGACGTGCAATGTGATTGGTAGATTGCGGAGTCCCAGCGGCTTGGTCTCGTTGGGATGTCCGGCCATCATAGCGGCCGCAGCTAATTGATCGGCCATCCGCGGTGCTAACTGGAAGACGCCGTCGCCACCAGCAGAGTAGCCAGTGATAAATACACGATCGGGATTCACGCCTTCGATTGCGATCAGGTTTTCAATTAGGCGTGTATAAAGAGCATCGATATGATCCTGATGCCACATATTCCAGGAATCCGTTGGTGCACGGGGTGCCAAGTAAATTCCTTCTTGCAGTTCATACAGCGACTTCTGATTTTCCCATTGCCGGTCGTTGACTCGCTTGGGAGCGCCACCGCCGCCGTGCATCGAAATGACTAGGCTGTGACCGTCGATTGGTTTCTCGCCAAACGTTCGCATATCAAAGGCAAGTTGGTGATCTCCAATTTGAATTAGTTTGGCGGCCATTTCTGGTTGGCGGGTTTCGCGAATAGTATTGCGGTGATCGGCCAACAGCAGTTGCCGGGCTTCAACCGCATTCGCTTTGCTTAGCGGTTCACTCGCAAAACTTTGTTCGGCAAGTGAAGGGCGTTCGGATCTTGCGATTTTTAGGAATGCTTTGAGCTGCGCAATTGCATCAACGGGCGCGACTTGCAAGGTCACCATTTTTCCATCAACGTTTGTGTCGATCTCCCGTGCTACAACTGCATCGGCGGTCTTCACTTCGATGCGAAACCGTTTTCCTTGAGGCAGTGCGAGCCATAGGTGATCGTTGGTATCGAATCGTTCGTCTTTCGATTGACCTTCGAACACGACATTTCCCTGGGTGTCGCGGACGGTTACATTGGCTTGGCACCGGTCAACACCGCTGGCGCCAAGCGTCTTGATCCTCAACTGTACAAAACCCTCTGGTACAGAGCGATCAATCTTTGCATAACGCTCGGTCACATTAACGGCGCTAACATTATTGTTTCTGCGATCCCATACCATGGGGAAGGCAAGCGGAGTCCTGCGAAAGCTGACCGCATAGATTGAGTGCTCGGGCTGATCGGCGATGGCCTTGCTCGCGCGATCGATGAACCATGCTCTGTCGATTTCATCTCCGTTGGGTTCGGCAGCGCCGGTAAAATGCCAGCCGTTGTCCCAGACTTCGACCCAGGAATGATTGCCGCTGTTGTCCGTCCAGAGTGGAGTGCCGACGAAACGAGCAGGAATGCCGCAGGCTCGGCAGGCATCGATCAAAAGAATCGAAAGTCCTGTACACGATGCAAGCCCCGAGGCCATGGACTCGCGTGGCCCTTGGTCAGCGCGTCGGCGCTTCGTCGAGTACTTGACGTTCAGTTCTTTGAATATCGCCTGATTTAATTTTGCAGCGGCCGTTCCTGGCGAGTTGACGTGCTCTATCAGCGGAAAGAAGCGTTGCTTAAATTCGTCGCGCCAGTTGTCTCGCCGCTCATTGATGTTGGCGTATGGCAAGACGTCGTTTAGGAAAATATCGTCAGGTATATCCTTGCCCCACGCCACTTTCTCTTTCGCCTGATACGCCAGCGCAATATTGCCGAGCAGAAAATCCGCAGTGAGAGTCTGCAGATCGTCTTCCGGCATGTTCTCCAACAAGAATTGTAGTCCCTGCCGCTGAGACTCTGGCACTCGCTTCCACGCTGCAACCCATTGTTCGCGATTGCCCAATGCATTCGCGACCGCATTCTCAACCGATTTAGGCCAGTGATCCTGTGCTGACACAGCCAATGGCAGCGAGGGAATGAGGCAACCAAGCAATAATATATTTCTGAGCAGGTGTTCTACCATCGGGTTAGACCAGTTTTCAGTTTTTAGTGGTGCGAACATGCGAATCACGCTAGCGAATTGTAGCTTGTCGGAGCAGCCTGCCACAACAACTAATGCTGATCAGGGCCCTCTTTTGTGGACGGTACAGCGCAAGCTCGCAGCGAAGCGGTTACAATTCCTGGACACCCCAGTTGGCAAGACACAGCTTGTGTCGATCGGCTATCTTTTCCCACCCCAACAGACTTCATGCGCAGGCTAACAATGAAAAGAAACCTAGTAATCCTCGTGCTTTTGGCACTATCCATGGGGCGATTGCCCGCGGCTGAAAAGCCTAACATCGTCTTCTTTTTCGCTGATGACCAAACCATTAGTACGATTGGCTGTTACGGCAATTCGGTAATCAAGACACCCAATTTAGATGCACTCGCGGCGCGTGGCACTCGCTTTCAGAACGCATTCGTGAGCCATTCAATTTGTTGGGTAAGTCGAACCACTGTTTTGTCTGGTCTCACCGGTCGCAGCTACGGAACAGCCAGCAACCCAGAACAGGCAAGACCGGATGCTGTCGAGAAGCTAGTTTCCGACTATCTCCGCGAAAGTGGGTATCGCACAGGATATTTCGGTAAGTGGCACGCGCAAATGCCTGAAGGCTATCGCAAGGAAGATCACTTTGATGAGTTCGAAATGATTGGCCGGAACCCTTACTACAAGAAGCAGGCCGATGGCAGCTTGCGTCACGAGACCGACTTGATCGTCGATCGTGGCATCGAGTTTGTAAAGTCTCAACCGAAGGATAAACCGTTCGCGCTGAACATGTGGTTCAACGCTTGTCATGCCGAGGACAGCGATCGTCGCCCCGGTATCGGTCATTTTCCCTGGCCCAGTTCGTCCGATGGTATGTACGAAGACATTGATATCGCGGCGCCGCGATTGAATGATCCAACGATTTTTGAAAGCTTGCCTGATTTCTTGAAAACGACGATCAATCGAGAGCGCTATTTCTGGCGGTGGAATACACCCGAAAAGTACCAGACAAACATTCGGGCCTACTATCGGATGGTCAGTGGTATCGATAATGCGATCGGTCGCTTCCTGACCGCATTGGAGGAGGCGGGACTGGCAGACAACACGATCATCGTTTACTCGGCCGACAATGGCTATTACATGGGGAATCGAGGACTGGCTGGCAAATGGTCGCATTACGACGAGGCGTTGCGCGTGCCGCTGATCGTGGTCGATCCACGCGTGCCCGCAACAAAACGCGGACAAGTGACGGATGCAATCGCATTGAATCTAGACCTACCTGCAACTTTTCTCGATTGGGCAGGCACAACCGTCCCCGAGCGTTATCAGGGCAACAGCTTGCAGCCGATTGTCAGTAGCGGCACGCCGCGCGATTGGCGTAGCGAGTCATTTCACGAGCATTTCGCTGTTCGAAACCGTATTCCGGCTTTCGAAGGTGTGCGCAATGAACAATTCAAATACGTCCGCTACATTGATCATGGAAATTTTGAGTTCTTGCACGATTTGAAGAATGATCCCAACGAACTGGTGAACTTGGCTAGCGACCCGGCTCATGCGGATACACTGGCAGCCATGCGCCGGCGGACCGAAGAACGCGTCGCGTTGTATGGCGGTCCGCTCGACCCACTGAAAGGTGAGTTTGCTGCTTCTACTGAGCCTCACCCGGAAGCATCGGCGAATGTCGGAGCGCAGGTGGACGAAGATGGCTACGTCAAGGTTTTTGACGGTAAGTCGTTGAAGCAGTGGTCCGGCGACAGTAAATTCTGGTCCGTTGAAGACGGTGCACTAACGGGTGTTACCGACGGGTCGCTAAAGTCGAACCGCTTCATCACCTGGGAGTTTTCTACGATCCGAAATTTCGACCTGCGGGTAAAAGTGAAAGTCTCTGCGGGCGGTAACAGCGGCATCCAATATCGTGGTATTTCTCGCCCTGATCTTGGCCTCGATGTTGTAACAGGCTATCAGTGCGACGTAGTAGCCAATAATCCCAATTACAACGGCATGCTCTACGAAGAGAAGGGACGCCGTATTCTCTCGCACACAGGAGAGAAAGTCATCATTGATCCCGCCGGTCAGCCATGGGTTGTGGGCTCAATGCCCATCAAAGAGTTCGCAGCCGATCAATGGCATGACTATCGGGTGCTGGTCGAAGGTAATCATCATCAACATTGGATCGATGGCCATCAGACGGCGGATTTAATCGATTTCGATGAGAAAGGCCGCGTTTTGGAAGGAGTTCTGGCAGTCCAAGTGCACGTGGGACCAGCGATGAAGATCCAATACAAAGACTTCAAGATCAAGCACTTGCCCGATGACATGCCGCTATTGAAAACCGAAGATTATCCAATCGCTAAAGATGCCTATGGTGTCCGTCCGCAGGGGAACCTTCCCAAAGATTGGAAGGCTCCCGTCTACGGTGAAAAATAGAGCCAATTCGATTGGAGTCCGACGGAGCAACCATGCTTAAGCTGATTGCTCCGTCGCCCCTATGAACGAACACCACGAATCCCGTCCGGATTGAACCATGCGTAGGATTCGTGTGGTTAAATCTATTTCAGCTCGAAAGTGGCAACGACGGGTAAGTGGTCGCTTAGGTCCAATTCTTCCAAAGGCATTGTCAAGCGATTGTGCCAGTGCTCTTCGCCATCGCGTTTTCCTCGCACTACGGCGTCGGATAGTATTTCGATGCCCGTGAAACTCCAGTCCATGCCGGGCCCATCGTTCAATAGGCTTTCGCTAACCAAAATGCGATCAAACTGTTTGTCGAGCACTAAGTGAGTCGGTAGTTTCGGGTTTGGCAATTGCGCTAGCAGATCGACCATCTTGACTTGGCTGTCACCAACGATGGCCGCAATATCGCCATCTACGTTGCCAGCGGCGTGCTCCGAATTGAGGTCCCCAAGTAGAATCACGTCCTGACCAGCAATCAACTGTGGTTCGAGCCAATGCCGGGCTAACTTGGCTTGTTTGACACGTGTCTCTTCTGCCTCGGCGGTTGCACGCAAGTGCACCGTCATTACAGTCAAAGGGCTATCGACACTGGACCATCTGAATTCGCTAATCAAGTGTTTAGAAAGATTATAATATTCACCGCTATCAAACATCGTCTTTGATTGTTCGTGTCGGCGAAATGAAGCCACACCATTGTGTACCAGCATTCCGACATCTTGTTCAGTAAAGGTATCGGTGCCCTGAATGAAGACGTATCGATAGGAAATGCTATGCTTTGATTTTACCCGACTAGCGATGTCGGCTAGCGTTTGTAGACCTTCGATCTCCTGCAACGCGATGATATCGGGTTTTTGAGTCGCCAAAACCTCGGCTACTCCATCCACTTTGGTGTTCCAATACTCTTGAGATGGCGAAGACTGCTCTTTGGCAAGCTTGCTACGGTTATCTCCCTGGTAGTCGTCGAACATCCATTCCACGTTCCAAGTCATTACGCGCAGCGTGGGCGGAGCTTCATCGAAGGGTTGCGCGCAAGCTGTTGCGTGAAAAGTGCCAAGCAGCACGAGTGTTAAATTCCAGGACGTGACAATTCGATTGAGCATGGTAGTGCCTGTGAGTTAAAAAATAAAAAAACTGGAAACTGATTGCGTGGGCTGCTCGGTTGATCTGGAAATTCTGAATGGACGTATTTTTTGACAGAGCATTCGCCACTACTGGACAGGGCAGGGCATTTTCAAAACGAAGCCAGGTTCAATGCGGCTCGTTAGCCACGATACGGTGGAAATGCAACTTGACTTCGCGATCGACCACTCGCCGCACCCCTTCCACCAAACAACGCGGTTCATTGACCTCCTGGCCCTCCTCGACGATCTGTTCGATGCGAGTTCCAGGAGGAACGGAGAAGGTGGATTGATTGATGGTTTGATTACCGGCATCCAGCTCTGGAACAATAAAATGGCAAGTCGCTCCATAGGTTAACATTCGTGCGGCGAAGGCATCGTGGTAGGGGCGAAATCCTGGAAAGCTGGGTAGCAAACCATGGTGCAAGTTGATGATGCGTCCTCCGGCAAACTTCCAACAGGTATCGGGCGGTAGTACGCGCATGTAACGAGCCAAAACGACGTAGTCGACATCGTACTGGTCCAGCAGCTCTACAAACTCTTGGTCGTCGACAGACCCGTCGTCAGCGCCGATGTTGTGCCAGGGAACTCCAAATTCTGCAGCAAGTTTTGCGCATTTTTTTCGATTGCCGATCATGACAGTGGCGTCGGCGCGAATCACTCCGTCTGCAACCGCTTGTAGCACCGCTCTGGGCGTGCTTTCTTGGTAAGTAGTACAGATAGCCAAACGAGCCCTGCGCTGCGGTGGGGTGGGGGTCCAGACTCGGACCGACAGGCCTTTCGCCGTGCCAATCTGTTTCATGGCGGTCTGAATACTCACCCAGTGCCGCGCGTCGATATTCATGCGGCACATCATGGCGAATACTGCCGCTTCGTCATGATCGTACATCTGAATCTCAGCAATACTCGCACCTTGAGCCGTTATCTCGTGAATGATGGGATCCGCTAACCCCACGTTATCGGGTCCAACGGCTGTGACTACAATTTCCATCTCTACTCCAGCGCAACATTGCCTAAGATTCCCGAGTCCCACCTTGGCTTTGAGCCTCCAGCAGGTGATAAAGTGTACTTGCTGAACACGGATTTGGTGAGGTGTTTTTCAAAAACCGCTAATCAGAGAGTAAACAACATGACCTCCCCCAGAATGACGCGTGAGAAAGTGCCTGCGGGCAAGTCGTTGTGCGACTACTGCACTGCCAAATGCTGCCACTATTTCGCCTTGCCGATCGAGACGCCGGACTGCGCGAAAGACCTGGACTACATGCGCTGGTTTTTGCTGCACGACCATGCCAGTGTGTTCATCGAAGATGATTGTTGGTATTTGCTCGTCCACACGACTTGTAAGCATCTCCAAGACGACTATCGCTGTGGCATCTACCACACTCGGCCAGAAATTTGCCGCGAGTATTCGACGGATAATTGTGAGTACGACGAGGATAGCACTTATGAAAAGTACTTTGAGACTGCAGAGCAAGTTGCCGAATACTTGGAAGCCACCTATGCCCAATCCGACCTGGGGTGTATCCGCTCTCCCGAACCTCCGATGTTACCCGTTGTCACTCTTTAGTCTATTCCGTTCCATTCCACTAATAGTATTGCTGCAAATTACGCGTGACAGATCGAATTCAACCACGGACACTTAAAGGCTTCCGCGACTTTTTACCGGAAACCATGATGCCGCGCGAGGCGATAATGGAGGTCGCACGCCGCGTCTATCGCAGCTATGGTTTTAGCCCCATCGACACACCCGCCCTCGAGCTGCTGGAAATTCTGACGGGCAAAGGCAGCGAGGAAACAGATCGGCAGCTCTACCGTTTCGAAGATCACGGAGGTAGGCAAGTCGGTTTGCGATTCGACTTGACTGTTCCACTGGCACGCTTTGCCGCTCAACATATTGCTCAGTTAGGCACTCCATTCAAACGCTACCATATCGCACCTGTTTGGCGCGGCGAAAATACACAAGCCGGGCGTTACCGCGAATTCGTGCAGTGCGATTTTGATACGATCGGAACCGAGTCGGTAGTCGCAGATATCGAAACAGGCCTGGTGATCCACGAGCTTCTCAATGCAATCGGTATCCATGATTTCAAACTGCGAATCAACAATCGCCAGGTACTCAGCGGCATGCTTAGCAAACTCGAGCTGACAGACAAGTCCGCCCCCGTATTGCGCTCGCTCGACAAACTTGACAAGATCGGTCGAGATGCAGTCGCTAATGAAATGATCGAAGCGGCCGGGATTTCAAGAGAACAGGCTACGGAAGTCTTGAAGTTGGCTGGAATCAACGGAAATTGCGAACAGGTCCTAGCGCAGTTGGACGGACTGGTAAGCGGCAACGAACTGGGCGAGACCGGCGTTGCCAGGCTACGCGAATTGACTAACGCAATGAAAAGTGCCGGCGTGCCTGACGAACGCTACGAGCTGGATGTATCGATTGCCCGCGGATTGGATTACTACACGGGTGTTATTTTCGAAACCCGGCTTAACCAGTTGCCCAGCATTGGAAGCGTATGTTCTGGAGGTCGCTACGATAATTTGGCGGAGGTATACACCAAGCAGCATTTGCCCGGCATTGGCGCTTCGCTGGGGCTGGACCGGCTACTAGCTGCCATGGAAACGTTGAATATGTTGACACCCGTCCGAACGCCAGCACCGGTGCTGATAACCTATTTTGACAAAGAGCGACTGCACGACTACTTGGTTTTGGCAAACACGATTCGCAAGCAAGGTATTGGAGTAGAGTTGTATCCGGAGCCAAAGAAATTGGCCGTCCAGCTGAAATACGCGGATCAGCGAGGTTTTCGCGTTGCGCTCATCGCTGGAACTCAAGAGTTAGCTGCTGGGACATGTCAAGTGAAGGATCTGGCACGGAAAACAAGCCAAGAAGTAAGCAGCCAGGGCGACGAATTGCTGTCGGCAATTCGCGCTGTTTTAGCGTAACTCCGGCAGCCAGCTTCTTATAAGTCCCAGCTTCTTATAAGGCATGGTCACTTGAACGGCACGGTTCCACAATCAAAGGCCAGTAACCATTCTTATTATCGTTTCGAAGGGTCGCTGTGTTTTTCCCTTTTCGACCACAGCGAATAGATTCAGCAAATAACATTGGATTGCAAAGGAAAGAGGTGGCATGGATCAAGTACAAGCCAAGAAGATTGCAACGATGCTTCCCGACCGGGCCTTAGTCATCGATGTTGGCGGCGGCATGGCCGCGTTTCCTCGAGCCGACTGGATCATTGACGCCGTTCCCTTCGACGAACAAGGAGCTTTGCTGAAGAAACGAGCTGAAGCCACAACAGTTCGTTTCCATCGCGACACATGGGTTGAGTATGATCTATGCAGCCGTCAGCCCTGGCCGTTCGCCGACAAACAATTCGATTTTGCCACCTGCTCGCACGTCCTCGAAGACGTTCGCGATCCCGTCTGGGTTTGTTCGGAAATGTCGCGGATTGCCAAAGCCGGGTATATCGAGACGCCCAGTCGCGTTGTGGAACAATCCCTTGGAGTCGAGCATCCCTGTTATGCAGGATACTACCACCACCGATGGTTAGTTTCAGTCGATAGGGGCCAGCTTCAGTTCCGGCACAAACCACACTCACTGCATTCTCATCGCCGCGCGATTGTTGCTCGTGTTGGATTTTGGAAAGGAATTTCGCCCGAGCATGAAATCGTGGCTCATTACTGGCAAGACGAACTCAACGCCTGCGAGGTGCTCGAGTTTAGCGAAGAAAAGACACTACAACATCTGGATGACTGGGCGGCAGAGGCACGTGCCACAGCTAACCTGCTTGCCCGTCCCGCGAAACCCATAACTCAGCGCTTGCTGCGGGCTTACTACTATTTGAAGCTGCGTTTGGCATCGCTTTGAACCCTGCTTTCTGCTTGCGTAAGTACAGTAGCCACTGTCGACAAACTGTCGAGGCGTTGGGCTAGGCTCTGGTCCACCGCTTGGCAGCGGGTGGCTACCATCTTCGACGTGGCCAGTGTCAGTAGCGACTGTCGCCAGAAGCTGGAGAAGGGAGGCTATGCTCGGTCCACAGCTCGGCTACGATTTCCGACTGCCGCCAGACGGAAGTCGATGAATCTCCCGGCGGCTGACGTTCTGCACTTGATTTTCTCTGACGAATCCGTCAAAGACGAACTGTGGAAGACTTTGCTTGGGGATTTCTAATGCCAGCTAATTGAATGGCCGCGTAATGAAAAGACGATGCACCACATTCCAACTTGCCAGTCTTGTTTTAGTTCTTTCGGCGCATTCTGCCTTCGGCCAGACTCCGTGGCTTTCAGCCCCCGCAACTCCGGCAGCTTTACCTCCGAAAACCTCAACGGCGCCAGCCGGCAGTCGCATTGTCAACCTGCCTCCGCCGCCCGTCAGTAGCGAGAGTATGGCTTCCGCAGTGCAGAACCCGTCCGCCAACGCACAGTCGTTAGATGCATCGTCTGTCGAGAGTTTGACCGAGGGGCTCTCAGGTCTTTTCCCGCCGATACCGAACTCCACCCCGCTCGCCACAGCACCCTTGGCGATGCAGACGCCAGCATTTTCAGCAGCCACAACACAATCAGGCTTTCCTCAACCCTCGTTTCCAGACTTCAAACAGCAAGTTTCCGCCCCCAGTTTGCCCCTACCCAACCTCCCTATGCTCAACGCGGCGAGAAGCCAAGTTCCCGGTGCCACAGCGAACCCCATTGCACCGTCGAATCAGCTTGTGTCTTTCGATAGCCCCACCGCAGCCTCAATTGTGCCTCAAACTTTTTCTGCCGGGCAGTTAATTGCAGTTGTTGGAACTGAGCATATTCTGGCTGGCGATATGGCGGTGTTTGTGGAGCCGATCATCGAGCAGAACCGAGAACGCATCACCTCGGACGTGGAAGAGCAAAAAGTCCGTAGTCAGTTGACGCGTCAGGCGCTGCGTCAATATGTTGAGGTCAAAGCAATTTTTCAGGAGTTCTTCCGCGACATGGTGGGCACAGCAGCCCCCAAGGAAATTGAAGAGACTAAGAAGAAGGTTGTTACCAAGGCTGGCAAGATTTTTTTTGAGAAGCAAGTCCCGGTACTTTTTCAGAAGTACAAGGTCACCACGATCGCGGAGCTAGAAGCAAAGCTGCAAGCAAAATCGCTATCGTTGGTAACGTTGAAGACCCAGTTTGTCGAACAGGTACTCGCTAGTGAACTTGAGCGGAAGTATGTCCCTGAGAAGTTTGAGATCGATCGCTACGATCTCTTGACTGCTTATCAGGAGGGCAAGAACAAAGGCGAGTGGAGTGTGCCGGGGCGCGTGCGCTGGCGGCAGCTAACCGTTCGATTTGATAAACATGACCGACAAGAGGCAGACAAGCTAATTCGGGAAATGGGAAATCAAGTCTTTCTGGGTGGCAAGCCGTTTGAGGCAGTGGCCAAGCAAATGTCCGAAGGTTTTACGGCCAGCGAAGGCGGTATCTACGACTGGACTACGCAGGGGAGTTTGAAGTCCAAGGAAATCGACAAGGCCATTTTTTCCTACCCACTTAGGGAATTGAGTGGGATTATTGCAGACGATCTTGGCTTGCACATCGTGGAGGTTCTCGAACGGGAGGAGGGGCACATCAAGGACTTTACCGAGGCCCAAGCAGACTTGCGTGAGTCGATTTCCAACGAGCGAAGAAATCAAGAGGTTCGCAAATTCCGAGATCGCATCATGGCTCGAACAACCGTATGGACTTTATGGCCAGAGGACATTCCAGGCAGTCGTCTGCTCGACTTGGGACCCTAGCAAGCGCTGAAGAAGCTTGTGAGGAACAGTCGATCATCGCAGTGACTCGCTAAGGGCCCTCGTTGCGAGAGCAATGAGCATAGCGAAATGTGGCGCAGCCTTCGAAAACTACAGCCACACTTCTCGCCATTATTCTCCAGCAACTAACCACCCGCGCAAGTTAAAAGGCGGGGTTCTCCCAAAGATGCGCAACAAGCTGGGGCACACTTGCCAGCTTCGTCAAAGTTGTAGTCAGCCGCTTTAAGCGACAATATATAGGTGGCGTCTTTGTATTGCACCGACAGCATGTCAACATCGGTCATTGGTCCGACGCCGCGCGAAAATTCAGTCTCGTATCACCTCGATTAAGAACACAACGCGTGGTCTGGTGACACGTTACAACGCAGATCGAGCGGATCTGTTTAGCAAGCTCGGCTGGCAAGAAACGCTGCAACTGAAACTACTTCAAGAGGATCTGTGGTTGCTAAGAGATTTGCACGAGGACTTAGAGGAGAATAGTAAGCGACTGGAAAAACTAGACATTTACTGCACGTCGAACTTGCTCGGTTGTCAGCAGTTCGCCCGACATCAAATCGTCGGTCTTTGAGATCTTCTTTCTCGTCCCGGCGCAGAATCAGTGGGTAAGGATGGTTAAGTAGAGATGGCGATGGATGCCATGCCAACTACGACATTCGAAATGATCCAGTCCTAGCTCTTCTTTGGCTTCCCGAAAGCAAATCTTCAATCGGCCAGCGTCCAAACGCACTCGCAAAATTTTTCTAAGCGTCCATCCCTTGCGTCCTGGAACTTGGTTGGTAAGAAAGTACTTTGTTTCTCTGGTAAGTACATTCGTCGCTACAAGCAGTGTGCATTGATTGCTGACCCAGGTACCTGAATGCGTCTTGCGCCAGCAAGTCGTCCAGCGGATCTCCCACACAACTTCACCTCGATCAGCCGTGCAATCGTTGTTCTCGCACGGGCTCTTCTTGAACGCTCTTTTGGCCGCTATGGAGAGAATCGGATTCGGCCCTGTAACATGTGTCACCTTCATACGCTGGGTTAGGTACGACGATTGATCGGGCTTTCAGCCTGAGATCGCGTGGGCCGTTGCCGTCGCAGCCCTATCGACGGTAAGCGGCCAAATAACCAAAGGGCACATGAAAGGAGAACGACGTGAGTCAGCAACAAAAGCTTAGCGCGCATGGCAAATTGGAGGCGTTGGAAATGTCGGAGATGCTAAAGATCAGTGGCGGGATTTGGGATTATTCCAACCGTCTGGGCGCTCCAGGTCAACAGTTGGAAGACCTGAGGGACCTCAGCAATGGGTGGGGCGACCTTCTCGGGACCCCCAAGAACCTGGACGACGCTGCCTCTCGAGCCCTCAATGGCTGGGTGTCAGTTCCGTAACAGCTACAGGCAGATACTGATAGGAAACCAACTGATAGGAGGTTTGATTTCGATTGAGTCTCCCCTGGTAGATTCACGATTTCAAATTTCCTTTCAGTCTCTCGAAGTGGCCCAGTTAATCCGGCGTCAGGAATTTCAAGCTCAAATCGGGGAGAATAGACGATGCGACGGAAGTATCGAACAGTGAAGCAGGAAGATCAAACCGATTGCGGCGCTGCAGCGCTGGCGTCGGTCGCGCTGTTTCACGGCGTCAAAGTGGGCGTCCAACAGATGCGCGACTTGGCTGGCACCGACCGTGAAGGCACCAATCTACTCGGCTTGGTCGAAGGGGCCGAATCTCTAGGCTTCTCTGCCCGCGCCGTCAAAGGCCCTTTCGAAGCGCTCCGTGATGTCCCTCTACCGGCCATTGCCCACATTGTCACCGACAAAGGTCTGGGGCACTTTATCGTATTGTTTCGAATCTCGCGACGGCATGTGTGGATCGGTGATCCAGCACGAGGTACGGAACGTCTCAGCCACGAAGCGTTCCAGGCAAGATGGACCGGCCGTTTAGTGCTGCTCGCTCGCGATCAAAGCGCTAACGTGGCTGCTACACGAACGCCCGTTCGTCCTCTGCGAAGACTGTTGCGACTACTCAGCGGACACCTGCCTATCTTGGCACAAGGATTTATCTGTGCCGTGCTTATGTCCGCTCTGGGACTATCCACATCGTATTTTGTGCAGCACTTAATCGACTCGGTTCTCGTGCGCAATGAACAAAACCTGCTCAATGCCCTCGGCGTCGGCATGTTGTTAATTCTCTTGTTTCGTACTGCATTTGGCGTGCTCCGCCAGTACTTGTTGGCCCATGTGAGTCGAAAGCTTGACATGGCTCTCATGTCGGCCTACGCCAGGCATATTCTCTGCCTACCGATGAAGTTCTTCGAGACACGGCGGATTGGCGAAATCCTTTCCCGCGCTAACGATGCGTCCAAGATCCGCGAAGCGATCAGCGGCACTACGCTCACGGCGATCGTCGATGGTGTCATCGTCGTGTTGATGTTGGCCATCCTGTTCGCTTACGATTTGCAACTTGCCCTAGTGGCCTCCGCTTTTACACCGCTACTGGTTGTCGCGGTGCTGGTGCACCACCCGGCAGCCCGAAACTGGTCGCGAGAGGCAATGGAGAAAGGCGCCCAATACTCCGCGCATCTGGTCGAAGACATCTCGGGCGTGGAAACCATCAAAGCGTTTGGACGCGAGCGAGAACGAGCGGAAGCAGGTGAGAGCCAACTGGTTGCCACCGTGCAATCGGGCTTCTCGCTGAAAATGCTCGGCCTAAGCATGTCAACTGCCGGCACAGTGGTGACTGGCGTGGCTGGCGTGGCTGTGCTTTGGTTTGGAGGACATCGCGTCATGCAGGGTGCTCTGACCATCGGGCAGTTGATGTTTTTTTACACTATGTTGGCGTATTTACTGGAACCACTTTCTCGCTTGGCATCGCTCAATCTCAGCTTTCAAGAGGCTTTGGTCGCCGTCGACCGCCTCTATCAAATCATGGACTTCGAGGTCGAACCGCGCATTGCAGATGGAACTCGATTTATGGGTTTGCAGGTCGCGATCGAACTAGACGGCGTCGACTTCCAATACGGAGCTCGCAGCAAAGTACTGAAAAACGTTAACCTGCACATTCCTGCAGGCAAGACGACAGCCATTGTGGGCGAGAGCGGTTCAGGCAAGTCGACACTGCTGAAGTTGCTGCAGAACTTCTATCAACCCACGGCCGGTCGCATTCTTGTAGACGGAACTGACATGCGCGACCTCAGCCTCCATTCGTTACGCCGCTCAATAGGCGTCGTATCGCAGGAACCGTACATTTTTGACGGCACTATCCGCGAGAATATCGCTTTTGGCCTCCCCGGGGCGACGCTCGATGACGTAGTCCGCGCGACGCAACTCGCCGGACTCGACGAATTTGTCAATCAGCTGCCCGACCGCTATGCCACTCAAATCGGCGAGCGAGGCGCAAACCTCTCAGGTGGACAGCGACAACGGCTGGCCATCGCACGCGCCTTGCTGCCAAAGCCTGACGTGCTTATCTTCGACGAAGCAACAAGCCACCTCGACACGGCTACGGAACAGGCCATTCAAGGCCACTTGCGCGAAGCATTGCAGGGCAAGACCGTAATCGTCGTCGCCCACCGCCTCAGCACTGTCAAGGCCGCCGACCAAATCTGTGTCATTGACGACGGTAAGATAGTCGAGCAGGGCGGCCACGACCAACTGCTGGAGGAAGGCGGTCGCTACGCAATACTGTGGCGAGCCCAATCCGCCGGTACCGGAGAACCATCGTCAATAGTATCGCTGAATGCGGATTTTTCTTCGTCTGACATTTTTCAAACCGCCTAAAAGAACGGGACTGCAATCATGGATTCCAATCAGTTGCTTGATCTCAAAGATTGCACAGAGTTCCGACAGCGTCTGGAGGCAAAGACGCCGCCCGCGGTGAGAATCATTATGGCCACTTTGCTGCTACTGGTCGGCGCAGCCATCGCGTGGGCGATTGCCGCTAAGGCGAGCCTGGTAGTTGTCGCTCAGGGGAGAGTTCGACCGACTGAGTCGCCAAATCACGTCTACTCGGCCGTAAGTCCTTACATTGAGGGCCGTGTCATTGAGGTATTGGCGAAGGAGGGTGACCAGGTCAGCAAGGGTGACCTCTTGCTGCGACTTGACACTTCAATGATCGACAATGAAATCTCCAAGCGAACGTATGCGATCGAAGCGGGACAGGCCGAACTGGAAAAACTTCGACAAGTCGTAACGCTCCTTGACGAGCGCACCAGAGTTGCCAAGGAGCAAGCGTCTGCCGAACTGAATCACTTACTGGCCGAGCATGAGCGGGCCGTAAGTCGCCGGGAAAGTGAAATCCGTCGCGCAGTGGCTGCCTTGGCCAAGTCTCAGGATCATGCGCGACGTACGCGTCAACTCTTAGACCAAAAGGTCGAAACCGAGTCCAGTTGGATCGAAGCACAGACACAGTTGAGTCAGGATGAGGAAGCCGTAACACAAGCCAAATTACCACTCGACGACAGCGTCATAGCCGTCCGTCGACAGGCCATTGAGCTAGTCGACCGTGACCATCACCTGAGGCACGCTGAATTGGCCGCTAAGATAGCGTTGCGGGAGGGCGAAATCAAAGCAGAGGAAAAAGAACTGGCCACACGTCAATACGAACGAAATAACGCGGACTTGCGTGCGCCAATCGACGGCGTGGTGATCTCCGGCAATGTAAAGATCGGTGACATGCTTAAGTCTGGACAGCCGGTGCTGGAGATTGTGCAACAAGACTCGTTGCGATTCGAAGCGCAGGTCAGCACCGAAGATGTTGGCGATTTACGCGAGGGCATGCCGGTCAACATCAAGCTCGACGCCTACGATTTTCAGAAATTTGGCACGCTGGGCGGCTCGGTCAGCTACATTTCTCCCGACTCGCAATTGGCTGACCTAACAACAGGCGGAAAGGCCTTTTATCAGGTCAAGATCGACTTGAAGGAAACTCATTTGAGCAGTGGTGATCTGCTGGGCCAAGTCAAACTGGGTATGGTAGGCGTTGCCGAAATCGTCACCGCTCGTGAGAGCTTGCTGGCGATCTTTGCGGGTCAAATCAGAAAAACGATCAGAGTAGAATAACCTACTTCACCGTAAAATCTTTGGTGGAGCTCTGCTTGGGAAGATCCACCTTGGTTTCGAACGCTGGAAACATAGGTTTGCCCACATAGGAATCGGCTTGGAACGAATCGGGTCACCTCCAGCATCACCGGTGATGGTCACCGTTTGCGGACCAGCCATATGTCCTACCCCATACAGAGCCGTATCATATTTGCCAGCGATGATGTTCGCAAAGCCAGGCTGCACAGATTGCTCCGTCGGAACGAACGTAGTCGTTCCCTCGGAAAGGGGTTTTCCCTTTTACGTCACCGTTCCCGAAATATCGTAGCGCGGGATTTCGCCAAACCCCACAACCAAGTGCTGTGTCCGCGTTCCTTTCCGTTCCTTTCTTTGTCCGCGTTCCTTTGTTTTGCGAATGGCTTTTGTATTGCAAGTCGATGCCTTATGGCAGAATTGCTGAGGTGGTTCTCGGTACGGTGTCCGATCGCCCTCCTTGATTAAGTACTGCTGGCGGAGGCGTGGCATGGCTGCATGTCCGACTCGATAGAACGCTTGGGCCGATTTAGAGCAACATATGAGTACTTCAGAAAATCCTAATTCTCCGCACCTGCGGCATCCGGGCCGGGGTAATATACCCTCGCGGCGTCGATTACCGCTCGTGCTCAGTCAGTCTTCAGAAAACCGACCGACAAGATGGTTGCGTCTCCATCTTCTTCACTCGCAGCCTAGCCCAACCTCTCGCCGCCAATGAACCCAAGCCGTCAACAAGTTGCGACCGCGAATTAGATCAGTACTATACGAACACCACCGCTTGGTCGACGCCAAAGATGAAACACCAGGGGTTTGAAACCCGGTCGTGTCAGGGGGCCTACGAAAGTATCACGGTTCCCCACGAGCTCGTTTCATGATCTTCGACTACGCAAACGGCTCTGGAGTTGACTGATCAACGCACTCAGTTCGCTCAATGTCTGCTTATCCAATTCCTCGTTGCCGGTTGCTGAGTCGCCCAACATCTCTTGCAATATATGGATCTTGCCTCGCAACTCTCCACGCTCTAAGCCTTCTTCTCGACCTTCTTCGCGACCTTGAATCAGGAGACGATCAGCAAGCGAGCCGGGTTCGAATTGTGTTGGTAAAATACTCTTCAGCGT
>JBGSTP010000289.1:0-7028 GCA_041736515.1 Pirellulaceae bacterium
CATTCTGTACTGCGCGACAGCCAAATCCTGGCTTTCGGCAGGTGGGCAACTGACAAACATATAGAACTTCACCTTCGGCTCGGTACCAGAGGGCCGTACGGCAAAGTAATTTCCATCCAGCGAAAGATCGAGCATGACCATATCGGCGGGCAGCGCATCGAGCGGCTCAGTTCGACCGTCGGGAAAAAACGTTGTCAACGATTTGTAGTCTCGGACGCCAGCCACAGGTATGCCACCGAGTTGCTGAGGTGGATGGGAGCGGAATGCGGCCATCAACTGCCGCATTTGCGTCATACCTTCGCTACCTTCCATTTGCACGTTCACCAAAGTTTCCTCGTGGTAACCATGCTGCATTTGCAATTCAGCCAAACGTTGATGCAATGATTTGTTCTCCGATTTCAGCTGAGCTACCAGCATTGCCATCAGCAGACAGGCAGCAACGCCGTCTTTGTCTCGGGCGTATTGCCCAATCAGATAGCCATGCGACTCTTCGGTACCAAACACAAAGTCGTCTGGGCCTACGGCATCCATAACACCAGCAATCCATTTAAATCCAACGTGCAGATTCCCCTCGCAGCGCACGCCGTAACTGGCCGCTATTTTTCGAATGAGCTCGGACGTTACCAGAGTTTTGATGACATAGGATTTGTCAGTTAATTTGCCGAGTTGTTGCATTCGGCCACAAACAAAGTCAGCAAGCAACGCGCCTATTTGATTACCATTGACCGTCGCCCACTCACCACGCGCATCCGTTGTTTTGGGCGCTGCGCAGCCGAGTCGGTCGCAATCGGGATCCGTAGCCAATATTACATCGGCGGCAATCGACTGAGCATGCGCGATGATTCTATCGAAGACAGCCTTATTTTCTGGATTGCTAACATGCCCCGGAACATTGGGGAAATCCCCGCTCGGTTCGGCATGGGGACCATAAACCTCACATTGGTCAAAGCCTGCTGCGGCGAGCACTGGCATCACCGCAAATGCACCGACGCCGTGCAGCGGCGAATAGAGGATCTTTGCATCGCGCGGCCCAGGCCAAGCGTAGGCTTCGAGCTCCGCCAAAAACGCTTTGTCGATCTCCTCCGTGCAAACAATGACTTTGCCAGCGGACAGCGCCTGCTGAAAATCGACTTGCTTGATTCCGTCCACGTTCATGACGCGTTCGATAATGGCTTTGTCATGTGGAGGCAGCACCTGCCCTCCAGTGGACCAATAGACTTTGACCGCATTGTCGCTGGGCGGATTGTGGCTGGCCGTGACCATGATGCCACAATCGCACTTCTTATGGCGCACGGCAAACGACAATTGCGGAGTCGCGCGGTATTCATCGAGAAAGTAGACTTCAATGCCGTTGGCGACCATGATCGAAGCACACAATTCCGCAAACTCGCGCGAACGGTGGCGAGTATCATATGCGATGGCGCATTTTAGTTGCCGTGCGCTGGCCCCCGGCTGTTCGAGAACGTAAGTTGCCAGTCCTTGGGCACTCTCACCTATGGTGCGCTCATTGATTGCGTTCGAACCAAATTCGTACATTCGACCTCGACGCCCACCGGTGCCGAAGGGAATTACCGTCCAAAACACGTCGTCCAACTTTTGCCATTTTGCGGATTCGATGTGCGCTACGATGGAGGGCTGATAGGCGGCATAGCGATCCTCGGTCAACCAGCATTCGAGGTTTTCTAGCGCCGCTTTGGTCAAACTACCTGCTGCCACAGCCTGCTTGGCTGCCAAAATCGCCTCGTCAATACGCATCTTCAATCGACACCAATTTAAAAAAGTGAGAGAATTAATCGTCGGAGATTGTATTCCAGTTGCGTTGGGCGTACCACCCAGCCGATTTTCTACTCAACGTCGTGGCTCTCGCACTTGCAACAGTACGCCAGAGAACCTGCGAACCATGTCCCGATAGACCACTTCGAAAAAGGGTAATTCTATGAGCGAACCAATCATCAGCGTGAGCGGCCTACGCGGTACGCTGGGCGAGCAACTGACTCCCGCCGTTGCAACCCGATATATTGCTGCGTTGGCAAGCACTTTACCCCAAGGTCGTGTTGTCATTGGACGCGATGGACGCAGTAGCGGTCGCATGCTGGCCCAAGCTGTCTCCGCAACGCTAGCCGCCAGCGGCATGGAGACTTTGGACCTGGGTATTGCTGCCACACCCACTGTGGGCGTACAAGTCCGCGAACAATCCGCAGTCGCGGGAATCCAAATCTCTGCCAGCCACAACCCCAAGGAATACAATGGCCTCAAGCTTTTCGGCAGCGATGGCCGTGTGCTCCCCAAGGTTATTGGCGAAAAAGTTTTGGCAGCTTACCAATCTGGCAGTCAGCGTTGGGTGAGTGTCGACGAAATCGGCGAACTAAGCCTGCTGCCCGACCCTCACTCGCTCCACGCCCAACGCGTCTTGAAGACCGTGGATGTTGCGGCTATTCGCAAACGCAGATTTCGTGTTTTGCTGGATAGCAATCACGGCGCTGGCAGCTTGCTCGGCAGAATCTTGCTCGAAGAACTCGGCTGCGATTTCACCATTCTGGGCGAACCACCCGACGGCCATTTCGCCCATTTGCCGGAGCCTTTGTCCGACAACTTGAAGACCATCAGCTTGGCAGTGAAAACAGGCGCCTATGATGTCGGCTTTTGCCAGGATCCAGATGCAGATCGCCTGGCCGTTATCGACGAGCACGGCAGCTACATCGGCGAGGAACTGACCTTGGCGCTATGCTTGCTGCAGGTGCTTCCCAACCGCCCAGGCACCGTTGTAACCAACTGCGCCACCAGCGGACTTTCGAAGCGGATTGCTGCGCAGTACGGTTGCCGTTTGCTTCAATCGGCAGTTGGCGAAGCCAACGTAGCCGATTTAATGATCGCTGAACAAGCCGTTTTCGGCGGCGAAGGCAACGGTGGCCCCATCGATCCGCAAGTCGGCTATGTGCGCGACAGTTTTGTGGGTATGGCTCGAATTCTCGACCTATTGTCATCGCGCGACACAACAATCAGCCGAGTTGTTGGTACGCTGCCTGCTCTAGCTATCGTCAAGGACAAGATCGCTATGGAGCCAACTCACTTACCCAAGCTGTTTGACTTATTGACTGAGGAGTTATCCGACGCAAACTGCAGTCGCCTGGACGGACTGAAGCTGGAGTGGGACGATCGCTGGCTGCTGGTGCGCGGCAGCAATACAGAGCCTATTGTGCGTTTTATCGCCGAGGCGCCGTCGATCGCTTTAGCACAGTCGCTGTGCGATAGAGCGCGCGAATTTTCCAATCGACTTTAGTTGGACAGCGCCACTTTGCGGAAAACTGTGGCAATACCAGCTCGACGCGCCCGCGCGTGGGTCGCTTGTAAAATAGAAAAAATCCTAGAAATTCGCACGCTTACGCCCCACTCCTGGCGAGTCGAGCTGATACTCGGACCTAAAGTGGCGCAGTCCGATTAGAGTCAGGCGTTGGATGCGAACCGCCGCGGGGCGCGACAACTGGTTTCCATTTCTTACTCACGCATTCCTCCAGACAGGCACATCCATGGGACTTTTTAATCGAATCCTTGTAATCGTCGACGCATCGCAGCCCGAAAGTCACGAATTGCAACGCGCAATGAAGCTGGCCAGTCAAACCGGCGCTCAACTCCATTTGGTGGACGTGGTCAAAGACGTAAGCTTCACAGTCCGACTCTTGAGTCGCGAGTATGCGCATATTCATGAACTGCTCTTAAAAGAGAAACGCGAGCTACTCCAGCAACTGGTTGACCGCTGCCAAGCGCACGGCCTTGAAGCCACCGGTGAAGTGCTCGAAGGCGTCTCCTCCCAACAAACACTCGCAGTGGCTGCCAGAATCGGAGCAGATCTGATCGTGAGGGCCAACAAGGGTCGCAGCAGTCGCCAAACAGGCAATTTGGGCACTTCGGCCCAGAAGCTGATACAGCATCTACCATGCTCCATGTGGCTCTCCAATGCCGAGCATGAACCGGACTGCAAAACCATTGTAGCCGCCGTGGATGCCTCTCCCAACGACTCCGCTCATGCCAAACTCAATCAACGGATCCTCGAAGTCGCTACCGAGCTCGTCGCGCGCGAGCGGAACAAGCTGCTGGTGTGCCACGTGTGGAGCCTTTACGGTGCAGAGATGTTGCGGCATCGCATGCCTGCCCATGAATTTGAAATGTTGCTCGAACAGAACCGCGCGCAGCATTTCGAAGGTTTCGAAAAACTCCTGACGGATTATGGCCTACATGCCAATGGACCATCGGCCAAAATGCTCGAAGGCGAACCCAGCTCTGCAATTCCCGAGTTTTGCCAGTCGGTACAAGCGGACTTACTGATCTGCGGCACGGTTGCTCGGCGCGGCATCCCCGGCCTGCTCCTCGGGAACACGGCCGAACGAATTGTCAATCGTGTTGACAGTTCCGTACTGGCCATCACGCCACCAGCTTGATAACCGTGGCAGGCGCATTTTCGAAAACGAACCACTGTTACATGATCGAGAAATAGTTCTCGCAGGCAAAATCGACGTACTCGTTTTTCAGATCCAACGGCTCGTCGTGGTACAAGCAGTAATTGCGGACCTGCAGCAGCAGGTCGCGGGGATGGCAATTGCGAAACGGTCGCCCCGTCGGCTTGTAATGGGCATTGACCAGGTAGTCGATAACCTCAGCCTTATACGGCAATCCAATACGTGGGCACATAATTTCAAACAACTTGCGAAACGCGGCTTCGCTCGGATTTTCGACTTCGATTTTGTAGGGGATTCGTCGCAAGAACGCATCGTCCACCAAGTCTTTAGGCTGCAGGTTGGTTGAGAAAATGACTAGCTGGTCGAAGGGCACCTGAGTCTTTTTGCCGCTGTTGAGATTCAGATAGTCAAATCGCTTCTCAAGTGGCACAATCCAACGATTGAGCAACTCGTCGACTCGCATTCTTTGCCTTCCAAAATCGTCGATCACCAGCACTCCGCAGTTGCTTTTCAATTGCAGCGGCGACTCGTTAATGCCGGTTTCACTGTCCTGCTGAACTTCGAGCATATCCATCGTCAATTCGCCACCTGCGATGATCGTTGGACGTTTGATGCGCACCCAGCGAGCGTCGATGTCGTTTTCCTTCAGATAGCCACAAGACGCTTCGACGTCGACGCGCTCGTGCATAAGTGGATCATACAGACGCATGATCTCGCCATCCACCAAGATTGATCTTGGAATCCAGATGTACTTACCAAAGGCCATGGTGATCCGCTCGGCGATACTTGTCTTGCCATTGCCAGGGTAGCCGTAAAGGAACATACCCCTGCCACTGTTGACCGCCGGGCCAATCTTGCTGAGCATCTTGCGATCTACGAGCAGGTCGCGAAAGGCGTGTAACAATTCCTCCCTTCGCGGGCGCTGACCCTCGACCGACTGCAGCTTGACCGCCACGTTGTAGTCATCCAAGGGAACTGGGGTGGAGCCGAAATAGGTGGTTTGGTGCAAGTACTGCCGAGCTCGGTCGCGTCCCTGATCGGTAAGGGTGTGAGTGTAATCATTAACGGAATTGGCGCCGCGGTAAGCAGTCATTTGTTCTTGTTTGAGCCGATTCAGCGTTGGTTCGATGAGCAGGAACGGGAGCTTAATTTGATCGGCGATAGCACGTCCAGCCGCCTCGCCGCGTTGCAGTAGAAAACGCATGATGAGCGATTCGACGAGGGTTTCGCTGACACCTGCGGCCTGCAGCGACTTGGGGGCCAGGGGAATGAACGGCTCATCCCGATCTTCGGTGATGCGTCCAAAGCGGCACTGGGAGCCACCGGTGGCCTGCGAGGGGCCTGTGGATGTCGGCTGCGAGCGCGGCGCCTGCGCGGCAGCTGGAGCAGTCGCCGAAGTTGCGGCATTTGGATTAGCGATCATGCCGTTGAGTCGCTGCAGTATCGCATCGAGTTCTGCCTGGTTTCCATCGACTGGGGGACAAACTGGCGAATTGGCGTTCATGTTGTCTTTGCTGCAAACGAATTTAATCTTGGCATACTGCTGGGACTCAAAATACTTCGGGACTTAAGACCCTAGGTCACGCCTGTGCGAAAAGCAAACTGTCCGCTGGCATAAGAAGTTCAGCGAACGCCCCTGCTGAAGCCCTACGATCGGGATAGACCTTACGAACGCCCCCTTATCAGACGTCTGGCGAGTCAATTCGCAATAACTTCACAAAATTTCCAAACGACCGCTTGTGGAGCGAGAAAACTGCCGATACATTCTTGCCCATCGGTGACGGGAAAACGTCAGACGAAAAAACGAACGACCTGCTGACGCAAATCATTTGTTTTTAAGCCTTGACGAGAGACTGCTGAACCGATAAATTACGTGACTCGCCTGACCGCGAGACACCCAACTGATCTTTGACAATTTGGTAGATAAGCTCTCCGTTAAGAACGAAAGTTTTTAGCAAAATTGCAAGTTCAATTTGCAAGGTTGTGAAAGTCTTCTTGGTTGCATTGCAATTGGGAAGCATCATAACTTGAGAATTGGCCCCTTTGACCAGGGGGCCCGTTAAGTGGTGCGAGATAACTTCAAAGCATCATTTAACAAACTGTATGAAGAGCCGTAAAAGGCCTTTAAGTTGGTTAACAATCTGTCGAGATGAGCGAAAGTAAAGCTCGATGGAAAGCATAAACAATTGAAGGGTTTGATCCTGGCTCAGAATGAACGTTGGCGGCGTGGATTAGGCATGCAAGTCGCGCGAGAAATTTCCTTCGGGAGATGGACAGCGGCGAAAGGGAGAGGAATACGTAGAAATCTGCCCTCGAGCCTGGGATAGCGGCGGGAAACTGCCGGTAATACCAGATAACGTCTTCGGACCAAAGGTGTGATTCCGCTTGAGGATGAGTCTACGTCCTATTAGCTAGTTGGTGGGGTAATGGCCTACCAAGGCAACGATGGGTAGCGGGTGTGAGAGCACGATCCGCCTCACTGGGACTGAGACACTGCCCAGACACCTACGGGTGGCTGCAGTCGAGAATCTTCGGCAATGGGGGAAACCCTGACCGAGCGACGCCGCGTGCGGG
>JBGSTP010000294.1:0-6134 GCA_041736515.1 Pirellulaceae bacterium
GTTGCTAGCTTTACTCCGGTCGCTGCGCTCCCTTCGTGCAGCTAGCAACCGGCAATCCCTTACCTCTAACCAATGGTGTGTGTCAGATCAAGTCTGGTTCTTTACAGTTTAACCATGCTCGATTTTTGCCACAGCAATTGCCAAGAAGCAATCGCTACCTGACGATTCGCATCCTGCAGAAGTGCGATAGGCGTTGCGGGTCCACGAATTAAATGAATAGCGAGAATTCATCTACCTTTTAATCGAACACCTCAGCCCCACGCCCCCGCGTAATACGGTCGAGGAAGCTCGAAACGCTGCTTTCGGTTGGCTGGTACTCGACTATCGCCCCTTATCGAGGTTTCGACATGCCAGGTATTGGGTAATAGTGTGTTTGAGCGGACGGAACCGGCGATTGTGGGAGGAAATCACGCGAAGGGCTTATGCTTGAAGAGGTTCATCCAGCACGCTACGCACTTTACTAGCCAAATCGATCGGCAGAAATGGTTTCTGCAAAAACGCGTCGACTCCGTATTCAGCATCTGGTTGTATCGATAGGTCGCCGCTGTATCCGCTGATGTAGAGCACCGAGAGATGCGGCACTTTTTCTCTCAAAATTTCGGCCAGCTCACGACCATTCATTTTAGGCATCATTAAATCGGTTACCAAGATGTCGATCTTACCTGAGGCTTGAAAAAACAAATCAATGGCTTCGCTTCCGCTGGCAGCAGCCAGGACCCGATAACCTTGTGCTTGCAGAGTTCGCATACACAGCAGTCGAATCGCATCTTCATCCTCAACCAGCAGAATGGATTCTTTGCCTCCAACGACAGGCTGGGAAACTGTCTTCGCCAACTCCCATTTTCTCGTGACTTCTTTGAAGAAAATGCGAAAAGTAGAACCGTGATCCTCTTCGGAGGTAACGTCAATCTGACCACCTGACTGGATGGTGATGCCATGGACCACAGCCAACCCGAGACCGGTACCTTTGTCGCGATCCTTGGTGGAGAAAAACGGCTCAAAAATTTTTGCCTTCACAGCATCGGACATGCCGCTGCCCTGGTCAGACACTGTCAACACAATATAGTTGCCTTTTTGCAATGTGCCGGTTGTCGTGTGCAGTCGCGAAGGCAACTCAACTGAACTGGTCTCAATTGTAACGACACCGCCCTGCTTACTGGCATCCCGAGCGTTGACAGTAAGATTGAGAATCACTTGATCGATTTGAATTGGATCGGCTTCGATGTAACAGGCCGAAGAAGCTAGGTGCAGCACCAAAGAAATTTCTTCTCCGACCAATCGCTGCAGCATCGTCGCCGTGCGAGTGACGATCTGATTCAAGTCTAGTACTTGGAGTTCCACCATCGCCTTGCGGCTAAACGAGAGCAATTGGCGGGTCAGTCGGGTTGCGCGATCCGCCGCGTCTTGAATGGCACACAGCGAGTCGCGAGTATCTGAGGGGGAAGAATACTGGTCGACCAGCAACCGGCAGTAGCCGTTGATGACGGTGAGCAAGTTGTTAAAGTCATGAGCCACGCCTCCAGCCAGCCGCCCGACCGCTTCCATCTTTTGAGATTGACGCAAGTGGACTTCAAGTCGCCGTCGGTCGGAAATATCCTGCAAGGAACCGCGCACCAGAACCACCTTTCCGTGTTCCAATACCGGGTGACATATTTTGCGAACAAACTTTGTTCCTTGTTTGGAACGTAAATTCAGTTCCAAGTCAAAGGGTGTCCCGTGCTCCTTCGCCGCTTGCATGGCCGAAGCAAGGCGATCGCGATCCTCGCCTTCATAACACTGGAGAGTCCAAGCCACACTTCTGGGAGTACTGTCGTCCAATTCATGGATTTGTGCTACAGCGCTAGTCCATTCCATTTGCTCTGTTGTTGGAACGAAACTCCAACCTCCCACATGCGCCATCTCTGCTGCTTCGCGCAGAATCAGTTCTTGATGTCGGATCTGCATCTCCACTCGTCTACGTTCGCTAAGGTCGTGGAGTACGATGAGAACGGATTCGACGTTGCGGTCCATGATACGCGAGGCAACCATCTGCACGCACACATGTTGACCATCAACGCTCTTTACTTCAGTCTCAAACCGTACGTGACTCGCCTCTTTCTTTGGCAATTGGGCGAGTTGTGTTTGAATAAATGCAAGAACGCTTTCAGGAAAGATAAGCGAGTACGGTTTGTCGAGTATCTCTTGCGAGTCCTCTGTATTTAACAATCGAAGTAGAGCCGGATTAGAAAACACCAACCGCTCATTAATGATAATGCCTACTGCGTCGGGAAGCGTCGTTACAAGGTTTCGAAAGCGCAACTCGCTCTCTCGCAGCGCTTGCTCGGTGTTCATTCGATCGGTTACGTCTTGCGAAATACCAATTAACCTAATCGAGCCATCGCTGCTACATATTGTCTTTCCGCGCGACGCGATCCAACGCTCACCACGCGTCGGGTGCCTGATACGAAATTCGGCGTGATAATCGCCTTTCGTATCGATCGCTTCTTGTGAGGCAATTCTCACCAACTCACGATCGCCCTCGTGGATTATTTCGAGAGAGTTAGCCAATTTGATTGTTTCCGATGGGTCGGTACCCCAGAGCGCATACATTTCCGGAGACCACCACGCGCGATCTGTGCGCAGTTCCCAATCCCAAACCCCACCACCTGCATGCTTTAAGGCCAAACGCAGGCGTTCTTCACTTACCCGAAGCTCACCTTCAATCTGCTTCCGATCTTCTTCAATCTGCTTCCGGCTTGAGATGTCTTGATCGAAGCCGTCGACCTGCAGTAAGCGACCATCGGAGTCACGGGTAGCGCGAGCGACACTAAGTATCCAGATCTTTCTACCGTCAGCCCGATTGGCAAAGAACTCGTTGGAGAATTCGTCGGCTCCGTTAAGCATCGCGTCGACACGGTTGATGGCGATTTGGCGGTCGGCCGGATCCAGCCGATCCAAAATATGTTGAAAAGAGGGGGTCGTTGTCGTAGAGTCCAGACCATAAAGTTTATAGATGGCATCAGACCACCAGACGCAATTAGTGAGCGGATCCCAGGTCCAGCTGCCCATTTTTGCAATTAACTGGGCGTGTTCCAACCGGTGCTGCGTTGCATGCAGCGCCTGATGGTGGCGTTTTCTGTCGGAGATATCTGCGATGTAGCCGTGCCACAGAATCGAACCATCCTCTAGGCGTGTGGGGGCCGAACGGCCCTCAACCCAAATGGCCTCTAAGCCCGGACGGCAGACTCGGTATTCACATTCCCAAGCTGTCAAAGTTTGTGCTGATGACTCAATGGTTTCAACGACTCGGGCCACATCACCTGGATGAATTCGCGAAAAAATCCGCGAGGCGTCTTTGGACAACTCTTCGCCGGAAATACCGTAGATCGATTCAATACGCGACGAACTGAATGGCATTGTGATGGTCCCATCCGGTCGCGATAAAAAAGAACAGATTACTAAGGGCACCGCATCGACGATCGATGTCAACCGGTCTCGTTCCATTCGCGATTGCCTCTCAGCATCGATTCTCTCGGTGATGTCGCGCGAGATTCCGATCAGACCGATCACCGTTCCGCTAGCATCCCTGTACGGGGCTTTTGTGGCGGAATACACCCGAGTTGAGTTAGCCGCTGATAGCACCTCTTCTGCCGTTTCCGACATGCCGGATTCCATGATCTGCCGATCGCGCAATTTGAGTTTGGCAGCACTGGTGGAGTCAAACAGGAAATCATCGTCCCGTCCAATTACTTCCTCAATGCTCTTTCCGACAAACTTTGATGCTGCTTCATTGAACATTAAGTATCGTCCACTGCAATCTTTGACGAATACTGCATCGGTCGTTCCGTTGACGACTGCAAGGGCCAGTGCGTTGGCGCGGTCGACCCGTTTCAGCTGATGACGCATCAAGAGATATAACAAACTCGATGACACCACGACAAAGAATATGCCCTTACACAGCGAGAAGACGTACCCACTGATATCAAAAACGCCTGTCCAGACCATCGACACATCGGACAGTAAAATCCAAATGACACCAAATAGTAGATAGAGTCCTGAAACACGAAGTGGGACGTTTTTTGATGGGTTAAGCATACTCCCACCCGTTGCGGAAAAGAACAATGACAGTTCCGACGCATGCT
Organism: Pirellulaceae bacterium; assembly: GCA_041736515.1. GTDB lineage: Bacteria > Planctomycetota > Planctomycetia > Pirellulales > Pirellulaceae > Aureliella. The sequence continues at coordinate 4,122 of JBGSTP010000294.1, forward strand.
GAGCCAAATGCCCCAATGGCCAAGCAGCAATCGGAACTGTCGTGTTCGGTTACTGCAGTCATCGGCAACTTTTCCCAGCTATTCACTGGCGTTTTTACGCCAAACCAAGGGAGCAGTTGATTTAAACTCGACGAGCTTGATATTAAACTGAGTCTCCCGAAGTTCGAATAACCAATGCGACCGCCTCTGCTGCCGTCCCAACATTCAATTTTTTCAGAATGCTCTGTTTTCGACGGTCCAAGGTGCGCGAGCTCAGGATCAATTTGTTGGCAATTACTTTGTTTGAGAGCCCCTCTACAACGCATTCCAACACCTCTAGCTCTTCTGGAGTCAGCCGCGCCTTCAACTCCGCCGCCTGCTTTGAAGCTTCCCTGCGATTACGAAGATCATGAGTATTCTGGGTGGCTCGTTTGACAGCAGCGACCAATTCTTCGTTGGAAAAGGGCTTTTCCAACACCGTAAACGTGCCTTGTTCCATCAATCTTACCGCGGTTTTCACGTCCGCGAAGCCAGTCATTATCACTAAAGAAACAAACGGATCACACTCACGGACGCGCTGGAACAGCTCTTCACCGTCCACCTCCGGCATTTTCAAATCGGCAACTACACAATCGATTTTCCACGGTTGAAGACGAGCAAGCAAATCGGTGCCCGATGAGAAACATGTACAACTGAATTCGTCGGTACGTTCTAGAATCGTACGAACTAGATCGAGAACCAGATCGGAATCGTCAACAACGTAAACAATAGCTTTCTCCATAGTACGACGGTCCTGCTATCGAAGCAGATTCAGTGAATCGATTGGCTTATTGATTCGGTGCGCCAATGTTATCATACAATGAACCTCCGATGTCAAATTTGCACACGCAATTGCAGATTACTTCGCCGTTCTGCGGCGAAGCTGGTCGGGCCGTGTGAATCGATTGGGAGGCCTGGCCTACCTAGCGTGAGAGTGATGCGCCTTTTCAATAGGTCGCCCGCGATACTGCATCTATCCGTCACGAGCAGGGAGAATAGCCACGCAGAGGCGGTGGAGTTCACGAAATTGCTCAACAGTGAACAAGTAATCAGAAGCATTGGCTCGTCATACGACCGCTGAGCCCGCGCTGGCGAGGACTGATAGCAAAACACGAAAAATGGACTGCGGCACGGCAGCAGAACTTGGAGAAATAAGGCTGAATATTCTGGTCTTCTGAGAAGTCCATAAGTTAAACCGGACCGTCCTCCCCCAAACTTTTCCAAAGCAACTGGAAACGTCTACGCAAGAGTTGTCGCGTGGGGACAGGACAGACACCCGCACGACTTAGACCGCCGGGATAAGTCGGTTTGGAGTACAGAACGAAAGGGTCGTCACACAGCACAGAACGATAGGGTCGTACCAGTCTCGCGTGGGGATACAGTCGCGTGGGCTGGGGCTTGCGCGGAAACGAGCAGTCGCGCGGGGACATCGCGCGGGGACACAGCATCGCGCGGGCATCGCGCGGGGACACCATCGCGCGGGGACACAGCATTCTGTTGCTGGGATTGCTACTAACACACTGGGATGCTGTGTCCCGTAACAAACCGTGTCCCGTAACAAACCCACAGCAGCAGAACTTGGAGAAATAAGGCTGAGTATTCTGGTCCTCTGAGGAGTCCATAAGTTAAACCGGACCGTCCTCCCCCAAACTTTTCCAAAGCAACTGCAAACAGTCTACGCGAGAGTTGTCGCGTGGGGACAGGACAGACACCCGCACGACTTAGACCGCCGGGAAAAGTTGGTTTGGCACAGAACGATAGGGTCGTACCAGTCTCGCGTGGGGATACAGTCGCGCGGGCTGGGTCTTGCGCGGAAACACAGCATTCTGCTGCTGCAGTCGCGCGGGGGGGACAGATCGCGCGGGGACACAGCACTCTGTTGCTGGGATTGCTACTAACGGGCAGTCGCGCCGGGACACAGCATTCTGTTGCTGAGTCGCACGCATCGCGCGGGGATCGCGCGGGGACACAGCATTCTGTTGCTGGGATTGCTAC
>JBGSTP010000012.1:0-12396 GCA_041736515.1 Pirellulaceae bacterium
GTCTGTCACCCTCTATGGCGTGCCGTTCCAGAGCACTTCCGCTAGCCAGAATTTTGTAACTCCCATGTGAAAGACCCTACAACCCCGCGTGGGAAAACCCACACGGTTTGGGCTATTCCGCTTTCGCTCGCCGCTACTTACAGAATCGATTTTTCTTTCTATTCCTCCAGGTACTTAGATGTTTCAGTTCCCTGGGTTGGCCACAAGTACCTATGAATTCAGTACAAGCTAATTCGGGAATCTCGGGATCAATACTCGTTTGTCAGCTACCCCAAGCTTTTCGCAGACTTCCACGCCCTTCATAGCCTTCTAATGCCAAGACATCCCCCATGCGCCCTTGGTACCTTGACCACCGAAATTTCGAACTCTCACCACAGCCAGTACCCACACTCACGCATGCATACCTTCGCAGCCAAAGCTGAAGCATCGGTGCCGCCAGGATGATTAACCTGACGGATTTTGCACTGGTAGCGATCTACAGCTACCAGCGACTTCTCAGCGCTCGCTTTCAATTACTAGCAGCCAACCGCAACAGACAAACAGAATACCGCTTGCCTACTGCCGCTGACCCCAGCGTCGTGTCGTGCATCCAACATCACCAGTACTTCACGCCCCCCAAAGGAGAACAGGAACCAAAGGCTTGCCGGACACACATTTAAGATGCCAACTACCAATCAACCAAATTGTCAAAGATCAGCTTTCCCGTGCGGGCCGTAACCCTCAGGTGAGCCCAGTACTTTACGTCTGAGCCGTCATCCAGTCAACGTCAATTTTGAAGATTTCAAAAAGACGTTTTTTGCACAACCTCCGACTGCGTCACACGCAGTTCGTTAGTCGTGAGCGGAAGATCATCTCGATTTTCCGCTGGCCCACAAGCCCAACTGAAGAGTTTCTTGAAAACATCTTTTCGTTGACTTGCGATACCCAAAAGTGGAGGTGAACGGACTTGAACCGATGACCCCCTGCGTGCAAAGCAGGTGCTCTCCCAACTGAGCTACACCCCCGGGTCGTTCCTAGTGTGAAGACTCAAACCGGAAGTGTGAAGGGGTCAAGCAAACCTTCTCCACTCAAACTTCCAACTTTTCTTCAGTGGGCGTGCCAGAACTCGAATCTGGGACCTCGTCGTTATCAGCGACGCGCTCTAACCAACTGAGCTACACGCCCGTCTTAGGTCTCTTACCAAGACCGCAAAATCGTATCCAATGGTTCGGCAATGTCAACCATCGCAGTTCCACCAAACCTCTCCTCTGCTCTCACTGCAGCCCGTTACTGGTCCTAATGTGCGTTCCAAACGCCACCAATGGCCCTACCAATCTCCTAGCGGTTGCCGGCTACCAACACCAACTGCACTCGAATCCTCGGAGAATGTCTCATCGGCTGCCGCAGCCCAGCAGCTTGAGACCTTCTGCTGCCACTCCGCCTCGTTGGACCTTCCGAAGTGCCCTCCAGAGTACCCTGCGCCCAGCTGCCCGACCAACCATCTGCGCAGCCAATCTTATGCCATCCCCAGTCTAATCGAAGCTCGAAGGAATACACCACACAAGCAAACCGACTCCCCCTCGCACCACAAACCACCCTCCCCAACCGCCCCCCCGCCCCGTTCACCCTAACCATCTCAAATTCACCAAAGACAGTTTCCGCTCGCTAGAGTTTTCGTTCCCCAATTTGGCCACATGCCGCTGCCAGGGGAGGCTTCAATTTTGCCAATCCCGGCCCGCAGCCACCACAAGATCGATTCCGAAAACTTCGATTCCCGTAGACTGAGCGAATTGGTACAACAGAGAGTCCACACGCAGCCCAGCTACGCCTGCAGCGTGTCGTTTGAATGGAAACTTACGAACCCCCGTCTCACAGAAGGAGCAGGTAGGGATGCACTGCCAGTCTCAATTTCCGCTTGAAAAAAATGTTCACACACGCCGCCAATTCACCGGCCGCGTGGCCCTACGACGCACCATCGATTGGCTGAGAATCAGCCCTTCTTGGGCCACTCTGGTTTGCGCAATGGCTACGCCCGTCTGGGCGGCCGACAACTCCGAAAAGCTCGCGAAAGCCTTGTCGTATAAACCTCGGCAAGCCGACGTGAGTTACGAACTGGTGCCGACAGCTCAAATCGCCGATTGCTCGTTAGACGAAACGGCGCGGACCGACGGAAAAGGCTTTTGGGTTACAGGCCAGAATGGTCAGCCGCTCCGGTGGTTTGCCGATACCAACGCCGACAATCGCCTGGACCGCTGGTGCTACTACAACGCGGGCGTGGAAGTTTATCGCGAGTCCGACACAAACTTCAATGGAACTGCCGACGAGTACCGCTGGCTCAGCACCGAAGGATTGCGCTGGGGAGTTGACAAGAACGAGGATGGCAATATCGATTCCTGGAAAATGATTTCGGCTGAAGAAGTTTCCGCCGAAGTTGTTCGCGCCGCAGCGCAACGCGATCCTCAACGCTTCGGCCGCTTGCTCATCAGCGAAGAGGAGATTGCCGGGCTGGAATTGGGCAAAGAGAAGTCCGCCGCACTGCGGCAGCATGTAGCCGATGCCGCCCAACAGTTTGAGGCTTGGTCAGCCGGCCAAAACGTTGTCAGCAAGCAGAGCAAATGGACCAATTTTGCGGCAGACAAACCGGGCATTGTCCCCGCGGGAACCGAAGGCTCCAAACGCGATGTCATCGTATATGAAAATGTCGTAGCCCTATTGGAAGACGAAGGAAAATCCAGGCAATTGCTGGTCGGAACAATGATTTACACCGGTAAAAACTGGCGATTGGTCGACTTGCCGCGAGCCGTCAGCGAAGGCGCCGTCGTCTCCGATGCAAGCCTGTTTTTCCCAGCTTCCTTCTCGCCTCGAAACGGTGCCAATGCCATCGCTGCCGAAGCTAGCGGCGGCATCAGCAAGGCCATGGAGCGGCTAGTCAACGAACTGCAGGACATCGACGCCAAACTGCAAGCCGGCGGCAATCAGGCGGTGCTCCAAGCGATGCGCGCTGACGTACTTGAGAAACTCGTTTCGGCCTCTACCACACCCGAGGACCGCACCACATGGATTCGGCAATTTGCCGATACCGTTAGCGCAGCCTCACAGACGGGCGACTATCCCACCGGTGCCAATCGACTGAACGAATTCGTGTCCAAACTTGCCGACATCGATGTCACCAGCGATGAAATTGCCTACGCGACCTTTCGCACTCTGACTGCCAACCACAACCAAAAAATGCAGGCGGCAACGAAAGAAGAAGAGTTCGAGAAGCTGCAAAAAGAGTATCTCACTGAATTGCAAGACTTCGTCGAGAAATACCCGACTAGCCCCGATTCGGCCGAAGGCATGATTCAGATTGCGCTCTCCGAAGAGTTTTCAGGCGAAGAAAAATCCGCTGAGCAATGGTACGCCAAAGCCGCTAAAGGCTTCGCTACAACCGCTGCCGGCCAAAAAGCAACCGGCGCCTTGGTGCGACTCAACATGGTGGGCAAGCCGTTTGGTCTGCGCAGCCCAACGCTCGATGGCCGCAGCTTTTCCTCAGAAACCTACCTCGGCGGACCCGTGGTTTACCATTGCTGGGCAAGCTGGTGCGAAGGCTGCAAAGCCGAAATGCGAGCGCTGAACGAACTAAGATCCAAATATGCCAAAACGAAGTTGCAAGTCGTTGGGCTAAACTTTGACAACAGTTCCGAAATCGCCAAGAACTTCGTAAAAGACAGTCGTTACGATTGGATCCAGTTGCACGACAAAGGAGGACTGGAGAGCAATCTGGCGGTCAGCTACGGTATCTTGACACTGCCGTTCAACGTGGTCGTCGACAAAGCAGGTAAGGTCATCAAGACGGGTGTTCACTGGACCGAACTCGACGGTGTGATTGAAGAACTGGTTAAGTAGACGAGCCGTCCGCAAACATCACCGCCAGCCGTACCGAAGCTGGCGACGTTCAAAGCTTCGATATCAAACCGATTCTGGGGACAAGTATTTTGCTTGTCCCTTTTTTTTTGACTGCGCCGTCAGACCCAAATTTTTCCTGTTTTTTGAAGGAAATACTCAAGTTCCCAGTGTCGATACGGTCTGCGCCTATGGTAAGAATGACCCACGAACGCGTTGCCAAACTGGGTAATGAAATTCTTTAGGACAAGGATTCGCGGATGGAACCGATGATCGATGCAGTAGTTTTCCTTTCCTCTTTACTGGTACCCATGTTAGCGATTTGGGCGGTTGCTGCGCTGTATACGCAGGGTGCCGAAAACAACTGCTATGCCACGGAAATCTTGTATTTCGGCACGCTTTTGTTGGTTTCGTTTGTGACACTGCGCACTGTTGCAACCAACGATTGCTGTTGGTTGATCCATACGGCTACCCTGGGAATCATGATCGTCGCAGGCGTAATGCGCCGTCCAGCAGGTCTAAATCCGCAAATCGATACAGCGTTCAATTCCTAAACGCGACTCAGCACACGGTAACATTGACGGCCAAGCCTCCCAGACTGGTCTCTTTGTACTTACTCTGCATATCGAGCCCAGTTTGACGCATTGTCTCGATGACTTTATCCAGAGAAACGCGGTGCTTTCCGTCTCCATAGAGCACCGCCAACCGAGCCGCATTGATGGCCTTTACCGCGCCCATGGTATTGCGCTCGATGCAGGGCACTTGCACTAGGCCTGCGATGGGATCACAGGTCAACCCTAAATTGTGCTCCATGCCGATCTCTGCAGCGTTCTCGATCTGTGCGGGGGTTCCTCCCATCACTGCTGCCAAACCGGCGGCAGCCATCGAACAGGCCACGCCCACTTCGCCCTGACAGCCCATCTCGGCTGCGGACAACGAGGCATTGCGTTTGTAGAGCATACCTACAGCCGCAGCCGTTTTGAGAAACACCCTTACACCCGCTTGCGAAGCACCTGGCAGAAACTTTTGATAATAGGCACAAACAGCCGGGATCACTCCCGCTGCGCCATTGGTGGGAGCGGTAACAACGCGGCCGCCGGCCGCGTTTTCTTCGTTAACTGCCAGAGCAAATAGATTGACCCAGTCCATGCGTTGGAGTGGATCTGCACTGACCGTGCCCTCCAAGTCGTATTGCCTCTGCGCTTCAGTGAGCTTTTCGAAAATCCGAGGTGCCCGGCGACGTATCCCCAACCCTCCCGGCAAAACGCCTGCATGATGGCAGCCCGCCTCGATACAGGCTTGCATGACACTCCAGATTTCGTCGATGCCCCCATCAATTTCCATTGTCGTTCGCACAACGGCTTCGTTCGCATGCACGATTTGCGCAATCGTTAATTGGCTGGCGTCGCACATCGAAAGCAATTCTTCAGCAGATCGAAAGGGAAATGGAATACCTCCCTGGCCGAACGGCCGTTCTACTTGATGGTCGGACGGCCGATCTGCCTGCTGGGTCAGCTCAGCGGCAGTCACCACGAAGCCGCCGCCAACCGAAAAAAACTCTTGGGAAAGCAAGACGTCAGAGAGCTGGTCGCTGGCCGTGCAGCGAATCCCATTGGGATGCTGGGGCAAGAACTGTTCGCGATGCCATAACAGGTCGCGATGAAGTTCAAAACCAATCGCGTGTTGCCCCAACCACCGCAGCATCTGCCCTGCATCTACCTCAGCAAACAGCGGATCGATCGCCTGAGGCTCCACAGTGCGCGGATGATGGCCGCTCAAACCTGCAATCACAGCTCGGTCCGTACGGTGCCCGATCCCTGTCAGGGCCAACGAACCGAACAGCTCGACCTGCAGCCGATGGACCCGAGCTGGCTCCACCGCGCTGGCCAGCTCTTGCACAAACTGTAAAGTCGCCAGCATCGGCCCGACCGTATGCGAGCTACTAGGTCCCACACCGACTTTCAAAAGATCAAATATACTGATCAAGGCTGTTACTCGGAGTGGATTTCGTGATGTTTTGAGCGTTGACTAACCTTGGTCGCTCGCACAGCCAACCGACTCAGCGCCGTTTCTTGTCCTTGCGCGAGCCCCGCTGAGTCGATGATTTTACTGCGGGCTTTTCAAGCATCTGCTTTAATTCTTGAAAACGGCTGGGCTTAGGTTGGGAAGTCTCTTGACCTTTACGGCGATCTTTAGGATTGCTTCGCGTCGGGCCGGATGGCTTGTCGGCATCTCCCGATCCGGGGGAGGAGCCGGAACCAGTGGCCACATCAGGCATCAATTTCTTTACCAGACTACGCTCTACCAGCGACCAAATACTTGAGGTAATGAAATAAATGCAAAGCCCGCTGGGAACTTTGAAGAACAATACTCCCATGAATACTGTCATGACTTGCATCATATTCTGAGTCATTCGAGTCTGCTCATCGGTCGCTTTGGGCATCAACATTTTTTGCTGCAACAGGAACAAGCCCACCGTGATCATTGGCAAAATATTGAAATAGGGCCCTAACCAGCCCGTGCCTCGGCCAGCAATGATTTCGGGCATCCACGAACTCCAATTAATCAGTTGATCTGGTCCGGCCAAATTCGAGGCCCAATCCAAACCGGGAATCAACGGCGCCTGCCGCAACGAAATGTCCACACTGAGGCAGCGATAGAGTCCGATAAAAATGGGCATCTGAATGAACATCGGCAAACAACCGGCCAACCCTTCCGCTGGATTGAAGTTGTGTTTGGCATACAGCTCCTGGGTCGCCTTGCTCCGCTTTTCAAAATCATCTTTATATTTTTCATTGATCACCTTCAGCTCAGGCTGAAGCACTTTCATCCGTTCCTGCATTTTCTGTGAGCTGACCATGGCCTTACGCGTAAACGGAAACAGAAATAGCCGCACTACGACCGTCAACATGACGATCGCCAAGCCGTAATAGCCAACGAGATAATGAAAGAAGTGCAGGATGGCCGAGAGTGGTTTGGCTATCCACGGAAACCAACCATATTCGATGGCACTATCCAACTTGTGCGTCGCCAGAATGTCGCTGTCTTTGGGACCAATAAATACTTGATATCTTTGCACCAATTGATTGCCAGCGGCCAGCGTCTGTTCGCTCGTATCAAGCCAAAATGCAGTGTTCGTCGCTTGCAACTGTGCATTGTCGATTTTCTCGGGCAAAGAAACAGCAAATGCACCGGCTCCGCGCAAATTGGTTAACGAATCCTTAGCGTCTGGATGCGGCAGAATTGCTGCTGTAAAGTAGGGAGCATCCAAGCCAATGTAGTCAAGGCTGCGAACATCGGGAGCTTCGCTTTCGGATAGCAAAATGGTCGGCATGCCAATCGGACTATCCGCACTTGCTCCCACGCGGCGTCCCGCCATCTCTTCAACGGTCTTCTTGGCTCTATCCACGATGCTGCGAGTTTTGGCTATTTTCTGTGTCGTGGCCAGGTTGTCATAAATAACGTCTCGCTGCCCTGCCCCAGAAAAATCGGGGCTGATCTTCACGGTATACCACCAACCCTCGAGCGTTAATCCAGACAATCCCTCCTGTCGAAACGACAACGAGACCTCTGTATCATTGTTATTGACAATGACCGTTTCGAGATCGAGCAGGAAACCATCGTTGGTCTCGCTGGCCGGGTATAAGCGATAGCGTTTGACGAGTTCCAACTGCGAAGGCCGACCGGTCGAGGCCAGGTAACTGCTCAATGGCAAGCGGAACTCGACACCTTGCCCTCCGTCCACTGTCAGAGGCGTCATCTCCCAATCCGTGTCAAGAGTTTCTTGCAAGGCGGGTAAGGCGTATTCGCCAATAGGTATTTGCGTACCGCCGAAAGATCCGAGCGTCGTCAACAGACTCGGTCGCGATAGATTCCCTACGACTCGCTCCGAGTTGCCGGGGTACATCCGTAGGACATCCAGCGGGGCTTCCGAAAGTTTCACGCTAGCCTGCAAGCGTTTCGCTGTGCCATCTACCTGCCGCTCAACCGTCAATTCGGCGGTTTGACCGGCTTTGGTATGGCTGAGGATTTCCTCCAGACCTTGCCGCGAAAGCGCTGGTTGCCCGTTCAATTCCACAATGAAATCACCAGCCTGCAACCCTCCGCCATCCAAGACTGCCATGGCCGCCGGCGATCCCTTGGGCAACGTACGAATTTCCAGTCCGTTAAGCGTCTCGCGCAGCCCCAAATAGCCGAGGTAGCCGCCGTCATGTTCTAGCGCACGATAACGATATTTGCCCTTATCAGTGCGTTCGATAAGCTCTGCATGTTCGACGCCTGCCCCCCGAGAAGTCAACGTCACCTGCAGCTTGTACCCCTGATCTGGATCGCCCAGCGTCACGACAGACGCAGGATTCTGGGGCTTTTCCATGGCCTCGACCTCTGCCACGCCAGCAGCCGGAACTTGTTGCGCTGGTGCCCGGAGTAGGGGGTCGGCATTGGGAGGCGGCGGGGCAACGGCGGGTTTCGGTGGGGGAACTTGTTGACGCAGGCTAATGTAGAAAAAGCACAGGGCAGTGGTTAGCATTAGCCACGTAAAAAATCTTCGATCCACGTGTGGTACTCTGTTTGCAGAGGATGTCGGGGGTTTATGTTTAGCAAGTATTCTCCCCCTGACGTGGAATCTTGGCTAGGCCAACCCAAGCTCGCCACACAATCCCCTGCCTACATTCGTGCCATGCGATCAGTTTGTGGCCAGCACGCTAACTGCGGCCACGCTATCCAAGAATTTCACGAATGCCACGAATGAGGCAAACGGTTCTGATACCGACTGGTCGCTAAGCGTATTCTCGATTCGTGACCAAGCCCGGCATTGGAACCGAGTACTTTCCGTTGGCATCGGCTTTAATGGGGGCTTCGCTGTCAAGCGTGAGCTGGTCGACATTCGGTGCAAATTCGTGTTCGCAATTCAATAGATCGTCGATTGTGACGAGCTGTCCGGTATGTGCAGCCATGCGGCCCATGGATGTTACAGCGCTGGCCATCACGCCACGTTCGACCTCGTTGTACGGCTTATCCTCGCGGATCGCTCGCATAAAATCGTTCCATTCGAGCTGGTACGGATTTTGTTCGTCGGGTCCGAATTCCCAAACGACTTGACTCTTGGTGAACTCTTGGGCCTTGTAGATCTTGCAGCGGGCGGGCGAGTGCGCTTTGGAGGAAATCGTAGCGCAGCTTTTTGTGCCGTGGGCAAAGCTCGCGAACTCCTGATGACAGCCGGGCTCGGTTCGTCCGCCGAGGAAAAGTTTTGTTCCATCGGCAAACGTATACTCGACCGAGTAATTGTCAAAGTTCTGATCGATATGCTCGCCCCGATAATGCCGCCCGCCGGACGCCTTCGCCTCGACTGGCCAAGCATCTTTCATCCAACAACTTTCATCAATGTTATGGATCAAAAAGTCGCTAAAGGCCCCGCCGCTGGCCCAAAGGAAGCCGTGGAAGTTTGCTATCTGGAACATCAGCTCCGACATCTCATCGTCTTTTGGCTTGGGCAACACAGCTGCCGTTCCCGTCGGTCCAGCCATTCGATAGGCGCGCAGCATCAAGATTTCACCAATCTCACCATCGCGAATCCTCTGATAGAGTTCGCCGCGAGCTTCGCAATGTCGACACATTAATCCAACACCCACCTTCAGATTCTTTGCCTGAGCTTCCTTACCCAACGCCAACATACGCTTGCTGGTTGGTCCGTCGACGGTAACCGGCTTCTCCATGAACACATTCAAGCCCTTCTCGATCGCATACTTGAACATAACCCAACGAAAGGCCGGCGGAGTCGTGAGCACCACGACGTCGCCCGGATTGAGCATATCCATGGCTTGCTTGTATCCGTCGAATCCAATGATCTTGCGATCCTCGGGCACATCGACCTTATCTCCAAACTTTTCCTTCAAACCTATGAAGCTAGAACTCAGCTTCGACGGAAACACGTCGGCCATGGCGATCAGCTTTATCTGTTCGTTCGGAACCGACAAAGCGTTGGCGGCCGCACCACTGCCTCGTCCACCGCACCCAATCAAAGCCACTTGAACGGTCTCATTACCGGCCGCATGCACAGTGCGCATCGTGCCATGCACGAGCGAAGCCGTGGCTGCCACCGTGCCCGCTTGTTTAATAAACTGTCGACGCGAATTCTGGCTTGAAGAATTAATCTGATTCATGTGAGTCTCCGGCAAGGTTGAGATTGGGTGAGTTTCGGTGAGTTTCGGCCCTGGGGGGTTGGCCCAAGATAAAGTCAATTGTCGTCGTGTCTGGCGAAAGCGGCTGCAGCGATGCTCTAGGTCTTGATATCTGCTTTTGGGCCCACGCGTTCTTTCTGAATCGGTTCCGCTTTGTCCCACTTGCTTGCTTTCTCAGCATCGCTTGGTTCCACTAATGGGCGAACGATGCGAAAGCCAACATGCTGCGCATCCGTATGATACCAAATACTTTTCGGGACTTGTGGATCTTGTTTCTTCCACTGCTCATTGGACGCACCGCGGGCTGCGGAGCGGCATTCTTCTGGAAACTGATTCCACCCGCCTCCTCGCACCACGCGTGGATAAAGCGTTTTCGGCGTTACAAGCGGATCGACGGTCTCGGTAATCGATTCGTATCCGGCTTCGTCGTATTGATCGAGGACCCATTCCGCCACGTTGCCGTGCATATCGTACAGCCCCCAAGGGTTAGGCTTTTTCTTGCCAACTTTTTCGTACGCCTCGTCGGTGTTGTCAAAGAACCAGGCATAATCCTCAAGTTCATCTGGGTCATCCCCGTAGGAATAAGCTGTGGTCGTGCCGGCCCGACAGGCATATTCCCACTCCGCTTCGGTGGGCAAGCGATAGTACCGTCCTGTCTTCGCACTCAGCCATTTACAAAAAGTTCTGGCCGCATGCTGCGTCATACTGATCGCCGGATATCCGCGTTGCCCCATACCAAAGGACATGTCGGTGTACGGCTTGGTTGGTTGGCTCAACTGAAATTTATCCGCCACGGCATCGCGTGGAGAGGGTTCGAGTTTCAATGCGTCGCGTCGAAAAATGTCGATGTCGGACATCCAAACATCGTAAACATCCCAAGTAACTTCCGTCTCACTCATCCAAAACGGCGATATTTGCACTTCGCGTTGCGGACCTTCATCTTCCTTGCGATCCTCTTCTTCTTCGCTGCTCCCCATCAGAAACTTACCGCCGGGAATCGGCAACATTTTGAACGTCGCCTCCGATTGCTCCACAACTTCGATGTAGATTTTCATCGAAGATGGACTATCCGCTTCGGAATTTTCCACGGCCAGGGGGACAGGTTTCTCTGCTGTCTGCGCATTGGTGAGACTCACTGAATGGCAACACAATGCCCATAACGCAAACAACCTCATTACGCTCTTCGAAATTCCCAACTTCGGGTTCCCAGTTAGAATAAAGGACATGCGACACCACCAAAGAAATCAATTTTATCTACTCGCCATTTGGGCTACTAGCTTACTCGGAATTGCTAATGCACAGGAAAACCCTGCGCACAGTCCAGTCAAACCCACGGCTGAAGTATTGGGTTATGAGTATGAATTCGCGGCGATGGGAACAAAAGTACAATTGAAGTGCTTTCACGAAAATAAGGAGACTGTGCAAAAGGCATTTGAGCGCGCCGAAGTGCTCGCACTGGAGCTTGCAGGAACTCTCACCGATTACGATCCGCGCAGCGAAACTCGCCAACTAAGCATACTTGCCGCCCAAGAATCGACAGCCGTTTCCGAAACGTTATGGCAAGTATTGCTCGTCTCCGATGAGTGGCATCAGCTTAGCGAGGGAGCCTTAGACTGCAGCTTGGGAAAACTCACACAACTTTGGCGAAAATACCGACGTACGACGCGACATCCCCCCCCCGAAGAGATTGCCGGCGCTAAAGCTGCCTGCGGTTGGCAACATGTGCAACTCGACCGCAAGAATCGTTCGGTACGTTTTCTTCGGGACGATCTACAATTGGATTTTGGCGCGATCGGCAAGGGATATGTTGCGGATAAGGTTTTCGCCGTCCTGACCGAGCACCAAATTCAGTGTGCGTTGGTCAACATCAGCGGAAATATGCGACTAGGTGCCCCTCCGCCCGGTCGCGACGGCTGGCGAATCGAGATTGCCCCCTTAACCCAAGATGGGTTGCCGCTCCGACAGCTTCAATTGGCTGATACAGCCATTGCCACATCGGGCGATCTCTGGCAATTCACCGTAATGGATGGTGTGCGCCGCAGCCATATTCTCGACCCTAAAACAGGCATCGGCGTGGCCGGCCCCATTTGCGCCACAGCCATTACCGACACGGCCACCAATGCTGACGCTCTGGCAACGATCGCTTGTGTCGTAGGCTTTGAAAAAGCCGTAGAAATAGCACGCCATTCGCCCGGCACAGAACTGCTGATGGCCGACCGAATTTCTGCTGACGCTCCTATCAAAGTCCAACAGACTCCTGGGCTCCAACCCAAGAATTAGCCGAAATGTGTTATAATCAGGATCCCCACCAACTACACTCTGGCCAGAGAGATCGCTCATGACGCTTACCACC
>JBGSTP010000035.1:0-17185 GCA_041736515.1 Pirellulaceae bacterium
GACCCAGGGTTAGTTCTACTCGGGGGTGCGATGAATTTTGGCGGCAGCCAATGCCCCGTGGGTCAACGATTTCTTAAAGGTGTCATTGCAGAATTCCAACAACGGACATTTGCAAATGTATTTGCGGGTACAAGAATAGGCTTTGCCAAACTAGGCGGGGATGCTGGCTATGTAGGTGCTGCGGCGATTGCTCGGCAGGATTTTCATGCCCGCACATGAGCCCAGTTGCCTTTCAGATAAAATCGCCTCCTGGGCATAACTGCGTATGTATGTGCCCATACGGCTCGTATTGAGGTTTAACCTGCGACTAAGGTCGCCCAACCTTTTGAAATCGTGCTAGCGCACGCGGAGAATGATCCTGTCCAAGAAGAATGAAGCTCCAGTTCCCATTTCGCACATACGCAATTTTTGCATCATCGCCCATATCGATCATGGCAAGAGCACGTTGGCGGATCGACTACTGGAATATACCGGGACGGTTGCCACTCGCGAGATGCGCGAGCAGCTGCTCGATGGCATGGAGCTTGAGCGGTCGCGTGGGATTACCATCAAGGCAAAGGCAGTCACGTTGCGGCACACTCACAAGGGCGAAGTCTACGAGCTGAACCTGATCGACACACCGGGGCACGTCGATTTTCAATACGAAGTCTCCCGCAGCTTGACATGTTGCGAAGGCGCTTTGCTATTGGTGGATGCCTTTCAAGGCGTCGAAGCCCAAACCATGGCCAATGCTTACGCCGCTATGGAACACGATTTAAAGATTATCCCGGTCATCAATAAAATTGACTTGACCTACGCCCGCGTCGATGAAGTTGTTGACGAAATGGAGCAGTCGCTGGGAATCGACCCTTTCGAAGTGGTGAAGTGCAGTGCGAAGGCGGGTATCGGCATCGATGAATTGCTGACTGCAATCGTGGAACGGGTGCCGCCGCCTTCGGGCGACCCCCAAGGCGCTTTGCAAGCAATGGTGTTCGACTCGCATTACGATGATTTTCGTGGCGCTATTACGTACACTCGCTTGATGGCAGGCACAATTACCACCGGTCAAAAAATTCGACTCGCCCGCGCCAACGCTGATTTTGAAGTCATCGAAATCGGCCAGTTCGTACCTAAGCGAAGACCCATCCACAGCCTTCAAGCGGGCCAGGTGGGGTACCTGATTTGCAACATCAAGTCGCTGAAGGATGTCCACATCGGCGATACAGTGATTGAGACTGGCCCCAATGCAGCACCACCACTCGATGGCTACCTGCAGCCCAAGCGCATGGTTTATTGTGGATTGTATCCAAGCGATGGGCAGGACTTCAGCGAACTGCGCGATGCCCTTGAGAAACTGAGCATTAACGATCCGAGTTTCGAGTTTGCGCCAGAGACGAGCGATGCGCTGGGATTTGGATTTCGCTGCGGCTTCCTTGGTTTGTTGCACATGGAAATCGTGCAACAGCGATTAGAAAACGAATGCGATGTGGATTTGGTCCAAACGGCTCCCAACGTGACCTACGAAGTGCTCGATAAACGCGGACGAAAGCTGGAAATTCACAAACCGCAGGACGTGCCCGAACCCGGCGATATCGAAGAGTTCCGACAACCCATTGTTCGCGTCAATTTCGTGGTACCTATCGACCAAATCGGACAAGTCATGCGACTCTGCCAGGATCGTCGAGGCGTGCAACGCGGTACAGAGTACCTTTCCTCGACACGTGCTATGGTGACCTACGATTTACCTCTAGCCGAAGTCATTTACGACTTGCATGACAAGCTCAAAAGCGCGACGCGGGGCTATGGCACAATGGATTACGAATTGATCGGCTTTGAGCAAGCCGACTTAGTGCGACTGGATATTTTGGTGAACGGCAATCGAGTCGATGCGTTGAGCGTGATTTGCGATCGCCGCGACGCCGATCGCCGCGGCCGAGCCGTGGTGAAAAAGCTAAAAGATGAGATCGACCAACATATGTTCGAGATTGCTGTACAAGCCGCCATTGGCTCGCGGATTATTGCGCGGGAAACCAAATCTGCACTACGCAAAAATGTGACTGCTAAATGTTACGGCGGCGATATTACGCGAAAACGGAAACTGTGGGCCAAGCAGAAGGAAGGCAAGAAACGCATGAAGAGTATCGGCTCGGTCGACATTCCGCAAAAAGCATTCATGGCCATTTTAGATACCGGGGCGGAGTAGCGCATTGGTTCAATGAACCTACGCTGGGTTGCTTGGGCTGTCCTGACAGACAAAGTGGCATGCCGTACGGGGTGGGTGGCGTGGGCCAAGCCACCTCAATTTTGTAGGTTAATGTGCTGCAAATTCTGCCGAAGTGAGGTAGTCAACCTTACATAACAAGTCAATAATAGAGCTAGATGTTTTCCGTGTGCTCAACTGCGGGACGCCTTGAATTTCTTGCACTGACAGTTCTAACAACCTAAGGCCGCACATTGCGGTTCCCTCGTGTCTGCAACTTGCGACTCCAACTCCGCCCATAATGCTCCTGCGGAAGGACCCGACGCTCTCTCCTGGAGCGCACCGGAACCAAGTGCACGGCGTGCGAGTTCAACCGCAAACGAATTCTATACACATCGATCGTGCTTTATTTCTCACCTCAGTTCATATCCCGTAACAGAGTAGAAGGATTCTACCAGAACCGGTGCCCATCGAATGAACAGCTATAGTCTCGACTACATCGACGATCTCTATGTACAGTACATTCAAGACCCCCGCAGCGTTTCTGAGGGATGGCGAAAGTACTTTGAAGAATTTTCGCTGGCCAGCCAATCGTTGTTGAACTCGCATGGTGTGGCGACTGGGGATGCATCTGGCAACGACAATGGCAGCGGTTACTTGTCGGTTTCCGAACAACCGGACCAGCAGGCACGCTTTATTCGCGACGAAGCGCTCTGGCTTGCGGAAATGCAGGACAGAGTCGACAACTTGGTTCGCGAGTATCGCGTACGCGGGCACTTGATGGCAAAACTTGACCCGCTCAAACGTCCGCGACCTGGTAATCCCGAACTAGCACCGGAAGCTTACGGACTAAGCGAAGCCGATTTAGCTCGCCCTTTCGCGTGCGAGAATTTGCAGTACGTCAATGGTCGAACACTGGGTGATATCCTCACCAAACTGCGGAACACGTATTGCCGATCGATCGGCGCGCAGTTCATGCACATCGACAACCGCACCATTCGCGATTGGCTGCAGCGGAGGATGGAGAGCTGCGAAAATCGCATCGAACTATCGCGCGATGTACAAGTACGCATCTACTCGCGACTGGCCGATGCTTCGACCTTCGAAGAGTTCGTCAGACGCAAATTTGCGGGTGCGAAGACATTCTCGCTGGAGGGAGCAGAGAGCCTTATTCCTCTCCTGGACTTGTCGCTCGAGAAGGCCGGCCAGCACCAAGTGGAAGGTGTCGTGCTAGCGATGGCGCACCGTGGACGACTCAATGTACTTGCCAACATTCTCGGCAAGCGCGCACAAAGTATCTTCTGGTCCTTCGACGATCCGCGACCCGAGCTCCACCGCGGTGCCGGCGACGTCCGCTATCATTTGGGATATAGCAGCGACTGGACCACCAGCACCGGCGCGAAGGTGCACATCTCGTTGTGTTTCAACCCCAGCCACCTCGAGTACGTAAATACCGTAGCACAAGGGCGTTGTCGCGCCAAACAAGATCGCGTTGGTGACGATCGCCATTCCAAGTATATGACCATCCTCATCCATGGCGATGCAGCATTTGCCGGCGAGGGGATAGTTCAAGAGACGCTCAACATGAGCGAATTACCGGGCTACAAAACCGGCGGTACTCTACATGTGATCCTGAACAATCAAGTCGGCTTCACTACCGAACCCGACGAAGCCCGATCCTGCACTTACGCAACAGACGTAGCCAAAATGTTGCAAATACCGATTTTTCATGTCAACGGAGAAGACCCTGAAGCCGTGGCTCAGGTTGTCAGTCTCGCGATGGATTTTCGCCGAGAGTTTCGCCGTGATGTGGTAATCGATATGTATGCCTACCGCAAATGGGGACATAACGAAGGCGACGAGCCACGTTTCACCCAGCCCGAAATGTATCGATCGATCGACGAGCGAAAAAGCGTTCGCGAAAGCTACTTGAAGCGGCTGCTCAAAATGAACGAGATCACTCGTCAGGAAGCCGATGCAATTGCGGAAGTGCGCCAAACGAAACTCGAACGCGAATTCGAATTGGCTCAGCAGGAAGAATTTGTCGAAGACTTGCAGACGATGGGCGGTAATTGGCAAGGCTACTATGGTGGATCTGAGCCCGACAACGATCAACCGCAAACCTCCCTCGGTTTGGCCGATGCCCAACGAATACTCGCCGATTTAGCAAAGTATCCTGCCAGCTTTAGCATCAATCGCAAGTTGAAGCGATTCATGGAGCTACGCCATGAAATGTCGCTGGGGCAGCGCGATTTAGATTGGGCTAGCGCTGAAGCACTGGCGATGGGGAGCCTGCTAGTTACTGGATATCCGCTGCGACTAAGTGGTCAGGATTGCGAACGTGGCACGTTCAGCCAAAGGCATTCTGTCCTGCACGATGCCGAAACGGGCGAGAAGTACATGCCCTTGAAGCACCTATCCGGCGACCAAGCGCGACTCGACATAATCAATAGCCCACTTTGCGAAGCTGGCGTGTTAGGTTTCGAATACGGCTATTCGCTCGACTGCCCCGATGGGCTGGTAATTTGGGAAGCTCAGTTCGGTGACTTTTGGAATGTTGCCCAAGTCATCGTGGACCAGTTTATTGCCAGTGCAGAGGACAAATGGGGAAGACTCAGTCACTTGACTATGCTACTGCCCCACGGTTTCGAAGGTGCTGGTCCCGAACACTGTTCAGCGCGACTCGAACGCCTGCTGCTGCTAACCGCCGAAGACAACATTCAAGTCGCTCAGCCGTCGACCCCGGCACAGTATTTTCATTTGCTGCGTAGACAAGCGATGCGACGATGGAGTAAACCGTTGGTTGTGCTGACACCCAAGAGCCTGTTACGTCATCCAGCAGTTGTCTCTCCGCTAGACAACTTCACCTCCGGCATTTTCCAAAAGATTCTCCCCGACACACGTTCTTCTCAAGAGAAGACCAAACGCATACTGCTCTGCAGTGGCAAAGTTTACTACGAATTGGCTGAAAAGCGGCAACAGCTCGCCGCCGATAATGTTGCGATTATTCGTCTCGAGCAATTCTACCCACTAAAGGAAGAAGTCCTGCTAGCTGCGCTCAAGGACTACCAGCCTGGGACTGATCTGGTTTGGGTCCAGGAAGAGCCTACCAACATGGGAGCCTGGACATTCCTGAAAGTTCGCTTCGGGGATTACTTGGCCGATAACAACTTCCGACTTCGACGTGTTTCTCGCGTCGAGTCCGCAAGCCCTTCAACAGGCTCCTCCAGCGCTCATAAACTAGAGCAGGATGAATTGATTGACGAAGCTTTTTCTGAATTGTAACAAAACGTTTGATTCGAACGCAGCACTTGTGTCAGCACATTGAAACTATACCAACCAAAAAATTACAGCAGCTAAAACGTTCAACTGACGTTAGAGATTTGAGGAGTGACTGTTAATGCTTGAAGTGAAAGTCCCATCTGTAGGAGAGTCAATTTCTGAAGTGCAAATCGGACAGTGGCTCAAAGGCGAGGGCCAATGGGTCGGTCGCGACGAGACGATTGTCGAGCTTGAGACCGAAAAGGCTTCGGTACAAGTTACGGCTCCTCAAGCGGGTTATATTCGCAATGTACGTAAGAAGCCCGAAGAATTTGCAGCAGTGGGTGATGTGATCTGCGAACTCGAACCTGCGGACGCTCCGGCCGGTGGACACGCCACACCCGCAACGCCCGCTGAAGCTGCGGCAGAATCGAAACCTAGCGAGGCGCCGCGCACCATGCCCTCGGCACAGCGATTGATGGAGGAACGCGGTCTGACAGCGAATCAAGTCACTGCCACCGGACCTGGTGGACGAATTCTCAAAGAAGACGTCTTGGCTGCCAAAGCGATTCCTTTGCCCGCTGCGACGCAACCCAAGTCGCCACCGGTGCTTGAAACTGGCTTGAGCTCCACAGCTACTGGTGCTCCTGGGCGTACTGAAGAGGTAAAACCTCTGAGCATGATCCGCCGAACCATCGCGGCCCGTTTGGTACAAGCACAACAGACCGCTGCACTGTTGACGACTTTTAATGAAGTCAACATGCAACCGATCATGGACCTGCGTGCCAAGTACAAGGATGCGTTTATCGAACGCCATGGCGTGAAACTCGGCTTCATGTCGTTTTTTGCAAAGGCAAGTGTCGAAGCTTTGCGGCGATTCCCTTCGGTCAATGCGGAAATTCGTGGAAACAACATCGTATATCGGCACTTCAACGATATTGGTATCGCCATCGGCGGAGGTAAGGGGCTGGTGGTGCCCGTGCTGCGCAACGTCGAACACATGAGTTTCTCAGAAGTTGAAAGAACCATTGGTGATTTTGCCAAAAAAGCCATGGATAATCGCTTGATGCCCGGCGACCTGGAAGGCGGAACGTTTACCATCAGCAACGGCGGCGTATACGGTTCAATGCTGAGTACACCGATTGTGAACCCACCACAAAGTGCCATATTGGGATTGCACGCGATTCAGGAGAGACCGATGGCGGTTGATGGTAAAGTCGTCATTCTTCCCATGATGTATTTGGCCCTTACCTACGATCATCGCATTATCGACGGTCGCGAAGCGGTTAGCTTCCTGAAAACAGTGAAGGAAATCTGCGAAGATCCGACGCGACTGTTCTTGGAAGTCTAGAAAACGATGAGCGATCCCAACGTTGTTTGGCACGATCACGCCGTCGACCGCACCAGCCGCGAACGGCTGATGGGCCATCGCGGCTGTGTTGTGTGGTTTACCGGACTGAGCGGCTCGGGCAAGAGCACCGTGGCAAACCAAGTAGACACATTGTTGCACCAGCGCGGAGTGCACACATTCTTGCTCGACGGCGACAATATACGCCACGGCCTGTGCGCTGGCCCCAATCTGCTGTCCGAGCGACACGATGCAGCGTTCGCCGAACGATTCGGCCTGGGCTTTGGTCCCGCCGACCGCGAAGAAAATATTCGTCGCATCGGCGCCGTTGCACAATTGCTGGTGTCAGCGGGCCTGGTTACGCTTACCGCGTTTGTCAGTCCCTATCGCCGTGATAGACAACGCGTGCGAGAATGGCTGGAATCTCACGGACACACAGGCGATTTTATTGAAGTCTTTGTCGATGCTCCGTTGGAAGTTTGTGAGGCTCGAGATCCCAAAGGCTTGTACAAGTTGGCTCGTGCTGGAAAGATCCCCAACTTCACTGGAATCAGCGATCCCTACGAAGCTCCAGAATCACCCGAGTTGCATCTATCTGCAGCCGAACAAACACCGTTGGAACTCGCTGAAACGGTGGTCCACGAACTCTCGCGACGCGGTCTGATTCCCGCCGAGCATCATCTCCGCTGAATGGCCGAATGGAATTCGGCCTTGCCTACACACATTCGCGGGCACTGCGCACTCTTCGAGAGTTGCTCGCCTTCACTGTTCCTTCGCGATCGTAGCAATTGACCTAATGCACGTTACGCCGATTGATCTGACGACAGCATTACGCTCTCGCAATCCAGCTTCAAGCTAGAAAAAAAATTTCGAATCGCTATTGACACGAGCCTATCATCCTTACGCAGGAGAGGCTCGAATCACAACGCCGGCAGATGACGATCTCTTTAGCACCTACCATACATGTTAACCATGGTCGCGGAAGCTCGAAGTAACGCGACTGCACCCGATTGTAGAACCAGGAGAATGATTTTGAAAAAGATAATTGCACTTGCACTGATGGCTTTGACTGTATTCGGCAGTGGAAACTTGATGGCTGAAGAAGCCAAGAAGACCGAAGAAATGACGATCGTAGAAGTTGCGGTCGGTAACAAAGACTTCAGTACTTTGGTCGCTGCAGTGAAAGCGGCTGGATTGGTTGAGACCTTGAGCGGTAAAGGACCATTTACCGTGTTTGCTCCGACCAACGCCGCCTTCGATGCTCTGCCCAAGGGCACTGTAGAAACTCTTTTGAAGCCAGAGAACAAGGAAAAGCTCGTCTCAATCCTCACCTACCACGTGGTTGCAGCTAAGGTAATGGCGGCAGATGCCGTGAAGCTGGACGAAGCCAAAACAGTTCAAGGGCAAAGCGCCAAGATCACTGTAACGAATGGCGTGGCCAAGATTGACAATGCGAAGATCGTGAAGACGGACATCGTTTGCAAGAACGGCGTCATCCATGTGATCGATGCCGTAATTCTGCCTTCAGAGAAGAAGTAAGCAAATTCGCTCGCTCCGCAGTCTCACTAGCTCAAGACGCGGCAACCGCATGTAGTCGGTGGCCGCGTTTTTTTTCGCTCTCTTAACGCCACTGCAATTCTATTTTAATGTTCCTGAGTACTCCGGACGCTGCTTCCAGGTTTCTAGATAGGGTGCATAGGCTTCGACGTCCGTCCATGAGCGTGGCTGAGGTTCATTCTTATCCACGCTGCCTTCGGGATAGTCCTTACCCGCTACGCTTTCAGCCAAGCTCTGGTCGAATTCAAACAGAAGTGTCCTTAGCCGTACCGACTCTGCGGAGGACTCGTCGTAGAGGTTTTTGGCTTCGGTCGGATCTAGTTTCAGATTGTACAGCTCGAATCTGTCCACCGCATTCTTGCCAGCGAAGCGAATGATTTTCATATCGTTGTCAATCAGAGCAGTGTTGCCGCTGTAATTGAAGGGAATGGGTTTGGTACGAGTGGTCGTTTCGTTATTGAAAACAGGTAGCAGACTCAATCCATCCTGCGGCTCGATAAGGCAATCATCCGGCAAGCCGATGATATGTGCGAGTGTTGGAAAGATGTCCATCGCGGCTGCAGGGTAATTGCTTATTTGATGAGCAATGCTACCCGGCCATTCGACGATGCCTGGAACTCTCAATCCACCTTCGTACACGGTGCCTTTGTTTCCGCGCAGTCCGCCAACAGTCTCAGGGACTATCTTGGGAAGGCCACCATTGTCGCTGCAAAACCAGACAAGCGTGTTGCGTTCGATCCCAAGTTCGCGAAGCGAATTGCGTAGGTTGCCAATACTGCGATCCATGGCAACCAATTCACCGTAATGATTCCGCGACTGTGGATCCAACTGCGTGAAAGCAATCATATCTTCGTCGGCTGCGACAAACGGGCTGTGGGGAGTTCCAAACCAAACGACAGAAAAGGAAGGCACACCTTCGTTCGCTTGAGATCGGATGAACTGCAGAGCCTCTGCGATAACTATTTCCGACGAGTCACCTTTAAAATCTTCGAACTTGCCCTTTCGGCTCAACAACGGATTTCGGTCAAAGAAATTGGTGACTGACAGCCATTCGTCGAAACCAAAATTGCCGGGATGATGGTCATCCGAATCGAGTACGGGCACCCCTGGGCCGCGTAGACCATTTAAATGCCACTTGCCGAAATGACCGGTACGATAGCCAGATTTCTGAAGAGCTTGAGCAACTGTTTTTTCCTGCAGCCTGAGAGCAAAGCCGTGAGATTCGACGCCAGTACGGTTGTTCGATCGGCCTGTCATCACACTGGCTCTAGTTGGAGAACACACAGGTGCACCAGCGTAGAATCGTTCGAATCGAATGCCGTTCTCGGCCATCGCATCTAAATTGGGAGTTTTAAGCATGGGATGCTTGCGATAGCCAGTTTCTCCCCACCCTTGATCGTCGGCCATGACCAATACAATATTCGGGCGCGGCGGCGAGTTAACTTGGAGAGCGACAGTCAATGCAGCGATCGTTTCCGGGGACGGCTTGAAGCTACCGGGGCGTTGGCCGGCTGCAATCATGAATGGCGTCCAGCCAGGTTTATTCTTGCGATTCCACACTTTGGGGTCGGCACCGAGCTTGGCGAGCAGAGCGACAGTCTGTGGATAATTGCGATAAGCAGCGCCGTGCATCGCCGTTTCTTGGTTCTTGTCGACTGCGTTCACATCCAAGCCCAGGTCGCTCAAAAACTGAATAACCTCCAGCGCTTCAGCCTCGGTACCGGCTTCCTCGCCAACGGCAACAACACCGATGCCAGCTGCCGCCAGCAGTGCCGTACAATCGTCCGCGTTCGTAAGCTTGGGATCTGCACCGAGTTCCAAGAGCAATTTCAACAATGGCAAATCGGCTGTTTTGGATGCCATTAGAAAGGGAGTGGCTCCGCGCATATTCAACTTCGCTCGACCTCCTGAGCCTTCCTGTAGTTGTAGATTCACATCTGCACCAGCTGCGACGATTTCTCGCACGAACTGCAAACTGGTTAGCTTGCCGGAACCGCGCGGCGGTGGATCGCCATCGACTCCATCCCCGAGGCTGGTTTTCCGCACCCAAGTCAGTGCATGTAGCGGCCCAAACCCACTGCGTTGGTCGTTGGGATCTGCACCAAGCTTGACGAGTTCCAAAGCCATTTCAAAATGCCCGCTCTCAACTGCCAGCAGCAGTGGAGACATGCCCTTTCTCGGAGCTCGCCCGCTCGTATTCTTGGGATCCATCGTCCCATTGACGTAAGCACCGGCATGGATCAATTGCTTGGCTGTTTCAATTCGACCTTCGCGTGCTGCGAACATCAATGCAGTGTAACCCGACTTCAAAGTCACAGTAATATCCGCGTCTGCTTCGAGCAGTAAAGCGAGTGCGGCAGAGTTGCCTTCGGCGGCGGCCCACATCAATGCTGTTTGTCCCGCTTCTTCCGTGGCGTCAATCTTGGCACCATGAGTCAGGAGCGCCGCGACTATTTCGGGAACACCTGTTCGCGCGGCAATCATGAGCGGTGTCTCGCCACCGGCTAACGCCGAATTCGCGTCGGCACCCGCCTGCAAAAGCGACTTGGCAATCTCCGCGCTACCATTGGTACAAGCGATTGTTAGTGGCGTAATACCGTAACGTGTTTTTGCATTGACATCGGCTTGGGCAGCAAGCAATTCCTTTGTCAAATCGATCTGCTGATGAAACGCAGCCCAGTGCAGAGCAGTCATTCCATCGGCCTGTCTGCTCGAGACAGACGCACCACTGGAAAGTTGTTGGCGGGCTTCCTTCCAATCCTTTCTCTCCATCGCGTCAACCAACTCCGATGCAGTCGCCTTGGCGGCGACCTCAGCGAACAGGCCGACGGTCGTTAGCAGTAGCAAAACCACTTTCTTAAATGGAATCCTCATTTTTTCGCCTAATGTGAGTGAATGCATCGGAGGTGGAGGGGGCGGACCGCAAACCAGAGTGTGCATCTAATTTGGGACCAGGCTTCGCAGCGAATAATGGGCTTGGCTAGGAAGCAAATCATGGTCGTCTGAGCCGATTGGACGCACATTAATTTCGTAGACAAAACCTGCCCGCAAATTATCGAGCTCGATGAAGACTCGTCGCCGATCGCCAGAAACGTGAATCCGGGAAAGGCGTTCCGTTCGCTCATCTTGATCATCACCACCATAGGCCGGGGTCGAAACGCGCTGGTACGAACGCAATTGATAGTTATCCGCCAGCGCTGCCTTCTCCGCGTCGATCTGTTGTGTAAAGTCGATTTCAAACCCATTTGAAGTCGCTCGAACCTCGGCGATGCCGAGTGGCCAGTTCCGAGTCGGGCGCAATCGCACAATCGAGCCAGTATTCTGACCACCACTCCAACCGCTGTCTTGTAGACTGCCTACGTAGATATCTCCTTCAGGCGAGACTTCGCAGACGATAGGGCCCTCCAGATTTGCTTCGTCGTTGGCGACTGGCCGGCTGAACATGTACGCGGCGCCTTGGTAGGTCTCCCCAACTTTCTGCAAGCTCATTCTCACAAGGGAACGACCGTTCATTTCACAACCGATTAAGTGCCCTTCATAGGGCCCAAAGTGCGATCCGTTGCTGGCCAATGCATCGGGTGTCTTCAGGAAACAGATGCCGTTGACGCTGCGCGTCCATGGGTGCGGCAGATTGATGGCTGGCGACTCAAAGGCCGGGGAATAACCATCCTTGTTCTCAAGTTTGTTGATAAAACCATAGCGTTTTCCAGGCCGCAAATGATTGAGTTCATTAAACGGATTGTAGTTGCCCTGGTTGTCCGAAGTAAACAAATCGCGTTCAGCGTTTAACGCAATGCCGATCGGAAATCGCAGCCCTGCAGAAATTGGTTCGATGCGGTATTTGCGTGGCTCTTCGGTAGCATCATGCGGAATCAACTTCAACGCACTGCCACGCAAATATGCGGCCTCCTCCGAGCGATCATCCTGTTGGCAGGGCAGGGCCATGTAATAGTTGCGGTCGGCATCGCGCTCTAAACCAATCGCCCAGTCGTGATAATCGGCCGTATATCCCCAGCCGTCCGCAACCACGGTTGCCGTGTACGGTGTCGCCGCAACCTTGGGTTCATTAAGTCTGATCAGCGCAAACTTGGTTAATGCGTCGATACCATCCTCACTAGCATACAATCCAAAGGGAGTCGGAAACTCGTCGCTGATTAGCTCATACGTGTCGCTTAGTCCATCTGCGTCTTGATCTCGTAGTCGAAGCACGCGACCTTTGAGAGAACCCACGTAACATGAGCCAGCGCTGTCCCACGCGAAGGATATGGGCATTTCCGTCGGCGGCAACGGTAACTGCAATCCCGCGAACCCAGGCACGATATCGACCTGCTTTGGCTTAACGACTTGAACAACGGTTTCTCCATAGGGAAACTGATCAGTTGGCAGGAGTGAACTCAAACGCGATGTCCAACTTATTTGAGTTGCACCTGCAGGTGTCTCCAGCAGTAGCCCTGAGCGGTCGTTCGATTCCGAAACGATTGGCGTGGCGCCACGGATTTCAATCAGCGTGTTACTTAATTGCAAGCCTACCTGCCACTTTCCACCGCCCAGTGTTGGTTCTGCAACCACCCTGGCCGAACTATTTAGCCGCACACGGTCGCCAGGGAGCAGACCACTTAGCTCAGTCGACCACTCCGAAACAGCCTCCTGCCCCAGGTGCGCGGCATGAACTGTCTGCTTGATCGAAATCCAACGCGTTCGCACGTTGCCCCCTGAGGATTCGACAGCGGAGAGATGCAGTCGACCGCGCCACTCGATGCCGTTCTCAATGTGTTCGACGCCATCCAATCGCGCGGCAAACTGTCCCAGAGGAGCAGGAACCCAAAGAACGCCTGCCGAATCGACCACGTTAACTTGCTCGAGAAAGTCTTCGTGGTCGACGATAGGGTTGGCGCCGGGCTCCCAAAACCATGATTTGCCACGAGTGTGCTGATGTGCAGCGTCGCCGATCCACCAAGTCGACAATCTTCCACTCTCCAAATCGAAGAGCAGGTTTTGCCGGTTGGGTAGACCAAAAATCAAGGGGCGCAGATAAACATGCCCTGGTGTCTCCAACACATCTGTAAGCAACCAGGCCCTTTCCCCCCGGCTGGGGATATTGTGAGTCCGAACGATGCGCACTGGAGCTGCACGAGGCGGACGAAAATCGGGAGTATTTAGTGTCGTCCATAAAGCAGCTAGTTGCTCATCGAGCGAGTCATGGAGCACGCCGTTAACTGCCGTTTGAATGGCTGGCATCTCCATGCGCGGAACGATCCGCGCTGGATTGCGCACCCAACGGTCAAACCAACTTGGCCGAATCCGCTCACCGATCATCGCCAGGTTCGTTCCCCGGGCATTCAGATCCACTTTGGGTGGATCCGTCTCTCCAATTTGATGGCAACTCTGGCATCCAAAGCCTTCGGCGGTCACCAGGCGCCCTGCCGCTAGCAGCGTTGATGCCTTCTGAGAGTCTGAAGCGGCCGCCAGAGCTTCGTGAGCTCGGATGACATCTAGCGACTTACCCTCAGGGATGCGATCGTGTGCCACCACATGCGCAACGATGGCCGATAGCTGTTGATCCGATAAACGAAACTTGGGCATTCGCACATCCAGCCAGGGTCGCAAGCGCGGAGCTTGCAGGGAAATAGCCCCGCGCAACGCGTGGTCTTGCAGCTTGTCACCGATTGCCGTCAATGAAGGTGGCGCAATTGCAGCTAAGCGTGGCGCAACATCGGGAACCGCAACCACTATCTCAGCTAGCTTGGCCTTGCTAAGCCCTTCGTTCAAGTCGCGACTGTGGCAGGCCACACAATTGTTTTCGATCAACAAGCGCGGTCCGCTAGCCAAGTCGCCGACATCCGACCTTGCCGAAGTTAAAAACTCCCTCAGCGCTTTGCGCTGAGCGACAGTCAATTGAAATCCCGGCAACTGCTGGCGAGCATCGGGCTGCCCCATACAACCTCCCAGTTCCCAATCACTGTCCGAAGCTATTTTTAGCTTTTGAAGTGTAGCGTTGAGCGAAGCTGGCAATTGATGGCAAGCACCGCAGCGATGCTGAGCAATTAATCCAACTCCTCGATCCGCGTCGCCAGCCGCCTGAGTATCATTTGGGGAGGATGCGCTTCCGAGTTGTTGCAGGTAGGCGACAACGTCGAGTCGTTCGAGCAAAGTCAAATCGAAAACCGGCATCCGATGTTGCGCGTTGACTTGCTGAGGATTCGCCAGCCAGCGTGCATGGAACTCGTTCGTGCGTTTAGCAGCCAACCCCGCAAGATCGCCGCCGCCAAACAGCTGCGACTCAGTTTTAGTTGTCCGCCCAAGTTCACCGACGCTGTGGCAAGCCAAACATCCGGTCGACACAAAAGCGATTTCGCCTTGCGCCACATCCGCTTGCGTACGTAGAACTGGATCCTTCTTGCCGCGTTTTTTGTTCGCTGCCTGCAACTGCAAACCGATATCTTCCGCGGGCTGCGACTTCGCCGAAGCTCGAAAAAGAGCGGCTGTGATAGCCCTGGCGTCGTTGGGATGCAAAGCAAAATGCGGCATACGCGTCTGAGAAAAATCTCCCTCACCCTCAGGTCGGCTCGTCAAACGCTCGACTAGCCAGCTCGGCCGCAGATTGCCTTGAAGATGTGTTAGCGACGGCGCTTGGAGGGGTAGCTGCATGTCTTCGAATTCATGACAGGCCGCGCACCGCAAGCCGCGGGCAAGTAATTCACCGGTCTCAAAACTACGCGAGATCGTCTGCTCGGCAGGATGAAAGTATGTTCGCGACGAAATCGGTTCCAACGCAAAAGTAGGACCTGACCAATACAAACCCAGTCGGGCTGGTGCATGCGTTTTCTCGAACTCGACTTGAAGCGCATGCATTCCAAATCGCAGTTCGATGGGCTCGCAGTCGAGCCATCGCGGAGTGTTGCTCTCTGCGGCGAGCACTTGATTGCCACCCAGCGAAATTGTAACCTTGCCATTCACGAACACGGAGAGTCGGAAGACTCCGTTT
Source organism: Pirellulaceae bacterium (assembly GCA_041736515.1). Classification (GTDB taxonomy): domain Bacteria; phylum Planctomycetota; class Planctomycetia; order Pirellulales; family Pirellulaceae; genus Aureliella. The sequence goes on from JBGSTP010000035.1 coordinate 15,331, forward strand.
TCCTTGGCTTGCAACAACCCTATCCATTCCGCTTTAAAGTCTCCAGCGGGTAGGCGCTGCGTGGGTGAAGATTGCCCCCAGTCGAATAAGATGTCCTGATCGATCTGTTTCACTTCGATTCCATCTACGGAGTAGCTGGCAATTAGTCCCGGAATGAACTCTGGCGGTTCGTCGTCATCCGGACCTTGGGAGTACGCTGATAGAGTCGTACTCAAGACCATCGACAGCGCAATCGCCACATGGCGCAGAAAGCGAAAAACAATGTGTCCGCCAACGCCAAAGTAATTGGTTGAGTCGGCGAATGTCAGGCAACCAAGCTGGCGGTGGCAGTTAAAATGAGTAGGCATGATGGTTAGTAGAGTAGTTTAGGTGGGGTCGCGAAAAAAGATTGAATTAACGCTGACACAATATTGTAACTATGGTGCTTGTCCATATGTCGTGGATCTTTACCCAAATCAGGAGTTTGCCCCACCGTCCTTTTGGCCCCACGTCGGGTAATCGGACGTTAGTACAACACAATACCCTTGGGACCAGCTAGGACACACAGCCAATGGTCATCTTGACTGCAGTCGCTATTGAAGCGGCGCGCACGAATGGGACAAAGTCTGTTTCTCAAATGGGCGCGAAAAATGAAGGCGGCCACCAGGCCCCTCATCGAAATGGATGTGTTACAATGCGGGCGCGAATTGCTGGACAAATTTTTGTCTGTTTGGCGAGAGATTCATAGATTCACTTGGAGAACGAAACGTGCGTAAGACTATGTCTACCTTTTCACTGCTGGCTTTTGCATTTTGCTGTTTCGCGGGACTTTCCGCCGATGCGCAGGAGGCTTCAAAGATCGAATTGGCTGACGGCAAGATTGTGATGACTGCGCCGGATACTTGGAAGAAAGTTCAACCCAAATCGAATATCGTTCAGTACGAGTTTTCAGCACCGGCGAATGCAAAGGAAGGCGACGAGACAGCCCGAATCACAATTATGGGTGCTGGCGGTTCTGTAGAGGCGAACATCGATCGCTGGTACGGGCAATTTGAACAGCCCGATGGAAAAGCGACGAAAGACAAAGCTAAGACAGAGAAATTCGAAGCAGCCGGTCAAACGGTTCACTGGGTCGATATCAACGGCAACTTTAAAGACACGATGGGTGGCGGACCGTTTGCTGGCGGTAAAACGGTTATCCGCGAGAACCATCGCATGTTGGGTGCGATCATAGTTACCAAGGATGGTGGCAACTACTTTGTAAAGATCACCGGTGGAAAAGACGTGCTTGAAAAGCTCAGCGAGGGCTTCAAAAAGTCGCTCAAAGAAATCGTAGCAAAGTAGAGTAATCCAACAATGGCGTCATTCATTCTGGCCCTCGACCAAGGCACAACCAGCTCGCGCGCGCTGGTCTTAGGCGTTGATGGAACGGTGGTCGCCGTCGCTCAGAAAGAATTCACACAATTCTTTCCACAGCCCGGTTGGGTCGAGCACGATCCTGAGGAGATTTGGGCCAGCCAATTGACAGTCGCAAAAGCAGCGATGCGTAAAGCGAAGATTAACGCTGCAGACATCGCTGCTATTGGTATTACGAACCAACGCGAGACCACTGTCCTGTGGAATCGCCGCACGGGGGAGCCGCTGCACCATGCAATTGTTTGGCAAGATCGCCGCACTGCTGAAATCTGCAACCGTCTAAAGAAAAGCAAGTATGCGGACGAAATCAGTCGTAAGACGGTTTGTTGTTACACACAAATATATAATGCTCTAGTCTCGCAGTTCGCGATCGGCTAAGTCAAGGTTTGGCTTTTGCTGGCAATGCAGATTCAGGAAAAATTTAGACCAGGATGGTCCAACGATGATGGAGAAATGGGTC
>JBGSTP010000226.1:0-5023 GCA_041736515.1 Pirellulaceae bacterium
TCGGGTTGCGATTTTTGTCCTCGCTCAAGCGTCGGGTTGCGATTTTTGTCCTCGCTCACGCGTCGGGTTACGATTTTTGTCCTCGCTCACGCGTCGGGTTACTAATGCCGTGGGTATTGCGAGGCCCGGCAGGCCAGTTTCGCGGTGCAGCATTTACTCGATGCCAGGATGCAAATTGCGAGGAAATGCCCAAGAAAAAAGCCCAACCAAGTGGTTGGGCTCGAAGCAATCGTTTCGGGTTGATGCGGGTTACTGCAGAAACGAGGTTGCTGCAGAAACATCGTGCTATTCAAGTATCATATCGTCGACGGTCCTGCCAGAAGGAATCATGGGCAAAACGTGTTCCTGGTAGGGAACGCTGACGTCGAGCACAAATGGTCCTGCGTAATTGATCATCTCTTCGAGGGCGCCACGCAAGTCTTTTTTCTTGCTGACGGTCGCAGCACCACAACCATACCCCTTGGCGATCTGCACAAAATCGGGGTAACGCTCAGTTACGATGGCGTGGCTATCCGTGACACCCTTTCCGCTAGCCTCTTCATGATCGATGGGGCCCAAATAAGTATGGGCTCGGTTGCTTCCCATGAATCGGTCCTCCCACTGTACGACCATACCGAGGTGTTGATTGTTCAATAGCAAAACCTTGACAGGTAGTTTTTCACAAACCAGCGTTGCCAGTTCTTGGATATTCATTTGGAAGCTACCATCCCCGTCGATATCGACGACCAAGGCGTTGGGGTGAGCCGCTTGGACACCCATTGCGGATGGCAGCCCAAAACCCATGGTTCCCAAGCCTGAGGAACTGAGCCAATGCCTGGGTTGCCGGAAGTTGTAGAATTGCGCGGCCCACATTTGGTGTTGCCCCACACCTACGGTGATGAAAGTGTCGCGATCCTGAGTTAGATTCGATAGCTCGCGAATCGCGTGCTGCTGGAGAATTCCGTCGAACGATTCGTCGTATTTGAAGGGATTCTTCTTTTTCAAATCGCTGCAATGGCGTACCCAGTCGGAGATATCCTCGGGGGCCTCGACAATTTTGTTGAGTTCGGTGAGAGCGAATTTCACATCGCTACACACGGGGATGTGAGCAACTTTGTTCTTGTTTAGCTCGGAGGCGTCGATGTCGACATGGATAATCTTGGCATTTTTGGCGAATGCTTCGAGTTTGCCTGTGACACGATCGTCAAACCGAACACCAAGGGCAATGAGCAAATCGCAATCTTTGACGGCATAGTTTGCATAGGCCGAGCCGTGCATCCCCAGCATATCAAGAGACAAGGGGCCATCATTCGGATATAGGCCCAACCCCATGACGGTCATCGTAGTGGGAATGCCGGTCTTTTTAATCAACTGCCTCAAATCCTCCGATGCCTCTGCAGAAATGACGCCGCCGCCGCAATAAATGATGGGGCGACGCGAGTGCTTGATCGCAGCTGCGATTTGCCGGATCTGCTCGGGTTTTGCTTTTGGCGAAATGACTTTGTAGCCCGGCAGGTCCATGGCAACATCCCAATCGACCGAACAACTCTCCATTTGAACGTCTTTGGGCATGTCGACCAAAACCGGTCCGGGACGTCCAGTCGTGGCAATATGGAAGGCTTCCTTCATGACCCGGGCCACATCATCCACACGGGTGACCAGATAATGATGCTTGGTAATACTGCGACAAACTTCTACCATCGGCGTTTCCTGGAAGGCATCGCTACCTATCACCGGTGTAGGAACTTGACCAGTTATAGCAATCAGCGGGATGCTATCCAGCTTCGCATCAGCGATTGCCGTAACTAGGTTGGTAGCGCCGGGTCCACTGGTCGCCATTACCACGGCTGGCTTCCCAGTACTGCGAGAGATACCTTGCGCGGCAAAGCCACCACCTTGTTCGTGACGGGGCAGAATCGTGCGCAGAAAACTACTATATTTCGTGAGTGATTGATGCATGGGCATGCTGCAGCCGCCCGGATACGCAAAAATGACTTCCACGCCGTGGTCGACTAGCGATCTAACTAGGATGTCTGCCCCTGTCATCACTTCCGTCGCACGTTTTGTCTCAGCCGAAGCCATTTCGAATTTCTCCTAGATTTCAGTCCCATTGGAACATTGCGGTAAGTCTTTAAGAATAAAGCAATAACGGCATAAACTCAACGCTTAATTGGTGCGTCTGCCGCGGGAATCAGTCGGTCTCAACTCATAATTGGAATGAAGCATGCTACGTGAATTCTTGGCAGTGGCTGTCGGGGGGGCTGTCGGTTCCGTGGGACGCTATGGGATTATCCTTTTGTTTTCCCTTATCGGGGCCAGTTGGTCCCCGATAGCGACATTAGTGGCCAATGTGCTCGGATGCTTCGCTATCGGCTGGCTTGCCCAGTGGGCTATGCAAGCGGAGCTGACGAATCACTGGCTGGTTGCTGGCGCGCGAATTGGACTCTTGGGTGGGCTAACCACTTTTAGTTCTTTTGCTATAGATATTCTGCGTCTCTACCAATCCGACAAAGTCGCCATGTCTGTCGGACTTGTGGTTGCCCACCTGCTATTGGGATTGCTCGCCGTGGCTGGCGGGCTCCACGTTGCTCGCAGCCTAGCCCTCCCGGCCTGACGCGGTTTGCGGAACAAAAAAAGGCATCCAGATGGGAATGCCTTCATCGTTCGGTTTTGCATCATAAACGCGTTCGAGCCTAGCCGGCAAAGCGGCTCCATTCGACGGCCATCAATACGCAGGCAACAAGCAGTAACAGCGTCGATGCAATCAGCATCACGGTGTAGACGTTATAAACGTGGGTCGGTTGATTTCCGGAACTCATCTTATCGAATCCTGAAGTTTGCGAGCAGAAAAGCACGATTTTACGACTAGAACCATGCCGATTAGAACAACTTCGAATCGACTCGGTCCCCAGCCCGAATATATCCCTTTTGATAACTAGTCAGAATTTCTGCTACAGATTTATTGTCCTCAACTCGCTTGACCTTCAGGCGACCGAGATATTGTCCACTGCGATGCACTTCCAGGGTAAAGCCTTCCCGCATGCCATCGTTGCGCCCGAGAGACACTTCCACCAAACCGGCAGTGGAGACGGCAGTCACCAACCCGTTTACATCGGGTGCGGTCAATAAAGTCTCAGGACGAATGTCGATTTTCTCGAGAATTACCGTAGCCTGCGACAGCTGATCCGCCGTTTGGCTCGCACGTTCTTCGGTAGTTTGCAATTTCCCCTGCAGCCGATTGTTCTGATCCTTGGTGCTCACCAGACGCTGGAAAAGTTGATTGCGATCCTCGCGGGCATCGTTGAGCTGTTTGCGCAGAAGCTCGTTGTCCTCGGTGCGGGCTTTCAACTGCAACTGCGTGTCTTTTTCATTGGCGACCAGCTGAGTGTGCGCTGTTTGAACATTCTCGAGTTCAATTTCTTTCTGTTGAAGTTCGTTGCTCTTGGCCTCCAACTGAGATTGCAAGGTTGCCAATGCAGAACGTCGCGCGGCCTGGTTAATCGCGAGTTCATCTTTCAAAACTTCCAAAAGGCCGGTCAATTCTGTATTCTTTTGCTGTGCGGCCTGCGCTTGCGTTTGAAACTTCGTGGCGAGTTGTTTTTGGTTGATATGCGAGGCGTTGACTGCAACCGCCAATGAAAAGAAGATCACAGACAGCAGAAAGATCAATCCAGTGAATACTTTTGCAAGCAGTGTCATGCGACATACCCCGGTCAATAACACAAACGCGACAAATCAATGCCACTAGCCTGTGTCTGAGAAGAAGTCCTAGTGAAGTGGATAAGTGGAATTCCGGAAACTGCAACTAGCCACACGTTGGCGGCCGCTGTTTCGTTCCTTTCCGCAAACAGCAATATAATTGCAGACCAATTCGACTGTCAATGAAATCCGACAAAATAGGGTTTTTGGGCCAATGGGGTTGTGTTGATTGAATTGATTGTAATGAAAGCCGCTGCTCGGTCGAGGAAATAAGGCTCTCGCGAACCCATGGGCGCAGTCGCCTCGGTCTTTACGCTCGGTGAAAAGTCGTTACCAATTCGTGGAAATGAGCCGCTTGCCCATCGAATCCTGGCTTGAAACCTAGCAAAACGCCTCGACGGGTACTGGCGGGAGCATTAAACTACTTCGTTTCAAGGACTTCCGAAGAAAAATTCGACCGCTGAGAATTCCTTTGACTCGTACCACTTTCACTGCGGTTCGCTGGGCTGGCATTTGATACTTATTCTTCGCAATGGCGCAACTGATCCGGAGGTCGCCCACGTTATTGAACGTGTGGAGGCGCTGGGCTTGACCGCGCACCTTAGTCGCGGGACCTATCGGACGATCGTCGGGATCATAGGTGACGAGGACAAGCTGCGTGAAACTCCATTGCGTGCGATTGCCGGGGTAGCTGACGTCATACCGGTCCTCCCCCCCTACAAGCTGGCTAGCCGCGACGCCCATCCGCAAGATAGCGCGGTGGATGTCTCGGGGGTCAAAGTGGGTGGCGGGCACTTGGCGATGATTGCCGGTCCCTGCTCGGTGGAAGAACCCGAGCGCATGGATCGAATTGCCAAAGCGGTTCGTGCTAGCGGGGCGAACATATTTCGTGGCGGCGCCTATAAGCCACGGACCAGTCCCTATGCGTTTCAGGGTTTGGGAGTAGAGGGACTGAAGATTCTGCGGGATACCGGCCGCAATCATTCGATGCCTGTTGTCACTGAAGTTACCGACCCGCGAAACGTTGAGATTGTTGCAGAGTATTCCGATATGTTGCAAATAGGCGCCCGCAACATGCAAAACTTTGTGTTATTGACTGAGGCGGGCAGAACGCACCGACCAGTCCTGCTAAAGCGAGGCATGTCGGCAACGGTGACAGACCTGTTGATGAGCGCAGAATACGTACTCAGCCAAGGGAATTCCCAGGTTGTGTTGTGTGAGCGTGGCGTCAAGGGCTTTGACAATGCGACTCGAAATCTCTATGACGTCGCTTCAGTCGCGCTCGTCAAACAATTGAGTCACCTACCCATCATTGTCGACCCCAGCCATGCCACGGGGCGTCCCG
>JBGSTP010000158.1:0-31893 GCA_041736515.1 Pirellulaceae bacterium
TGGAATAGCCTGGGTTGGACAGCGCCACTTTGCGGAAAACTGTGGCAATACCAGCTCGAAGCGCCTGCGCGTGGGGCGCTTGTAAAATAGAAAAAATCCGAGTAAATTCGCACGCTCACGACCCGCTCGCTGTCGCGTCGAGCTGAAATTAGGGGCCAAGGTGGCGCTGTCCGATTAGTTTAGCTGTCCGATTAGTTTAACCGTGTGCCCGACCTTTCGGCAGATATCCTCTGCGTCTCTGCTTTGGATGTACGATCCCCCAAAGAATTGCGAAGGATTTTAAGCGAGATTTTAAACGCGGAGAAATTCATTTCACCCAACGTCGGCGCTGTTGATCTCCTGATTCCAAGAGATCAACAGGCAAAGGGTATCGGAGCGATTGCGTTCACGTACTAGGACAACGCGGCCTCGCGGAGCTTGCTGGCATTACCGGCTTGTCCAAAAGCGGTCATCCGATCAACGCAGACCTGCTTCATTGCCGCACGGGCAGGCTTCAAGTAATCGCGGGGATCAAACTTTTCTGGACTTTCCGCGAGCACCTTGCGAATCGCACCTGTGATCGCCATGCGGCAATCGGTGTCGACATTAATCTTGCGTACGCCAGACTTGATACCGCGTTGAATTTCCTCGACCGGCACACCGTACGTTTGCTTCATCTGCCCGCCGTACTTGTTGATAATGTCTTGCAACTCCTGAGGAACAGAAGAGCTGCCGTGCATCACCAAGTGTGTATTGGGAAGCCGGGCATGAATTTCCTCGATTCGGCTCATCGCTAGTACCTCACCATCTGGCTTGCGCGAAAACTTGTAAGCGCCATGGCTGGTACCAATCGCTACTGCGAGAGCATCGACTCCGGTCGCTTCAACAAAGCGAGCGGCTTCCTCGGGATCCGTGAGCAGTTGATCGTGGCTTAGGTGCCCAACCGCGCCATGCCCGTCCTCCTGCTCGCCTTCACCGGACTCGAGCGATCCCAGGCAACCAAGTTCACCTTCAACGGATACTCCGCGAGCGTGAGCCAAACGCACCACTTCCGCTGTGACTTTGACATTGTACTCGAATGAACCCGGTGTCTTGCCGTCTTCCTCCAAAGACCCGTCCATCATCACTGAGGTGAAGCCATTTTCAATGGCGCTCAGACACGTATCTACGCTATTGCCGTGGTCTTGGTGCATTACGATAGGAATGTGCGGATAGAGCTCGGCAGCAGCCAACATCAAATGTCGCAAATACGCATCTTGCGAGTACGAACGGGCACCGCGCGACGCCTGGATAATCACCGGCGAATCGGTGTCGTTTGCCGCTTCCATAATCGATTGGATCTGTTCCATATTGTTTACATTAAAAGCAGCGACACCGTAATTATTCTCGGCTGCGTGATCCAAAACGACTCGGAGGGGAACCAATGCCATCGAATCTCAACTCCTCGGGACTTGCCCGCTTGAATGACGAAAATGTGTTAGCAGCTTGAAATTATCAGCTTCTCTCAGATGACTGGCAATCCCTACTCGCTGCCCCTGCGTTCAAAACATGGCGGTGGCAGCTTGGCAGAGCGTGCGCGGCTACATCACGTCCAGAAAGCTGGTGCTATAAGGGGGAAATCCGAGTCAGAGATCGGTGATTTCGGAAAAATCTTGACAAACATGGCCATCGGGAGTCGATTGCAGGTTGCTGGATCGAACATGAAATGCCATGTTTTTCGTAGCAGCCGAGTTGCCCCAACAACGTGCCAACTCCCGGCGGCTAGAGTGCCGGCGGTTAATGTCCCAGTGGCGACACAATTCACGAAATGGTTTTCAACATGGGTAGCAACCATCGCTTTGCTGAAGAGAAGTTCCGGGTCAAGCTGGGCGACAAGCTCGATTTGTCCAAATGGTCAACCAAGGCCGGCAAGGAACTGAAGGACAAGACGCACGCCGCCGAGGAATTGGCCGTCGATGTATCGGCTCTTCAGGCCGCACAGCAAATCTTGTTTGCCAGCGATTCGCATTCGCTGCTAGTAATTTTCCAGGGCATGGATGCGGCAGGCAAAGATGGCACAATTCGGCATGTGATGGGTGGCGTGAATCCTCAGGGTTGTCGAGTGTATGCCTTTAAGGCGCCAAACTCAAACGAACTGCAGTACCACTATCTGGCTCGAGCAATGCCCTGCTTGCCAGCCCGAGGCATGATTAGCCTGTTCAATCGTTCCTATTATGAAGAAGTGCTGGTGGTACGAGTCCACCCTGAATTTTTGCTGCCACAGAAACTTCCCAAACTCAAGTCGCTCAAACCTAAAACTCTGGAGAAACTTTGGGAACAGCGCTACAAGGAAATAAACGCCTTCGAGCAGTCGCTGGCAAATCAAGGTACGCTGATTTTGAAATTCTTCCTACATCTTTCTGCAGAAGAGCAGAAAGAGCGTTTCCTTGAACGATTGAACGAACCGGAGAAGAACTGGAAATTCAATGGCGGGGATTTAGCAGAACGCCAGCTCTGGCCTCAATACCAGGTTGCATTTGAGCAAACGCTCAAACACACCAGCACCAAATCAGCTCCTTGGTACGTGATCCCGGCGGATGACAAATGGTACGCGCGGGCAGCCATTGCAGACATTATTGCCAGTCAACTGGAAGCGCTTGACTTGAAGTACCCCGAGGTAGTAGCCGAAGAGCAAGCCAAGTTTGCTGACTATGCCAAGCAACTCAACGCTGAATAACTGCAACGCATTTCCATCGCTTATTCTGGCCGCAGTACCGACTTGACAACTTCGCCTCGGTGCATCCTCTCAAAGGCTTCATGCCATTGGGAGATCGGCCACACGCCGCCGATAATGGGCTGCACATCTAGCTGTCCACTGGACAGCAATGCGATCACTCGCTCCCATATCGGCCAATTGTGGCTGAAGCTGCCTTGGAGGCGAATATTTTTTTGTACTAGGGGATCGAGATTGAAACCTAGTGGCTGCGGTCCCCAACCTACCTTGCTAATCCAACCTGCTGGCCGAACGAGCTTTAATGCAATCTGCAATGTTGCACTGGCACCCGCAGCGTCAATGACACCATCGCAGCCCAGGCCATCGCGCTGTAGGGCCCAGGGCATAGCGTCGCCAATAATTGGCGTGCAGCCATAACCAGCGGCGATCTGCAAACGCTGGCGATCGGATTCCAGGCCAACCATTGCAACCTCTGCGCCACAAAGGCGGGCCATGGCTGCGCATAAAATGCCAATGGTGCCCGGGCCCAAAACAACAACGCGATCGCCAGGCTCAATGTGTGCATTCTTTACGACCGCGTTGTAGGCAACGCAGCAGGGTTCAGTCAAACATGCCCTCTCAAAAGGCAATGAGCTGGGTACGTGATGCAAGATACGCGCCGGCACTCGAACGTATTTTGTCATGGCACCATCGACACCGTAGCCAAAGCCCTTGCGGGTCGGGTCGAGATTGTACAAACCACGTCGAGACATTGGATTTCGCTCGTCAATGATTGCTGCCGTCTCGCTGACCACTCGGTCGCCTTCCTGCCACCCAGTCACCGCGGCACCGACCTCAACGATATGACCGCCGAACTCATGCCCCAGAACTACAGGATAATTGACTGGCCAAGAATGGTCTGCTGTCCATTGATGCAGATCGCTTCCACAAACGCCCACATTAGCCACTTCCAGAAGCACATCCTCGTCGCCAATCGACGGCCTGGGGATTTCGCGAATCTCTACTGAGCCTTTGCTAGGAGCAAAATTTACTACCGCTGCTGATTTCATGTTAAGGGCTGGTTCCAAGAATAAGGATTGTTAAACAGTTTGCCTGCGTTCAAGGCACCCATTGTAAGCATTGTCAGTCAGACGAAAGGAACTGCCAAGCTTACTTCGCATCAATTGTTAATGGGTTAGCACGGCTGGCAGCGAAAAACGGATTGGATCCCACTCCAATCGATAGCACATTGCCCAATTGCCATTGCGTCCGTAACGCAAATCCAATATCAGCGAAGAAGTTCTTGAGGAAACGTAGAATTCCCCACGCCACTGAAGATGCCGAAAATGATGTCATTGAACGCGAATGGATTGGCGATTGAAAAGCTGCGGACGCTGGCCCATGGCGACCAGCCGGCTGGACGCTACATACTCGAACTGTTCGCGACACTCCAGGATGATGATGAAGAGTTGCGAGCATGGGCTAGCGATGCACTTCAAACGATTCAAACAACGCCACACGAAATGGCCGCAACAATTGCCGAACAGTGCGCTAACGCGAATGCTGGAATCGCTGCTTGGGCTTGCAAATTGCTGACCAAGACTGGAAGCCGAGCATCGGAGTTTCAAGCTGCCATTGCCGCTTGCCTGCGCAATCACAGCGAGCTACACGCTCGTCAGCAAGCGGCACAGGCTCTTTCAGAAATCTCGGGATTGAGCCCGGCATCGATCACTGCGCTCGAAGAGGCCACCCAAAGCAACGATCCGCGATTGAAAAGGTTGGCCACTCAGGCTTTGCAAAATTCTCGACTCTAAGAACCACAGTCGTGAGACACGAAGAAAACCAGCCGTAAGACTCTAACCACGCTTGCGTCGCAAGTTTAGAACGCAACACCAAAATTTAATCGAAACATAGTGTTTCCCAAAGCAAGGAGGCGATGGGATGCGTTCCATACCATTTTACCCGATGATTGTCCTGATGCTCATCGGCTTGGGGGGCTACCTCGGCTGCGACCCCAACTCAATTCCACCGTCGGATGTGGGCCCCGACAACACCACCAGCACCATAAGCAACTCGCTACCCTCCGGGAACGCGACGATACCCAACCGTACAACAGAAACTATCCTCATTGGCAGCTTCAATATTGAGAGGCTTGGCCCCACGAAACTCTCCGACCCATGGGTTATGGAAAAGCTAGCCGACCTGATGCGGCGATTTGATGTCATCGCACTTCAAGAGATCACAAGCACCGACCAACGAACACTGCCGATTCTAGTGGAGCAGATCAACAAGTCGGGCGGAAACCACTCCTACACCATTAGTCCCCGCATTGGACGCGTGTCTGGGAACGGAAGTTACTACGAGCAGTACGCCTATGTTTTCGATGCCAATCGGATTCGCGGTGGTGCAGATTTCAGCTATGTAGTGAATGACGATGCCGATCTCTTGCATCGCGAACCATTTGTGGGACGATTCGAAACCATAGGCAGCGCTCAGCCATTTTCATTCACGCTGATCAACATCCACACCGACCCCGGCGAAATTGCAACCGAGTTGGATGTGCTGGCGGACGTCTATGTAAACGTGCGGCAATTTGAATATCCAGAGGACGATGTCATTCTGTTAGGCGACCTAAACGCTGACCCAGCCAAATTCCAGAAGCTGGGGAGAATCCCAGGATTCGCGCCATTGATCGTTGGCGTACCGACAAACACACGACAAAACAAAACGATCGACAATATCCTTACGGATCGACAGGCAAACGCTGAGTTCACGGGACGTGCCGGGGTCGTGGATGTGGGGCAACTGTACCGCTTGCAATTAGCCGACGTAGAGCGCATCTCGGACCATCTGCCGATTTGGGCAGAATTTTCAATCTCAGAAAGCAGAAGCGGCGTAGTCACCACCGCATCTGCGGCCACCGGTGTGGCGCGGTAACTGAATCGGGATGACAAGCCGAGGGACACATTCCCTTATTCAAAATCCTCCGCCTGGGGTAAGTCATCCAGCGATTGAATCCCTATTAATTCCAGGAGGCGGTCCGTTGGATAATACCTTTGCTTGAGTTGCTTGCCATCGTGCTCGCGACGAAACTCGAGCAACTGACGACGCACTAGCTGATTGAGTACTGCACCGCTGGGACGTCCGAGCTGTTCTTCCAGTTTCTCGCGAGATACGCCAGGCTGGTAGGAAATCAAGGCCAGGCAATCGATCGATGCTTGATTCAAACGCACTTCGCGTACACGACCATAGAACAGATCCTTCATAAAACTCAAATCATCAGACAATTGCAGCCGATACCCTGCGCCGTGCGCAACAATGCGCAACGCGCGGTTCGTGGCGATATACTCCGCATTCAATTCATCGACCAAGTTGGAAATCTCTGAATCGCGGACGCCACGCATCAGGGCAGCGATTTCCGTGGCTGAGACAACTCCGCCGTCTGGGCGGCCCACAAACAAAATTGCTTCCAAAATTGTTCGCGGCGTCGGCGGGGCATTTTGTGAAGAAGAGTCACCTTGGCCTGGATCCTCAAATTCGGAATCGGCATCATCGGTTGCGATCCCCGGCAGACTGCCCTGATCATCGTCAACAGCGGTAGAGGCTGGCTTGCCCATCGCCGTGGCGTAGGATCGACTCAGTTCTTCAAGCGAGAAGCCGTCGTCATCGAACTCCTCCTGCTCAACTTCCTGTCGCTGCGCAACATCGGCCACCGTTTCGTTTTGCTGCCCAACCAATCGAGCTTCTTGTGAATCATCCATCATTCGAAACCGATTATGCTATCGAATTTTTGACGACGTTTAAGCCGATGTCTACTGGCTAGCGCTGGAAGCGACTGCAATCGGCTCAGCGACTTTATTTGAATTCGAGGACTCTGCGGACTGATGAAGTAACCGATCCAAGATGCCATTGACGAATTGTCCGGACTGACGGTCGCCATAACGCTTGGCAATCTCGACAGCTTCATTGATGACAACTACCCCTGGGGTGTCTGTCTTCAAAATTTCATATCCACCTAGACGAAGGATATTGCGGTCAATAGCTGCCATGCGGCGCAACGACCAGTTATGGGCTTTGGCGCTAAGTACCTTGTCGATTTCCTTGCGATGGGCCAAGACATTCTTGTAAAGATGTCGTGCAAACTCGACTAACGGACGGTTTCCATGCAGTCTTCTCACTAGAAACAAGTCCGCAACTTTCGGGTCCTGTTCGGGGTGAAGGTCTTCTTCATAAAGCAGTTGCAGGACTATCTCACGTGCACGTCTGCGAGTTGCCATCAGGGTTTAAACTCGAATTGCCAAGTTGCTGATCAAGTCTGGGAAATGGGTCAAAACGCTTGCCATCCACATTGCCCAGTGAAACTGCCCATATGTTAACCACATGAAAGCACCTTGTCATTGCGTAATCTGACGAAAGAAGCCGTCAAAACGTCGCTGGTTCTCTACGGGGACTTTGAGAGAACTACCCGCCAAGGTAAACAAGCTCAGCCGAGAGTCGGTCAGGAGGCGACTTTCGGCTGCTGCTTTACTGCGATGTCTCTCAGCTTTTCCGAGGAGACTCGGTGTGGGTAGTACAATCCTGCACCGACTATGTTTGCGGCTATCGGCGGTTAGATTACGCCGCCGTGAACTCGATAGGGTGTCATATGGTCTGGTTGGTCCACCATCCAGAATCGCTCCCATTCCTGGAGCAGCAAGCGGAGATTTTCAGAAGTGTAGACCAGTTGCTCAGCGCGTCGCTCTGGAATCGCAGAGTAAATCGGTATCGCACAACCACTAAAGCTCACGCATCCCAATAGCAAAGCAGCACAAATCCAGCGTCGCATCCTAGTTCCTCCGTGAACATTCTGGCTGGTGAGTTGGCTGGGCTCCAGCGAATCCCAACTTGCCAAGGTAATTCGGTATCAGTACAGCTACGTCATTTGGCGATCTAGCCCTGGTTGGGGTTGAACGGCCGAACGGGTAACATTTTTTCTAAATCATTTTTTCCGTCGCTTGGCTGCGCACGGCGTTCATCGTAATTGCCGTCAGACTCCGCCCGAGCTTTCTCTGCGGCGGCATCCTCGAGCTCTTGGACCTTCGCTTCCATTTCCTTGCCAGGTTTGAAAGTCACAACAAATTTCTCGGGCACATCGACCTGCCGACCAGTTCGAGGATTGCGAGCTTTTCGAGCTTTGCGACCCTTGACTTGGAATACACCAAAGTTCCGCAGCTCTACTCGCCCCTCCTCGAGGAGGGTTTCGATGATACCATCAAAGGTGAGCTGAACAATCTCCTTGATTTGGAGTTGGGTCAGCCCAGTCTTATCGGAAATCGTCTTTACGATCTCTTTTTTGGTCACTTTGGCATGCTCCTTCGCCGGGCCACAAACGACCTAAGTCATTTGCGAGCAACAAGTTAATCGGCGAAGTCTAATGCTAGAGCAACCGTGCGTCAAGGTCTGCGAAAGCTGTCTAAACTACCTTCGAAAACAATATACGCGGCTGACCAAGCTCGTGTAGAAAGGGAATCGACCCGTTTAACCGTCAAACTTTACTAATTCCGACCAATCGCACTTTTCGTTGCCACCAGAATCCAGAATCAATTCAATCGACATTTGTACTGCGTGAATGTTGGCTTCGCACTACAATTTGCCGGACCTACAATTGACCAGCATCGACTGTTAATCGTTGCATGACGATTGCATGAACCCTTTTGAAGCCGGACGGCAAGCGTCGCGGACTTTGGCTCGACTTGCACCCTGCGAAAACACTTCGATTTTCCACATACTTCTTATGGGGCGCAGCGCTGCTGCTTCCGTTAGTAGGCTACTTCGCATGGCGTGTTCGCTTTGGGACCTCCGAGGTTCAGGCCTGGCTTCCAGGCGAGGACTCTGCCCGAGTCCGATACAAGCAATTCTTAGAGCAATTTGGCGATGACCAAATTTTGTTTGTTTCTTGGCCGGGCTGCAAACTGGACGATCCGCGTCTGGAGGCCATGATGGCGGGTCTCCAGCGACTGCGGAGCGAGGAGCCTGACTTAGGAATCGCCGAAGTGCAGGATCCGCGCAGCATGATGGAACTGTTGCTAGTGCGCCAAAGCAGCATCGATGTGGAATCAGCCACCGAGCGTCTCCAAGGAATCGCCCTAGGCAAAGATGGCAGTTGTTTTCTCTCACTGCAGCTCAACGAGGCTGGCAACTTGGAACGTGCTCGGCTTATTCGGCAAATACGGGCCACGGCCGTGCGAGAAATCGGCGTCTCGGCAGATGATTTGATCCTGGCAGGCGAACCATTCCAAGTTTTTATCATCGACCAGGCGAGCCGCGAGACAATCCAGTATTTCGTAGCTCCAAGTTCAGTGCTGTCGCTGCTTCTCGCCTGGGTCTGTTTGCGCAGCGTGAAACTGACAATCCTGGTTTTCGTCCTCAGCGGTATTGGTCAATTGATTGGTTTGGCACTCATATCCATTTTTCTGGGTGAAATGAGCGCGGTTCTGGTTGTTCTGCCCACGCTCATTTTTATGTTAACACTTTCCGCAGCGATTCATCTAACCAACTATTATCGGGATTGCGGAGGCGAGCAAGTGGACTCTGCAGGAGTCAGTGCGTTAAGTTTAGGTGCTCGACCTTGTCTGCTCGCGACGCTAACCACGGTCTTCGGCTTTGGATCGCTGGTGGTCAGTCAACTCAAGCCCGTGTGGCATTTTGGTAGCCTAGCCTCGCTCGGGTTGCTAATGGCCACGGTTTTGTTGCTGGCAGTTTTTCCTGCCGCCACATCGTATTTGTCCAGTACGTCAACGGCGCAGTTGCGGAGTCGTGGTAGTTTCCGCAAACTGCCGCAGGTACACAATGCCGTCAGCTCGTGGCTCGCGAGCTGGACGAATCGACACGCCATGATGATTTCCTCGATTGGCATTGTTGCCTTGGTTGCATCGGCCGTGGGTATAGGCCGCTTAAAGACATCGACTGAGTTCGAAGACATGTTCCCATCGTCTAGCCCTGCCATTAAGAGCTTACACTGGATGCAGGAACATCTCGGGCCAATCAGCTCTCTGGAGTTTGTGGTCGAGTTTCCACAACCAAATGGCACACAGAGTTCGTCGGACTCATTTGATATTCTCCAAAAAGCCCGTTTGATTGAGCAGATTCACCGCTCGCTGGTCGATTCGCCACATATTTCGTCAGTATTGAGCACTTTTACTTTCTTGCCCTCCGTTCCGAACAGCAATGGGACGCGCAGTACAATTCGACGCGCTGTATTGCGTCGAACGTTCGAAGCCCATGTGGAGGATCTGCGTGGCAATCACTTGATCGCTGACCTGCCGGGCGTTCAAGCCTGGCGATTGTCCGCGCGAGTCCGCGACATTTCTGGCAAAGATTTTCGGGAGGTGCAGCATGATTTGTCGCAAATCGTCCAGGCATGCATCGACACTCAGTTGTTACAGGACAGACCGAGCGACGCGACGCAGCAGGCAATCTCATTTCATGTCACTGGCTTAAGAACGGTTATCGAGAAAGCCCATTTCGCAATTCTCTCAGACTTGAGCAGCAGTTTTGCCACGGCCTTTTTATTGATCGCGCCGGTGATGATGCTCATCGTACGCGGGTTTGTTGGTGGTTTGTTGTTGATGCTGCCCAATGTGTTGCCAGTAGCTTTGGTTTTTGGGTGCATGGGTTGGTTGGGGGTGAAACTGGACGTTGCGAGTATTTTGACAGCCAGTGTCGCGTTGGGAATTGCCGTAGACGACACTATACATTTTGTCGCCTGGTTCACACGATGCCGTCAAAGCGGCGATAGTCCCAGCGACGCAGTTCGCCAATCCATTGCGGCATGTGCGCGTCCAATGCTGCACACTTCGATTATCTGCACAGGGTCGATGCTGCCGTTCTTCTTTAGTGATTTTCTACCAACCAGTAAATTTGCCTTGCTGATGATTTTGATTCTGAGCGGAGCGATTGTGGGCGATCTTATCCTGCTTCCTGCAATTCTACAGTGCCCGCTCGGAAGGTCGATTGGAGCAGCCGGCAGAAGACTGGACACATAAGCGACCGTTTGGGCGTCCCCACGGCGGGGCGCGAGGAACTTGAACGATGCTGGAAGTACACATGTCCGACACGCACAGTGCAGCCTGGGAGGCATGGATCGATGTCGGTGGCACATTTACCGACTGCTATGTGCGGGATCCAAGCGGTTTAATTACGCGTATCAAAACCCTCAGTTCCGGGAAAGTTTTGGCGACGGTCGGTCAATACACCGGGAATCAATTATTTGCACCTGAGTTGATAAGAGATGCAGACGGCTTTTGGGTTGGCGCGCTAGTCCGCTTTTTCACCCACAGCCAAACTCTGATTGGCACAGCTCAAGTAACGGCGTTTGTCAATGGTTGGCTGACACTGGATTCGCCAATCTCGGACTTTGGCACCACGGACCGACTTGAATTAGACCCCCTCATTGAGGCCCCAGTTCTTGCCGTACATCGATTGCTGCGGTTACCTCTGGCGGATGCGCTTCCCCGGCTGCGGGTACGGCTGGGAACAACCAAGGGCACCAATGCGTTGCTAACTCGGCGTGGTGCAAGAACAGCGTTGGCAATCACTGCGCCATTCGAAGATTTACTGACTATCGGTGACCAAACAAGTCCCAAGCTCTTTGACTTGGCCATCCAGAAACAGCCGCCACTGGCTGAGCTGACGATTGGAATCAAGGAAAAGGCTGTCCATGGACGGTTGCGTTCTGCAGCCTCTCGATGAAATGCAGGCTCGGACTGCTCTGCTCGCCGCCAAGGAGAGCGGATGCGATTCGTTAGCGATCTGTTTGATGCATTCTTATGTTAATTCCGCTCATGAAATGCGACTGGTTGAGCTAGCGCGCGAGGTTGGTTTTCAGCAGGTGAGCTGCTCGAGTCAACTTGCGCCTCTGATCGAGTTTGTGGCTCGCGCTCAAACGACCGCCGTCGATGCCTACCTTAGTCCGATCGTTCGCAGTTATTTGTCGAAGCTGGTTGCACAGTTCGGAGGCGAGCATACGGTGCAGTTGCACGCGATGACCAGCGGCGGAGGTCTAGTGGATTGGCGAGAGTACTCTGGTAAGGACAGTATTCTCTCCGGACCGGCTGGTGGTGTATGCGCGCTGCGAGGACTAGCGAGAGCAGCCAATCGCGAAGCATTGATTGGCCTCGATATGGGTGGCACCAGCACGGACGTGTGCCGCGTTTCAAGCGATCACGACTTGCAGTATGAATCCACTAAAGCTGGCGTGCGGATTCTGACGCCGACGCTGCCCATCGAGACGATAGCCTCTGGCGGCGGCTCCATATGCTGGTTCGATGGTGTCTCGCTGCGGGTTGGGCCGCAGAGCGCTGGAGCTGCGCCGGGCCCGGCCTGCTACGGTCAGGGCGGCCCACTGACCGTTACTGACTTGAATGTATTTCTAGGTCGCATTCCGGAAGGGCAATTTCAATTTCCCATGGATCGCGCGGCGATTGTCAATCGCTTGAACGAGATGCTTGACTCGTCGCAATCAGCGCTCGGCTTGTCGACCATCCAGGAACTCGCGCATGGGCTGCGCCGAATCGCCAATGAACAAATGGCGGAGGCAGTGAGAACGGTTTCCATAGCTCAGGGCGTTGATCCACGCGAGCACACGCTTGTCGGATTTGGCGGCGCTGCCGGCCAGCATATTTGCGAAGTAGCAGAGCTCCTGGGTATTGAGCATGTCATCGATTCACCCGAAGCTGGGTTACTCAGTGCGCTGGGTATGGGGATGGCCGACAGGCGTCTTGACACAGTCATAGGTGTCTATCGCCAAGATGGGCGAGTTGATTGGAACGAGCTGCACGTGGCAGCCACGAAGGCAGAACAATTGCTCAGCGAGAGTCTGCTGAGACAAGGCGAACTGGCGAGAAACCTGCGTGCTGCGCGGTGGCTCGAACTCCGCTATACCAAGTCGGACGCGACGTTGACGATTGCATGGCAAAATCAAGTTGAGGATACTCAACTACTTAAGCTACGTTTTTGTGCTGCACACCGACAACGCTATGGCTACGAGCGTCCGCCGAGCACGGAAGTGGAATTGGTTGCCATTCGCATCGAAGTGAGCGCTACCTCGCAACCTGAGCTGCCGAGGATCCACTCTGGTGACGAGCGAACTGTGGTGTCCCCTGGCCCGAGCAGTCCATGGCGAGTATGGAGGCGAAGCGAGCTGTCACCGGGGTCCCAATTGCAAGGTCCCGCAGTTGTGCTCAACGATGGATCGACGGTGGTTATAGAGTCGGGTTGGTTAGCAACATGCCTGTCCAATGACCTCTTAGATATAGAACATATAGCTGCACCAGGTAAGATATCTGACAACTCGTCGTTGGGTTCCGAGAAGTTTGATCCCGTTTTTCGCGACTGCTTTGCTCAGCGATTGTCGGCGATCGCTACGCAGATGGGAGCGGTCTTGCAAAATACCGCCGTCAGCGTGAACGTGAAACAGCGGCGGGATTATAGCTGTGCTGTGTTCGATGCATCCGGGCAACTACTCGCCAATGCGCCGCACGTTCCGGTACATCTCGGAGCTATGGGTAAGACCGTCGAGGCCATGATCGCCGAGTTCCCTGATATTGGTGAGGGAGATAGTCTTATTACCAATGATCCGTATCGAGGCGGTTCGCATCTGCCTGATGTGACAGTGATAACCCCCGTCTTTCGCCATCGCGACCAATCGCCGGGCAGGAAGCAACCAGTCTTCTATGTGGCCAATCGGGCTCACCATGCTGACATCGGAGGCGTTGCCCCCGGTTCAATGTCCGTCATCGCGAAACGGCTCGGCGAGGAAGGTGTCGTGATTGCCCCCATGCGCGTGGTTGCTTCGGGCGTCGATCAAACCGATACGTTACGTAAAGTGCTGAGTGATGCAGAATATCCTCCCAGAAACATCGACGAGAACATTGCTGATATTTGTGCGCAACTCGCAGCCAATGCGCGGGGTGTCGGTTTGTTAACGAGTTATGCTGAGTCGACCTCGTGGGAGCAACTAGAACGCACCAGCGGTTATCTTCTCGATGTTGCCGAAAGCCGACTCGGCAACTTCTTGCGAACGAACCGTACTGGCCACTGCGAATTTGAAGACTTCCTTGACGATGGTACTGCCATTCGCGTCGAAATTAGTGAGCTTCAGCCCGGCAGGATCAAAATAGATTTTACAGGTAGCGGTCCGACCAGTCCCCTCAATCTCAATGCCAATCCATCGATCGTGCGGTCAGCAGTGATCTATAGCCTGCGGTGTCTGGTTGCCGATGATTTGCCGCTGAATGAAGGCATGATGCGTTGCGTTGAATTAGTTGTTCCAGAGGGAATACTAAACCCATCACGCAATTTAGATCCAGCGAAGAGTCCGGCGGTGGCGGCTGGAAATGTTGAGACCTCGCAGCGAATCGTTGATGTCTTGCTCGGAGCCCTCGGTGCGGCGGCCGCTTCGCAGGGCACGATGAACAATCTGCTATTCGGCAACCAACGATTTGGCTTTTATGAAACGATTTGCGGTGGTTCGGGAGCAACGCTTGGCCATGATGGAGCCAGTGGAGTCCACACGCACATGACCAACACCCGCTTGACTGATCCCGAAGTGCTGGAACGTCGCTACCCAGTGCGTCTAATTGAGTTTCGATTGAACCGAGGCAGTGGGGGCGCGGGGCGGTGGCGCGGTGGCGATGGCATTCTGCGCGTGATCGAGTTTTTGGAAGATGTCGAACTGTCGCTGCTGACCTCGCGGCGCGGTAACTACCAACCCTTTGGGCTGAAAGGGGGAAAGCCAGGAGAGGTTGGCAGCAACGTGCTCATTCAAGCAAATGGATCTCGTCAAGAGTTGCCTAGCTGTTGTTATCTTCAGGTTTCCAAGGGCGAGCGTATCGAAATCAAGACTCCCGGAGGAGGAGGATTCGGCCAAGCCGCATCTTGATGCATCGTTCTTTTCGTGACGTGCGCTTCGCCCCAGGGTGGAGTCTGACAAATCCAATTCGGTTAAGACTCGCTTGCCCATCGCAGAAAGTGGGCCATGCTGGTCGCATCCAAGATGCATAGCGTTCTTTGCGTCCTTGCGCGAGTCACCACTGTCCGAATCAACTCAGTAGCCTTGGCTTCCCAGCTTCCCAGCCTGGGTCTTCAGCTCTCACATCCCGCTAGATCACGACCGCGGTTCATCCGAGGGGCTCTAAACACCGACGACGAAAAAATATCATGAAGGCAATTTGGAACCACAGAGGGCACGGTGGTTCACAGAGCAACAATAAAGCGTCGGGCTGACACGAAACAGATCCGCCAGCGAGCTTTCTCTGTGTGACTCTGTGTTCACTGTGGTATAGCAATCGTCTGACTTCTTTAGTTCTGCCTGCGTGCTTAGAGCTCGGCGATCAGTGACGACTCATGCAAACGCAATTACAGCAGCCGCTAACCTCGAGGGGCATTAGAGCACTCGAATTAGCAAACACAAGAAAAAAATACGGAAACGAGGAAAAAATAGAGATTTGGACGCTTCGCCGTTGAGTGTACATCGCGACCGTTGTTCTCAAACGCGACGTTTTCGGGAACAATAGCCTTTCTATTTCGTTTACTCGTTTCCAACACCTAGAAAGTCTTGTAATGACTGCTGCTGCCTCATCTGCGAATCCGTCGCGCGATCCTTCTAAGCTGCGAAGTGCCAAGTGGTTTTCACCAGATGACTTGCGATCGTTCGGACACCGCTCGCGAATGAAACAGATGGGGTTGGGAGACGCCGATTTTCGTGATAAACCTATAGTGGCTATTCTGAATACATGGAGCGATCTCAATACGTGTCACTCCCATTTTCGCGAGCGAGCCAACGATGTACGTCGCGGCATTTTGCAAGCGGGAGGCTGTCCTGTAGAAGTACCGGTGATGAGCTTAGGCGAAATGCTGATGAAGCCCACGACGATGCTCTATCGAAATCTACTGGCGATGGAGGCCGAGGAGGTTCTGCGTTGTCATCCAATTGACGCCGTCGTGCTGATGGGTGGATGCGATAAAACAGTGCCAGGTCTGTTGATGGGCGCACTATCTGCAGACATTCCGGCGATTTTCATGCCCGCCGGCCCGATGTTGAAGGCACGGTGGAAGAACGAAACGCTCGGAAGCGGATCGGACGTTTGGAAGTACTGGGCTGAACGTAGCGCAGGTAATCTCTGCGACGGTGACTGGGGAGAGATTGAAAATTGTATTGGCCGCTCGGCCGGTACCTGCATGACCATGGGCACGGCCTCCACCATGGCCTGCATTGCAGAGTCGCTGGGCATGACACTTGCCGGAGCCGCATGTACGCCCGCTGTTGTCGCTGAACACGGTCGACTTGCGTCGGCCACTGGGCGACGCGCCGTCGAGTTGGCATGGGAGCAATTAAAGCCAAGCGACATCGTCACAAAAGAAGCAATCGACAACGCCATTACCACCCAGTTAACGATTGGCGGTTCCACCAATGCAATTGTCCACATCATTGCCATGGCTCGGCGAGCCGGTGTAGCAACCACTCTCGACCGATTTGACGAACTATCAAGAACTGTTCCGGTGCTAGGCGATATCCGTCCCAGTGGTCGGTTTCTGATGGAAGATTTCTATGACGCAGGTGGGCTTAGCGCTTTGCTGAATCAACTCAGCGACATGTTGCACTTGGATTGCAAGACAGTGAGCGGCAAGACGCTGGGCGAGGAGATCGCTGGGCGCGAGGTCATCAACAGCGATATTATCCGTCCACTCTCAAATCCGCTCTCGCAAACCGGCGGAACCTGCGTGCTTCGGGGGAATCTAGCTCCCAACGGCTGCGTGATTAAAACCGTCGCGGCTGATCCAAAACTGCTAAACCACCGGGGTAAAGCCATCGTTTTTGACAACTACCCTGAACTAAAAAAGGGAATCGACGATCCCAATCTGGATGTCACCGCGGATTCGGTGATTGTGTTGCGCAGTGCGGGACCGCTAGGAGCGCCAGGTTTTCCAGAATGGGGTATGTTGCCAATTCCTAAGAAGCTGCTCAAAGCTGGCATACGTGACATGATGAGAATTTCCGATGCGAGAATGAGTGGCACAAGTTATGGCACTTGCGTACTCCATATTTCACCTGAGTCGCATGTGGGAGGGCCCTTGGCGCTGGTAAAAACTGGCGACGAAATCGAGCTAAATGTCAGCGAGCGTCGCATTCATTGGCATGTTTCCGACGACGAAATCGCCAGGAGAAAACAAAGTTGGATAGCACCGATCGAAAAATGGTCGAGAGGATATCACTCGCTGTTTGCAAAGCATGTGACGCAGGCGCATGAAGGATGCGATTTCGATTTCCTCGAAGGTAAGTCGCCCGATATGGAACCCGATATTTTCTAACCGTGCCAGAATCCAACAAATGCAGGACTACTGGGCTGAAATCCCAGAGGAATGGGCTTGCGCAAGGAGCGCCCCAGATAGATTTGTGTGCTGCGGGCGCAACACAGGGGTGAACGATTGTAGGGTTTGCGCCGTAAATAAGGATTAGCGTTGCTCTTTGGAGGTGCTTTCTAATGAGAACTTCTACCACCACCGATGCGACTGGTTCAAAAACCTTTGCCGGTTGCGTAACATAGGTAATAAGCCGCGGTCAGAGCTAGCTGGAGCGGCATGAGCGCACGACTACTCTTCTAAAAGCCATCCGGATGGTTCCGAAAGCTCGTCAACGTGATTACCACGATCTGACGCTCCGTCACGGTGTGTCCGCGGCTCAACATTTCGTTTTGTTAGTGTTTTCCAAAGTTTGGCTAACTGCGTCTGCCCGGCATGGGTTTGACGTGATTACGGCAGTGTTTGCTTATTTCGCATTAGTCGCAGCCTCCAGTCTGCTGCATGCTCAGCCAGAAAGCAGTGAACCAGCAACCCCTCCTAGCGTAGCGAGCCCCTTACCGGACATCCTCGGTCAAGGCACTCTGCAACCCAAAGCCCGATTGTTTTTATCCGATCGAAACGGTTCGCTGGTACTAGTGACGGAAGAAACGGCTGAAGAGTATTTTCGCTCGCGTGGCAAACTTCCCAATGGTGAACAAGGTCTACCGCCCGCCGTTATCGAACGTGTGAATGTGGAGGTTCGCGTAAGCGGAGAGATCGCGTATATCGCAAGCCAGTTTGATGCGGTACTTGCCCAGGACTTTGCCACGGCCATAAATTTGGAGTTCGGCAGTGTACAGTGGAACAGTTGGGACTTCGCTGGAGAACCCGCTCAGCATCGAATTCAGCCGCTCCGCAACTCGACAGGTTGGCGTTGGCTGGCACTTGGCAAACCGGATTCAAAAGTGGTGGCTAAGCTGCAGGGCGTAAGCAAAGTGACGAGCGAGTTGGAACGCCGCACGGCTCGTTTTACGCTTCCAACCGCAGCCTGTAGTATCGCGTTGGAACTTCCACTCAATGCGACTGACATACGCGTGCGAAACGAAGATGTATTGGAACGTCTTGATTCCAGCGATTCGGTGAAGTTGCTTGTTCGTAGTACTGGCGGCGACTTCACGATTTCGTGGCGCGAGCAAGAATCAGTAGCTCAGGTCGCCGCTGTTCACGCGACCAGCGACACTCAATTTGAGATCGTGGATCCTACGCACCCCTGGATGGCGACAACAACGTTGAACATCCGTTGGTACGGTGAGGACGCGGCGGATGAAATCGAGATTCGGTTGCCCGAGGGTGGGCATTGGAGGAAGATCCCCAATTCAGATCCGGGGCGCTACCTGATATTCAGTTCCGACGAAAACACCATCGATGTCAACCAACCCGAACTAGCCGTCGAGATCGCGCCGAACGCAGTTCCGAATCAACCAGAGGCAGTAAAGCTAACGCTGAGAAACCTTAATATCGCTCGCAACGAAACCATAGAAATAGATCTGGATTGGGAGTGGGCTCCGAATCCAAAGTTGGCTGATGGATTGGTCACCGAGGTTCAGGTTCCATCGCCAACGATTGGTGGAGTCGATCGGCACTCTGGCACCATAGACTGTGTTGTTACATCCGCCTACGCAGTTGTTTTCAAAGAAGGGGATGGTGCGCGACTGCTTCGACAGGGACTGCTGGATGCCTATGCACGGCAGCAAGTGCAGTTTGAATTCGATCGCCAGCCTTTTGATGTGACGGTGATATTCCGATCGGAGGAAAGCCTGCCTACGGTTCGGCCAACTTATTTAGTGCATGTGGATCGCAACAAATTGACCATGACTATGTGGTTCGATTGCTCGTTTGAAACCGATCAACCCCAACTGGAACTAATCCTGGACGAATGGGTCATTCTGGAAAATAGTGCCCGGGTGGTCAACGATGCGAATAGCCTCTTTTCCAATAGCGGCGAAGTGCTGCGCGTGCAACAGCAAGTGAACCGGAACTACTTAATCCGCAACTCGAACTGGGATCTATCGAATTACGCCAATAAACGTCATGTGGATCAAATTTGGCGAGTGGTTGCGGAACGCGCATGGACTCCTGCCGACAAGGAGTTGTACTTTCAAGTTCCGCAAATTATCCGCGGAAGTATCAACGGCAACTCTGCTAAAGATCACGGTTCCGGAGCGATGCTGGTTACCAGCGAAGCTAATGTGCTGTTAGATTGGCTCGAAACGGCAGGAACGGGACTGCAGCGGGATTCTTTCTCAACGGAGTACGAGTTCTTTTTGCCCGCATCGGACCGTGGAATTCGCAAGCCGCTGGTCTATCACTTTCAAAGTAGCGAGACGACTCCGAGATGGGCAGGTAAGGCCGATTTGCTCCCCAGGCAAATCAGCTTAGCGCAGCTTGTAGATTTGAATGCCAATGATTCGCAGCTTACGATTTCTCAGAACTTTGAATTGCAAGTAGCCAACGAGCCCATCGATCGCCTGAAGTTTGCAGTGCGGAAGGATGCGAATTTTGAACAGGCTACGATCAATGGTAACCTAGTCACGACGCGAATGGTTGAAGTTTTGCCTGAGCCAGACTTAAGATCCTCGCTATTCAATGGCGCGAGCGCGGAACATTCCAGCGGCGGTAATAGTTCAATGGAGTGGCAGGTTTATGAAATCCAAGGTGGGCCGGATCTGCTGGGAGTCAGCAATATTACGATTACCAGTAGCATTGTTTGGAGACGGAGCGACAAGCCGGTAGAAACTAGCGATGCGCAAGAGAGCCAACCTGACGTTCCCATCGCGCTTAATTTGCCCTTAGCTGCGCTGCTGCTGCCCAGCGATTCGCGTCGAACTCGACACGAGTGGTCGCTCGTAACTAATCCGTACGTTGAAATCGTGAGCGATACCGAGTCTGGATTACTTCCGGAAACGTTGCTGTCTACGGTACGAGTCCATGAGTTTTCCGCGCAGCAGTTGGAATTGCCCTTGGTGCTGAAACTGCGTCAGTGGCAAGAGAGCGACGATTTACGAATAAACAAAAGTTGGCTTCAAACATTTGTCAATGGCAGTAAACGCCGCGATCGGTTTGTGGCACAGGTGGTCACCAGCGCCAGCGAGATAAATGTCAGGCTTCCAGCAGAGACCAACATTCTAGAGGTACAGGTCTCCGTCAACGGTTACAACCAAGATTGTGGCATTGATCAACGACTGGGTGTGCTCAAAATTCCGCTTATTGGTAAAGCCACCGAAAGGCAGGTCGTGGAGATTTCCTACTTTCTTCCAGACTCGCTTTTCTGGACAACGCGTCTTGATGTCACACCACCGCAAATAATTGGAGCCGTACAAGATGATCAGTTTTTCTGGCAACTGATTACACCGGCCGTACAACACTTGGCCTTGGGGCCTAGCGAATTGACGGCTGAGTGGACTTGGCAATGGTCGGGCATGTGGTGGGAGAGGAAGAGCAGCCTTGGCCAGAAGCAATTGGAAGAGTGGATTGCGACAGACTATCAAGAACCTCCGCCAGCTTCAGCCAATAGCTACGTCATGAGCGGTCGTGGACAAACAAGATTTACCAGTGTTTGGGTGCTATCGCGTTTTGTTCTCTGGTTTCCAGTAGGCATATTGGCTATCGCCGTATCGTTTTTAGCTTTGAATTTTCCAGCGGTGAGAAGGCCAATTGCAGTCTATGCGACCGCTGTCATTATTGCTGGTCTGTCCACAATTTGGCCCGACATTGCGGTTTTGGCAGGTCAAACAGCCGTTCTGTCGTTAGGCTTAGTCGCCCTCGTATGGGTCATCCAAGCTGCTGTTGATTCCAGAGTTCGCAGGCGCAGCGTCTTCTCGGCTCGCCCCTCGACGTACATAGATCGCAGCGACCCCGTCTCCTTCGCGCGTGCCCCGCGCGCTAGCTCGCCTGCGATTCAAGCGGAATCTGCTAGCAGCGCGAATGGAGGTTGATTTTGACAACCAATCCAACTCGCATTTGTTTTCGCACCAGGCTTCTGCATCTTGCGATTGCGTTTTTCTTTTCAGTCAGCGCGATGTGGGCCGCAACCCTAGTGGCGGCGCCTCCCCGCGAATGGGAAGTCATTCGAGTGTTTATTCGAGACGAGCCTGACCAGATTGAGCGACTGGTGACGCCAGCTTATGCAACGGTCTTGATTGACGATCTTTCCCGAGAACTGATCGAGGAAGAGCAATCTCGCAAACAATCCAGCCTAGACTCGCTCGCATTGGAAGAAGCCATCTATTTGGCACGGCTCGACGGTGACTTCATAACGTCAGATAGGTCGCGATGGATGCTCCGCGGAAAACGGACGGCACAACCTCTGGAGTTAGGCAACATATCGATGGCCATTCGGGCGGCTCGCGGTATTTCACCAGATAATGTGCAACTAACAGAGCGAACTCAATACACTCCAGCTGGAGTGGTAGAGCTGAACCATCGCGACGGAATCAACGACTACTGGTTTGGCTTCTCAGCTATGTCAACACGACAGGGAAATCAGCGTCGGTTTCGATTCCAAGTTCCTCCCGCCGCGACGGGCAAACTTTTGCTGTCCGTCCCTAAAACAATCGAGCTGAGTTCTCCCACAGTTGTTGTGGAACGGATTGCTAGTGCGACCGCATTTCTACCTAAAGACTGGCCGGCCGATCCGAGTCAAACATCATCGACTGTTTCACAGTGGTGGTTGGTGCATTTGGCGGGCGTCGACGCGTTTGACTTATTCGCTGCCTCCACAGACGCAGACGATTCCTCCTTGTACAAGCATTTACTGCGGTCTGCGTCGGTTGACTATATTTTGAGCCCTCAGTTGTTGGAATCTCGCGCCCGCTTCTTGGTGCGTCGCTACAGTGGATCTACGCCATTACGACTGCAAGTCGGAAACGAGTTCAAAATTGAGTCTGTTTTGGCAGATGGCCTACCTGCAAAATGGAGGGTAAAACCCAGTCCTGCGGAAGCACTTAATTTCATCGAACTGGTGGATCTAGAGATCACTTCGCAGGATATTGTTTTGGAGGTTCGCACCGCCTGTTCTATCAAAACGTCGAAAAATATTTCCCTCCCTGAACTTGGAATCGCCCATGCTTATGCACAGAGTGGAAGAAGCCGAGTCTACGGACGAGACGGCACAGTCATCGATGACCTGGTGGCTGCTGGAGCACAACTGCGTCGTGCGGCGGATATTGGAAACGGCACTAACAACCAAGCTAGTGGACTCTTATGGCAGATTGACTGGCTAGGGAACGCTCCGCGTTTGCAAACGAGCGTGGCAGCAGAGCAACATCCCTTAACTGCTCGCAGTCTAACACGCTTTACTGTTCAGGCTGACTTGATTTCTGCGAATTGTCGAATGCGAATCGACTCTCGTAATTTAGCCTCCAATGAGATTCGCTTGCCTGTGGGCAGGAATTGGTTCGTCGACTCGGTCAAACTGCTTCAGACCAATGCAAACATTCGTGCGCGAGTAGAGGATCGCAAGAATGCTGCCAGCCCAACAATTGTAATTTATTGGGAAGGCATACGG
Organism: Pirellulaceae bacterium; assembly: GCA_041736515.1. GTDB lineage: Bacteria > Planctomycetota > Planctomycetia > Pirellulales > Pirellulaceae > Aureliella. The sequence continues at coordinate 22,557 of JBGSTP010000158.1, forward strand.
GACCAAGTCTCTCTCGACTTAGAGGTTGTGGCGCATATTCCGCGCGACGTCAATACGGATGCGATTGAGCTGCGGTCGCCGCGTCTCGTCACAGTGCCTAATGCAGATCAAGTCGACAATTATTCGATCGAAACGGCCAGTCGTTTTAGTGTGCAGATGAGTGCAGACTTACTGGCTTATCAGGTTGGAACTAGTCAATTGCCGTTCTGGCAGCAACAGCTGTTGCCTCAACTGTCCGAAAAGAGAATCTTCCAGGGTGTGCGCGGTACCATTCCGCCTATCAAACTAACGGCTTCCAGCGGCACTTTCTCAAGCACTGTTTCCGCAGTGTTGAAACGCGACGGCGAGAGGGTCTCTTTACAAACGCAGATCAAGTGCCTTCCCACATCTGGTGCGATTGACCAGGTAGCGCTGATGCTTCCCTCAACGATGCGCGAGAACCTTGGGACTTGGTCTTTGCTCACAGAAGATAGTGTTGAGCCAATCAAGCTCGAAGTTAGCGTGGCAAGCAATTCAGCCAATTCAGATAAATTGGACCAGGAATTGATGCTTGAGCTACCATTGCCGGGTGCGCTTGGAAATCCGTTCACGCTGATCTCAGAAGTGGAGATCGACGTGTCATACAGCGATGATTTTTCTATCGCCATCGTGGGCCTGCCATCTACCACTCAAGGGGAAACAATTCTGATCATGCCCCGCGAGTTTGCCGCTACGCTCGATAATGTAGAAATTGAGCTCATGCCAGCTGCAGTATGTTGTTCGGACAGCGATTTTACGGCTATTTTGGGAGACCTAAACGCTGACCAGCGCTCCCAGTGGGTTGCTGCTCGACTCAAATCAAGTGTTAGCCATCTACTTCATTTGCATAGTCACGCGCAGTCCGAAAATGGTGGATGGGTATGGAAGGAAGCCATTCAACATCGCATTCTTGAATCTGGCGAAGTTAGCCACGACGCACAGTGGGTCGTTGAAGGTGCAGCCTCCCAAGCCTTTGAAGTAAATCTGCCGATCGAATGGCAGCTTGCTCATGCATGGATTAACGACCAGCCTATAGAAATTCCCGCAGCACAGCGGATAGTCCGTTTTGATATCGACGATCACGATAAGTCAACCATCCGCATCCAATGTTACAGTCAGCATGAGCCGCCAAAATGGCTGAGCTACGAACGACTACCTCTACCGAAGGTCTCATTGCCAGTGCTCGAGTCTCAGTCGTCGCTTACGATTCCACCTTCCCGCATAGCATTGGGATCGATACGAGCTGCGTTTACAGAGGCGAACGCGCCGTCGCGTTTGTTGGATCGTTTGACTCCTCGAAAGTGGTGGAGCTTACTTGCTCCGTTGGTCGAACTGGAGACCAAGCCAATTGCCGTTTCCTTGCAGCGAGAATCGGAGAGTTCGTTCTCCGTCGGATGGAGCAAGGTTGACTTGGGCGGAGATACAAGACAATTGATTGCAGCAAGTGATGAAGTCAATTCGCCGGGCGAGTGGACTATAAACCGTAACGCTTTATCGGCTATGACTTTGGCCGCTGTGCTGGGAATGGTGGCGACAATTTGGATGTTCATTGGTACTGCTGTCAAGCGTTGGTGGCTCGCGCTTTCGCTCTGCTGTATCGCTACGATCGTTGTGCCCCCTACGCAATTGCCGTTCGTGCAGCTGTTGCTGCTATCCACATCGCTGGCTGCACTTATACGGTTGGGTGGGCTGGTACGTGAACTGAAGTCCAACGGATCTCGCCCGAGGGGCCGCTCGGCGGTTGTCAACCTTACGCGTACGACGGCTGGAATTGGCTTGATGTTAGCGACCTGTGCACCAGCTAACGGGCAGGGTCCATTTCGATCGATTCAAGACGAGCAGTTGAGAGCAACGAGCAAGAGTCCCGCTGAAGAGCCAGGCGAATTGACTCCCGAAATCTACAGTGTACTAATTCCCATTGATGATTCGGGCAATGTTTCTGGCTACGCTTATGTTCCGATTCGACTGTTGGAGTTGCTCGAAGGAGGCAATGAGGCCGCTGGCATTGCCTTGCCCCCCAAAATTCTTTCGGCAGACTACACTTTGAGAACCAAGCCTGGTTTGCCGGGGCAGATTGACCAACTTCAGGAATTGACCGCAGAGTTTCGACTTCAAGTCGCACAGGCTGAGACGGAAATTCGCTTGCCGTTTGATAGCAGTCAAGTAACATTGCTGCGCGGCTCCGAAGCCGGCCAGGAGTTGTTTGTAGGAGGGCGTGATTTAAGTCAGACTTTCGACGCAATAGCGTTCCGGCCTAGCACTACCGGCGTCGTGTCGCTGCAGCTTCAGCTGAGGCCGCAAGTGATTCCTTTGAATTCACAAACGACGATCAAGTGTTCCATTCCGCCGATACCCAATGCGACGTTGCGTATAGTCGCCGATGGAAACTCTGTCTTCGAGGTCAAGTCGACTGGCATGTCGCGAAAGGCAGTGTCGTCAGTATCTACCGAACTGATTGGCCCCGTTGAAGTTCTGGAAGTTGCCTGGTCGGCGAGTGCCGCGCGAACTGCGTTGGGGCAGCAACCGCCGGCAGTCTTTGCAGATACGTGGCTACAGGCTCGCGACCATCAGATTGCGGCGGTTTGCCAATTACGCATCGACAATGCGGGCGTACTGCCGAGAGAACTGCATGTGGTTGCCGAGCCTGGTTGGGAGCCCGTTGGTAGATCTTGGGGAGACGGTGAGTTGATCTACGAGGAGACTTCGTCGCTGGGTGGCCGTCGCGTCTTTACTGTTCGATGTGCTGAGAACTGGGGTGACGCCCCCACCCGAACGATTCGCGTACTAATGGTCCCACGCGACCCTGAAGCTACCGGCTCACTGCTATTGCCATTTTTTTCATTGCGCGAGGTCAGTCAACAGGCGGTTACGCGAACCCTTGCCTGGTCAAGTGAAGAGAATGCCATTTGGCGACCAGAGGGACTGGAGTTCTGGCAAGAACTGGTGAACGTACCAGGATTGGAATGGGGAGATCTCGGTTGGTCAACCAAACCTAGACTCTACAGCGTGATTGGCGCAATGGGGACCACATTGCGACGCGTTTCCGATCAGAACCAGAATACAATTGACGAATTCACAGATGTGCACTTAAACAAAAATGAAGCGAGAATCAATTATCGCGCTCAATGCCTCGTTCCCGAAACTCGTATGGTTGTGCTGACTGCTCCCAAGAACTCGAGAGTGGATAGCGTCTCTATTGATGGAAGCCCCGCCGTATTTCGAGTCGCGGATGCAGGTACACACTCCATTATCGAGGTTCAGTCGGGTGAGAATCCGGGCGGTTATGAAAAAGTAGAGGTATCGCTGGCATTGCCTCTCGATTTCAATCGCTCAATCAAACTGCCGCGTCTGTTCATGAGAAACTTCGAAGCAAGTAGTTCAGCCTACAGCCTGTACCGCGGTGCAGGCATCAACTGCGAGCTGCAAACTGAGGACAGTCTAACCCTCGAGCCGGCCAACTCAAGCACAACAGACGAGCTGACCAACTTGGAAACTCTGTTGGGAAACATTGAGCTTGGAAATTCCTACCGCGATGCTCCATGGCTCCCAACCTCGTTCAAGCTAACACGACGGTCTCAACCACCTTTGCTGGGGTCGGTAATGACGATTGTTCGCCGTCAGGATCAATCATGGAAGGCAACGGTAACGACAGCCTGGAAAACCGATGTACTCCCACTGGACTTTGCATTTTTTGAATTGCCGGTCGCAGTACGAGACACTGTAGACGCTGGCCAGTTACCCGCTCAGCTTGTCCCGTTTGGCGACTCGCTTACATTACGCCTGATTCCGCCGAAGCCCATCGAAGGAATCACGAAAGTAGAGTTTAGCTTTTTGTTACCAACTGCCACTGCAAATCAGGTATTAACAATTCCACATGTCGCCGTGTTGACCAGCAGTCGCGTCACGCCAATCCTTGGTTTGCCAACCACGATCGACACGAACCGCGTGAATTGGGCTCAGACGGGTCGAAAACTAGACGACATCTCTAGCGAACTCATTCGATCTGAAGAGCAATCTGAGACTGTGTATTTTACAGCGGAAGCGGCACAGTCGAAAGTCAGTTGGCGCACAAGCGAGACCACCAGTCGATCGGCTGAGTTGCTCCTATCAAGAGTCGTTTTGCTAAATCATCGCTTAGGAAACGTTTCGGGGTACATCGACTACTGGATTGCCCCCAACGGACTTTTGAGTTTACCCATTACACTTCCCCCGCATTGCGAAGTCCTTGGCGTTGAGCTGGGCAATCAGCCTGCAGTTTGGCGGATCGAGAAGCAACGCCTATCAGTGCTTATGCAGCCCAACACTATGCCTGTCCATTTGCAGTTGTTGGTGCACTGGAAGTCGAATAACAAAGTTTCTGGCGGTGCGAACACGGCCCTGCGTTTGCCAATCGTCGAGCTTGCAAATACGACGACGAAAACCTTAAGTATCGTAGAGAGCAGGCTTGAAGACTTGGAGATTAAGGCGACAGGCCCCCGCGAAGAACCACGCAATGTTCAGGCCGTCTATGCGAATTGTTGGGCTGAATTGTTGCTAGACCATTTTTCTAGCATCAGCACTAACTCCTCCTCCGAAGTTCTGTTGTGGTTGCAACAGTGGTATCCATCCCAAGTTGAGCTTGAGGGCACGGAAACTATTGAGCCAAAGATTTTTGAGCAAGCGATGAACTCGCTCGGCATTGACAATGGCGGTGACAACGGCGGTGAACAATTCTCGACAACGACCGCTGAAGAGCTATGGCAAAGCTTGAGACTCCAGGCGGGCGAACAGAGTGCCGACATAGCGTGGGGAAACGACTCTGCGGGATGGCAAACCAGCGATCTGGTCGGAAAAAATGTACCATTACCTGACTCTGAGCCACACGAAAGCAAGTTGTTAAACGTCGCACAGGGAGAAATTCTCCTACGATCAATCCCCGCAGCCACATCGAACTGGATGTCTAGAACTATTGCAGCCACGCTGATAGCGCTCGCCTCTTTATTAACCCTACTGGTTGCGAAGCGACTCGGCGGGTTCGTCCTACAACTAGTCTCGGCTCATCCGTGGCTCTATTGGTTCTTTCTAGCAGCGATGGCCTGGTTACCACTTCCTGTCGAGTGGCCGAGCTGGGTGCTGTGTTTTGCTGCCCTGTGGATGTTAATTAGTCAGAGCCTAGAAAGCCGTCGACGCAGCCGGCTATTATCCCGGGTTTAGTCTCCCCGAGTCAGTGATTCTGCCTCCGATCGTCGCGCTCAAATGCAGTTTATTGCCGGGAACTGCTTGTCATGTATCGGTCTCGCTCCCCTCCCAAGTGTTTCTTTAGGCGAGACGCAGCGAGACCGGATACGAAGCGAGCGGGACATGAGAGTCCCGCTGTGTCCTAACGCATATCCGAAAGGCTCAGCCCATTGACGACTTGAGTTGCGCGACGGCGAAAAATCTAGCGAGTTCACTTACTTTCCGTGAGTTGTTTGACGAGTTTTCCACGTCGAGCACGACGTAAGTAACCTCCAGCGGCCAACAGACAAACGAGTCCAAGGCTACTTGGCTCCGGTACCGACGCGATTGCGCTGCCCGTAACGAAACGAAACGCTGCCGTGTCACTGTAGGTACCCGCCGCAATGGGACCGCCACCTACGTTGGCGCCTCGGATCGTCAGGCTCACGTCGTACACCCCCTCACCTGTGAAGCCAAAATTGAAGTGATCATGGCTGAAAGCTGCCTGTGTCCAGCTGTTACCGGTCCCGGTGGGAACGAGACTTGATGCAAAAACCGTAACTGTACCTGCGCTCTCTTGCCAGATTGCAAAGGACGAATTATCCCCCGAGATTCGATTGATCGAATTGAATGTCCAGGTCAATGGAGTTGTCCATCCATCAGCTGGACTTAGCTCCTCAGTGCCTAACCCTAGAAAGGGCTTTAGCGGATTGGAACCCTGCGGCAAGAACCAGACTGAATCGCCGGCGTTCGGTGCCAGAAAGTCCCAGGTGCTCCCGACTGGCCTCGAAATCGAGGGCGAGGGAACGCCGATCATTAAGTCGCCTGGTTCATATTCCCCAGCCATTGCCGTCCCACCGCCGAACAGCCCCAGCGTATTCTCAGCATGTAGATGCAGATGCAAATTATTCCCTTCGAAGCCAACGCCAAGGTCTGCATGCCCAGAGACATAAACATTTGCATGGCAGAGACTCACGACGAAACTCGCGAAGACTACCGCCAGGCTGAAGACACTACTCATTTTCATCACAATTCCTCTTTTGTTACTTGAAGTGATCTAGCTGGATATAAAAGCAGTTGACTATGAATCAACTATGGAACTTCCCCCACAACCTCACCTCCGTTTCGCGAACCAATTGCCCACCAGATTTCGCTACTGATCGACTGGCTGATGAATTGAACATGCCCATCTACGAAGACGACTTGCGCGCCACCAGCATGCTTGCTGCTTGCAGTTACAATGTTGCTCCCATCATCTTCGCCGCCATACAGATGGCAGTTGCGAGAATTGATCGGCATCACGTGCATATAGAGATTGGCTGCCAAAGTCCAACCGGAGATCCAACTGCGCCCATGAGGGAGAGAGTACGTAGGATCAGGTACTGAAACTCCATTGCAGTAGGTTACCCAATCGCCCAGTTTTCGATTGCTGCTTCCCGAGCCAGCGCAAAACGATGTTGTGGCAGGAAGGAGAGCACCTGTCATCGTAGTGCCGAATGTCCCGTTGGTAGCCACCGCGTTATTGATCAATCGCTCTGCGGCGAGAACTGTTTGCGATGTGCCGTCTGTGAAGTCTCGAAGTTTAACTCTAACTACCTGCCAAGCGTCGGGCTGAGCCGGATTGATAATTGGCATCGCACCATTAGCTTGTCTGATAGCCGGGCCAGCCCCGTCGATTCCACTCGCACCACGAACCCATCCCAAATTGCCCGCGTAAGACCCTGGAGCAGGTTGCGCCGTTCCAAGCGTTGGAGTGAGTAAACTGGAGTCCGACGGGCATAAATAGGTAGGCACATTCGTAGCTGCTGCCCGCGCGTTCGGGTGAGAGCTGCTAATGGTCAATTGTGTGTAGTCATCGCTGATTGAAAAACTTTTGTCGTCGGTCAAAGCTTGGCTAAAGTCGATCGAGTTGTACAAACTCGTTTGTTCGATCTGCGGAAGAATCATCGCCAGCCAACTAGTGAAGCCACTTCCTAGTCGAGGAGTGAGCCTGCTGGGACCAGTAGTTGTCAATGGCATGGATCCATGCACCAACTCATAGTTGGAGACCGCTAGTCCAACTTGCTTCAGATTATTGGCACACTGCATCCGCCTCGCCGCTTCGCGGGCTGCCTGAACAGCCGGCAGCAACAAGCCAACCAGGATGCCAATAATTGCAATGACAACCAACAGTTCGATTAATGTAAAGCCTCTACTTTTGTGTCGCGTTGGAGAGTTCATTTGCTTTCCACTTATGGAGAATCAGTGATTTATGTGAGGGAATTGGTCGTCCGGGGCAGCGCGGTTGGCACCAGACATGGGTTGGTCGGACCGATAACGGCACGCCACGCATACCACGGACGACTTAAAAACGGATGGTGTGAAGGCGCTCAGTATCCCGGTCGCTATTGCAAACTTTCTTGGATAGCAGAGCGCACGCACGTGCCTTCACATGCGACAATGAAATCTCGACGCCCAACTGTGGCACGTCAGACTCCGCAGGATTGCAACCTTGCGAAAACAAAGTCGAGTCCGAGAATCTCTTCTCAGGACCTAAACGAAAAGCGGTGGTCCGCGCGCGCCATGGAGTAGAAGCCAAGCTGACTCGGCTTTGAAAGAGGCTGGATTTGTGGAAGCAATGACTAGATCATTACTCGCATCCGCTGCAGCTCGTTGTTCGACCTGCGCTTGTGCATAGAAAAAGCAAATGGCACAGACACTATGCCCAACCACGAACTGCTGTGGGCGGGCCTTCCCTGAAGACTCTTCGGGTGCAACCGCATGCGGTTCATGCGAACAGCATTGGTTTTCGAGATCGCTTTCAGCCGAACAGGAAGTGCCACTGTGCGCGTGCGAACAGACTTCGTGATGGTGCCAATGCGGCCCAATCGAAGCTGGTACTCCGTAGAGTAACAACAAACACAATGCTACACAGCGTTGAAGAAACAACCAAGAACTCCGCACAATCGGGTGCGGTCCGACCGATTTCAAGTTTAGACACCGCAGCATGCTCTGTCAACGCATCAACCTTCGGCCAATTGGTTTTTCACTGCAAGCTCGGTTTTGTGTCGCCTATCTCCTGTTCCACAAACTCGAACTCGCGACCGTGGCTAGCAGTATAGTAAATCACTCCAATACCACTGATCGCGATCGTGATTAAGCGAAACACAGTAGCGACCAAAATGCCCGAAAAATTCTGAGGCAGATCGGGCAATTGACCGAACAACCCAGCGATCGCACCTTCCTGAACACCAATACCGCCGGGTGCGAGCGGAAGAGTTCCGGCGGCCATGCCCGGTGGCACGACCATCAGATGTTGACTCAAAGTTGGATGCTCAGGATAAATCCCACACGAGACACAATAAATGGAAATGGCCAGCAATGTGTGCACGCAAATCGCCCAGAGACTCATGGTAACCAACAGCCACGGTTTACTGCGGAGTTGCCGTACTGCCAGCGCCATTCTGGCCAAAGTCTCGCCCATCCATGGTAGGCCAGAAACCCAACCGATGAGTCTATCGAACCAGCGTCCGGCGAATACAGCAGTAGCCAACCCAAGCATTGAGAGCGTAGCCAGAACGGCAGCTCCACGTCGGATGCCGCTCAACAAAGGCGATAGATTCTCATCGGCAAACAGCACGAGACTGATCCAAGCCAAAATCAGCAGTCCCATCAAGCCAATGGCTCGATCAAGCAACACCGAAGCGACCGACTCCGGACGCTTTTCTGGGCGGTCGCGGGCAACTAAGATTGCTTTGAATACGTCTCCGCCGACGCTGCCAATCGACACGAAATTCAACAAGAAACCCAAGAATCCAAGCCGCAGCGCTTCGCGAACCGAGAACGGAATTCCGAATGCACAAACCAATAGTCGCCACCGTAGGAAGCTGATTACGATGGCCAGCAAGGCAATTAATTGAGCAGAAACCAGGAAATCCCAACGTTTGGGCTGACTCCAAAAGGCCTGATATTCTTCGCGGGGAACGCTCCACAACAGGTAGGCGAATAAAGCCGCCGGTACCCCTAGCTTCAGGCCCGTCAGTAAAATCGTCTTCAATGGGCGGGAAGGCATCGAGTGTTACAATTCACTAAGTGGAGTGAGGCCAGTTTTCACCGCCCTGGGATGCGTGTGGCGAGTGAAGTT